>NZ_JAVBXR010000086.1 GCF_030824455.1 Desulfobulbus sp.
AAAACCCACCCGGTTGACGCTGAGCACCGGGACGCCGTTGGCAATGGCGTGGCTGCGCTGGATGGTGGTCCAGGCCTCGCGCTGGCGGGTTTGTTCGTCGGGCGTGTCGCCGGGATCATAACCGATGGCGGTGGGGTAGATCAGCAGCTCGGCTCCGGCCATGGCCATCAGTCGGGCCGCTTCCGGATACCACTGGTCCCAGCAGATCAGCACCCCTAGCCGGCCGACCGAGGTCGCAATTGGAGTGAAGCCCAGGTCGCCGGGGGTGAAGTAGAATTTTTCGTAATAGCCGGGATCGTCGGGGATGTGCATCTTGCGGTAGCGGCCGGCAATGGAGCCGTCCGCCTCCAGAACCACGGCGGTGTTGTGGTACAGGCCCGGCGCGCGGCGTTCAAACAGCGAGGTCACAATCACCAGGCCCAGCTCTTTCGCCAGGGCGGCGAAGATTTCGGTGGATGGTCCGGGAATCGGTTCAGCCAGATCAAAGCAGCGGGTGTCCTCGGTCTGGCAGAAGTAGGGCGAGCAGTGCAGTTCCTGCAGCACCGCCAACCGGGCGCCCTGGGCTGCCGCCTCGCGGATGCCCAGGATGCTTTTGTCGATGTTTTCCTGGCGGTTGTCGGTGCAGCGCTGCTGCACCAGGCCGACGCGAAGGGTGGTCATGGCAATGTTCCTCGGGGAATCTGCATGGTTACGCAATGGAGCGAGCCGTGCTGGACGATCAGGGGGCGGCAGTCGATGCCGATGATTGCTCGTTCGGGAAAGATCTGGCCGATGATCCGCAGGGCATGCGCGTCCTGCGGGTCGTTGTAAGTTGGAACCAGCACCGCGCCGTTGATGATCAGAAAATTGGCGTAGGTGGCGGGCAGACGCTGGCCGTCTTTGTCCCAACAGGCTGCGGGCCAGGGCAGGGGGATTAAGCGGTAGGGCTGGCCCCGGACGGTGCGAAAGGCCTGCAGTTCGGCCTCCATGGCGGCCAGGGCGGCAAAGTGCTCGTCGGTTGCATCTTCGCAGCGCGCGTAGGCGATGGTGTTGTCCGGGCAGAGCCGGGCCAGGGTGTCGATGTGCGAGTCGGTGTCGTCGCCGGCCAGGAAACCGTGTTCCAGCCAGAGAAAACGGTCGGCGCCCAGATGCTCGCCAAGCGCCTGTTCAATGGACTGGCGGTTGAGGTGGGGATTGCGGTTGGGGCTGAGCAAACACTCGCTGGTGGTCAGAATCGTGCCCGCGCCGTCGCTTTCGATGGAACCGCCCTCCATGATCAGTCCGGGGACGTGCGTTTGCGTCCGGCCAAAGGCGCCGGCGCGGGCCAGCTTGGCGGTGATCTGGTTGTCCAGATCGGCGGCGAACTTGAGGCCCCAGGCGTTGAAGCCGAAGTCGAGCACCACCGGGACCTCGTCTTCCCGCACCGTGATTGGGCCGAAATCGCGGGCCCAGGTGTCGTTGGTCGCCATTGGATAGAGGCTGACGCGTTGCAGGTCAATCCCGGCCAGACGCAGTCGTTCGCGCACCGGCGCGGTTTCCGGGGCAACGATCAGCGCCTGCTCAAAACGGGTGATCGCCCGGACGATTTCGACAAAAACCGCTTCAACGGCCGCGAGATTGTCGCGCCAGTCGCTGTCGGCATGCGGCCAGGCAAGCAGCACGCCGTCCTGCTGCTCCCACTCGGCCGGTAAACGTCTGATCATGGTGTGGTTCCTTGCAAAGGGTGAGTGATGGAGAACAGAGCATCCTAGCCCATCTGTTCCGGCTTGTAAATATGGGCGATCTTGAACGGCTCCGTGCATCTCCGGACGACTCCGGGCGAACGCCTGCATTTGCTCGGTTTGCCCGGTGGGGTGCGGATCGAAAAAGCCGCAAACGCGCATTTAAGGGTTGACTCATGCCGCATCGGTCGTTAGGCTGACTGGGAATAATTCCTGTGCAATTCGCTAGTTATCTCTCGGCGCCGTCTCTTCCCCGGCGCGTTTTCGCCGCATTCTTAGAGGAGCACTATGAAGAAGCAACTTCTTGAGCTGATCATCTGCCCGCACTGCCTGCCCCTGGAACATTCGCTCGTTGCCGACATCATTCAGGAGCAGGGGGGCGACATCGAAACCGGGGCGTTGAAGTGCCCGCACTGCGCCGCGCTCTTCCCCATCGTCGAGGGCGTGGCCCTGCTTGATCCGCACGCCGTCGACAGTCAGCGGGCGCTCAACAAATACGAGACCGATGAAGTGGTGTCGTCCTATTTGTGGAGCCATTTTGGCGAATTGCTGGGGGATGAGCAGGCCTCCCAGGCCTACCGCACTTGGGCGGAATTGATGCGTCCCCAGGGCGGAGTTGCCCTGGACGTCGGCGGCGCCGTGGGCCGCTTCACCTTTGAGATGAGCACGCGCTGCGATTTCGCGGTCGGCATTGACACCTCGCAGGCCTTTGTCCGCGCCGCCCGGCAGTTGATGCGGGAACGCTCCATGGTGGCGTCGTTGAAAGACGAGGGTTTGTTGCGCCGGGAGGTCACTATCCGGCTGCCCGACGATTGGCGCAGCGACCGGGTCGACTTCGTGGTGGCCAACGCCCTGGCGCTGCCGTTCCGTAAAAAATCGATCTCGCTATTTTCTTCGCTCAATCTGGTGGACAAGGTGCCTTCACCCATCCAGCATCTGTGGGAGATGAACCGGGTCACCCGCGACGAGCACGCCCAGTTTCTCCTTTCCGATCCCTTTTCCTGGTCGGTTGAGGCGGCGCCGGTCGAGGAGTGGCTGGGCGGCAAGGCCGACGGCAGGCACGCGGGCAAGGGTCTGGCCAATGTGGCGCAACTGCTGGCCGAGGGGCAGGGTCAACTGGCGCCGGCTTGGCAGGTGGATGAGCCGGGCAGCGTGTGGTGGAAGATCCGCACCCACAGCAACCACTATGAACTGATCCGCAGCTGTTTTGTGCACGCCAACCGCTAGGAGAACGCGATGATTATCGATACCGTTTGCCGGCTCTGTTCGTCCTGCTGCCCCATCGAGGCCGAGGTGGAGGGCGACCGTCTGATCGGCGCCCGCCGCAAATCTTTTTTGGACCCGGACAAACGCTTGCCCTGCCCCAAGCTGGCCGCTGCCCCGGAGATCGTCTATTCGCCGGCGCGGCTGACCACGCCGCTGATCAAAAAAGAGGACGGCTCGGGCTTTCGCGAAGCCGGCTGGGACGAGGCGCTTGATCTGGCGGCGTCCGAGTTCTTCCGCCACCGCGAGCAATCGGGAGCGCAGGCGATCGCCTGGCTGCGCGGCATGGCCGCCGATTGGGGCGCGCCCTGGGATTACCCCAACCGACTGATGCACGCCTTCGGCAGTCCCAACACCATCGGCAACGGCTCGATCTGTTTCGTGGGCCGCGATTTTGCCCATTCCTACGTCTATGGGGCCATGGCCTTTCCGGAGGCCAAAAGCGCCCAATGCATCATCGTTTGGGGCAAGAATGACGGCAACACCGCCCTGGGCGCGGCCGAGGGTATCCATTGGGCCAAGGAGCACGGCGCAACCCTGATTGTCGTTGATCCGGTGCGGACCGCCCTGGGCCGCAAGGCCGACATCTGGCTGCAGATCAAGCCCGGCCACGACGGCCTGCTGGCCATGACGATGATCAACGAGATCATCAAAGAGAAACTGTACGACGCCGCATTCGTTGAGCAATACACTGTCGGCTTTGAGGCGCTGAAAGAGGCGGCGGCCCAGTACCCGGTCGAGCAGGCGGCCGAAACCCTGTGGCTGAGCGCCGAGCAGATTCGGCAAGTGGCCCGTCTGTACGCCGTCACCAAGCCCGCCGCCATCGTCGACGGCAACGGACTGGACATGCACAGGGACGTTTTCGACGCCACCCGCGCCATTGCCATGCTCCGCGCTCTGACCGGCAACCTCGACAAACCCGGCGGCGACGTCCTGCCGCAGCCCATCCCGGCGCGCAACATCCAGTTGAAAGAACGGCTGGCCGAGGGGGCCGTGCCGATCACCCGCGACTATCCCCTGTTCAACGATTTTTCCGAAACCTGGGGCAATCAGGTGCAGGGCTGCGTGGTCGACGCCATTCTCGAGGAAAACCCCTATCCGCTCAAAATGGTGGTGGTTCAGTCCGGCAACCCCCTGGTGACCATGGCCGATTCCACCCGCACCCGGGCGGCCTTTGCCAAGTTGGAAACCCTGGTGGTGATCGATCTGTTCATGACCGAAACCGCAAGGCTTGCCGACGTTGTCCTGCCGGCTTCCAGCTGCTTTGAAAAGACGCAACTCAACCGCTCCTCCATCCGCAACAATCCGATGTTCTTGCAGGACGCGGTCATTCCGCCGGTGGGCGATTCCTGGCCGGATTGGAAGATCGTCTTTGAACTGGGGAGAAGGCTTGGCTTGAACGAGGAGTTTCCCTGGCAGACAGCGGAGGAGGCGATTGATTACCAGTTGGCGCCCGCCGGGGTCACGGTGGAACAGCTGCGCGCCAACGGCAAAGGGCTGCGGATCGAGGCGATGCGTTATGAGAAATATCGGGATCAGCCGTTCAAGACGCCTTCGGGCAAGGTGGAGTTCTTTTCCAGCCGGCTGGCCGAGGCCGGATTTTCCGGGACGCCGTTTGCAAACGGGCTGGGCGCCGACCCGATCAGCTTTGCCGATCAGAGCGCCGACTACCCGATTCTGGGCGTCAGCGGTAGCCGCGACATCCGTTTCACCAACTCCCAGTTCCGCGCCATCCCCTCGCTGCTCAAGTCCGGCGTCGGTTGCGTGGTCGACATCCACCCCGACGACGCAGCCCTGCAGGCTATAGCCGAGGGCGACCGAATCGGGATCGAAACCCCCAAGGGCGCGGTTGCAATGACGGCGCGCATCGCAACGGTGGTGCGGCCTGGCATGGTTCGTCTGGCCTGGGGTTGGGGTGATTACGACCCGCGCGGCAACCTCAACGCCCTCACCGAGGACGACGTGCGCGGCCCGGTGAGTGGGACTTCCACCAGCCGCAGCTTCATGTGCCGGTTGCGCAAGCTCTAGGGCCATATTCTGGACAATACTCTGAGGCAAGAGGCTTCGGATTCGATCGGCGATAAAAAAAGGCTCCCCAAAGGGAGCCATTTTTTATTGCCGCTGGTCAGGTTTTAGTGCGTCGCGTCCGTTCCTCCGCCTCGCAGCGCCTGGCCCCAAGTCGCCCGGTCCACGTCAAACAGCGACATGGCCAAGCCGCGCAAGGGCAGGGTGAGGCAATACTCGCGGATGAAAAGTTCCGCCTCAACCTCGCCGATGGCAAGGGCCGACTGCAGATCGTGCTCCGCCTCGGCCTTCCCACCCATTGCCCGGAAAACCAGGCTGCGGGCTATAAAAATCCGGCCGCGGCTGGGGTTGAGCCGGACGGCGTCGTTGAAATCCTCCAGCGCCCTTTCCAGCTCTTCGTTGTTGAACAGGGCCATGCCCCGCAGGAACAGGACATGGTCGTTGGTTGGGTCAAGGTCGAGGGCGCGGCTGAACTCCGCGGCCGCCTCGGAAAAATTGGCGTTTTTAAAATAGGCCAGACCCAGCGGCGTGTGAATCGTGGCCGCATCCATACCCGAATCCAGGGCGCCGCCGAATTCCATGATGCTGCGGCCGTATTCGCCCCGGAGGAAATGGCGTTGTCCTCGAAGGAAATCCATAGAGTGTTTCATGATGTGCACCTCGCGTCAAACAAGAAGCAGGGACGAGAAAAACCTCGTCCACCTGTTGGGAAGAATCATTCCCACCTGTTGTAATTGGTAACCATTGCGAGGAAATGCGCAATCCGGGAAAGGGCCGGTTAGGCGCGAATCAGCGCCTTTGAGGCGCTAGACCCGCTAGACCCACTAGAGGCACTGTGTCCAGCCGAGGCTCCACATGCAATGACCGCAGGGCGCCAGGCTGCCGTAGCAGTCGCTCATGCCTAGAAGATTGGGATTGACCAGATCGGCGCAGGGGCCGGAGGAACAGCTCCAGCAGGGGGCATATTCGCTGCCGCCTGCCTCGGCGCGGAAGGCGGCGTAGCGTGGGTCGCGCCAGATGGATTGGAGCGATTGGCGCCGGAGGTTGCCAAAGGAGTGCGCCCGCACCTGGATGGGGCTCTGGTTGACCATGCATCCATAACTGTGCCAGAGAAAATGGCAGGGCATGACCTCGCCGTCTTGGGCGATGAACACTGCCTGTTGTTCGATGAACGGGCAGGCGCGTTGGCTGTTGGCCGGGGCGTGGAGCGGCGGCAGCGAGAGGCTGACGCCAAGCGTGTCGGCCAGACTCCGCGCCCGCTTGAAACAGGCCTCGGCTTCCTCAGTGCCCAGTTCTCGGTATCGGAGCAGATTGGCAAAATGGAGCGAGATGTCCCGCTCTCTGGCCTCGCGCTGCATCTCGGCTCCGATGGCGAGCAGACGATGATCAGCCTCGCTCTTGACGAACCGCAGATGCACGCCGGGCAGAGCGGCCAGGTTCAGCCCCTGGGATTTGGCTGTTTGCGCCCATTTGGCAAACAGCGTCGTTGCCTCGGCGCTGTTGGGATTGAACAGGCTTTCGTTTGCCATGGCGCCGTCGTAGGAGAAGAGGTGGCTGACGATGATCGAGTCAACCCCGCGCGTGCCGGCCCATTCGACGATTGCCGGCAATTGGGCCACGGTCTCCCGCTTGAGCACCACCTCCAGGCCGATGCCAACCCTGCGCGGGTTGCCCTGCCGCGCCAGCGCCAGATGGCCAATCGCGCGCTCCACCGGCGAACGGTGATGTTCGCCGCCGCTCCCGGCAACCGGTTCCAGGCTGTCCAGGGACAGGCAGACAAGGTCGAGCCCCGCCGCCAACAACAGATCCGCGCGGGACCGGTCAAGCAGCAGTCCGTTGCTCTGGAAACCAATGATCCCGTTGGCGGGCATAGCCGTCCTGGCCAGGGCAATCATCTCGTCCAGCTGCGGATGGAGCAGCGGTTCGCCAATGCCGTTGAGCACCAGGAAACGGGTGCGGGCAAGCGACGGCAGCAGGCTCCGGAAAAGGGCCATATCCATGTCGCCCTCCTCGATGCAGCTGCCGTGGGCGTATTTCACGCACATCCGGCAACGGAGATTGCAGCGCGTGGTCAGTTCAACATAGACTTTCCGGGGATATTCGGCGGTTGGGTGCATGGGAAAACGATTCAACTGTTGTTGCGCTCAGTCGAGCCATTCCTCGACTTCGCTTTGCTTGGGAACCCGGCCCACGCATTTGACCACCCCGTTGACCACCACCGCCGGAGTCGAAAAGACGCCCAACTTGGCGATCTCCTGAAAATCCTTCACCTTGACCACCGCCGCGCCCACGCCCTTGGCGGCAATCGCCGCTTCAACCACCTTTTGCGTCTTTTCACAGGAGGTGCAACCCGGACCACACACTTTAATTTCCATGGAATCCTCTTTTTATACAATCATGTTAAATAGATAGCCGATGCAGACAATGCCGCTGCCGACCACCAGCACAAACACCGCGATCAATTGGGGCTTGAGCACCTTGCGCAGGATGATCATCTCCGGCAGGGACAGGGCAATCACGCTCATCATAAAGGCCAGCACCGTGCCCAGGGCCGCGCCCTTGCCGAGCAGGGCCTCGACCACCGGCACGATCCCGGCGGCGTTGGAATACATGGGGATGCCCACTAAAACCGCCGCCGGCACCGACCACCAACGCTGTTTGCCCATGATCGAGGCCATGAAATCCTCCGGCACATACCCGTGGATCAGCGCCCCGACCGCAATGCCCGCCACCACGTAAATCCACACCTTGCCCACGATGTCGCGCACTGCCTCGCGTCCCTGGTCCAGCCGGTCGCGCCAGCTCAACCGCTGCTCGAACACCACCGCCTCGCCGGCCCGCAGCTCGCGTACCCAGTCTTCCATCCAGCCTTCCAGCTTCAGGCGGCCGATCACCCAGCCGGCGACCATCGCAATCAACAGGCCAGTGCCCAGATACAGGGCCGCCACCTTCCAGCCCAAAAGACCGTAGAGCAGCACCAGGGCGATCTCATTGATCATCGGCGCCGCGATGAGGAACGAAAAGGTCACGCCCAGCGGCACCCCGGCCTGCACAAATCCCAGAAACAACGGCACTGCTGAGCAGGAGCAAAAAGGGGTGACGATGCCCAGGAGCGCGGCCATGACGTTGCCCGCGCTCTCTCGCTTGCCCGCCAGATATTTGCGGGTGCGCTCCTGGGTGAAAAAGGAGCGGAGCACCCCGACCGCAAAGACGATCAGGGTGAGCAACAGCATCACCTTGGGGGTGTCGTAGACAAAGAACTGGACCGCGTCGCCCAGCCGGCTGGGCCGTTCAATGCCCAGCAGGGAATAGGTGAAGAAGGTCGAAAACGAGTGCAGATTGGCGTAGACCGCATACCAGAACCCCAGGCCGAGCGCGGCCAGGACAATGGTTTTAGTCCACCCCGCGCCCGCATCCGTGGGAGCCGGGGCGGGTGCGGAGGCTTCGGGTTTGTTGCAGCCGCAACCGCAGTTGAAGGGTTGAATGGGTTCCATGACGGTTCCTCAGTTTTTCAGGGTGGCGGCCCGCAAACAGGCGGCCTCGGGCAGGCCTTGGATCATGGCGCGCAGTGGTTCGTCCTCGTTCAGCCAGCCGCGCAAATCGTTGAGCATGGCGCGCACATAGGGGGATTCGCTATCCACGGCCTGGCTGTAGATCATCCAGGTTCCTTGGCGTTCCTTGTTGACCAGACCGGCGTCTTCAAGAATTTTCATGTGGCTGGAGACCGTGGGCTGGGCCAGTCCCAGCACTTTCTGGATCTCGCAGACGCACAGCGAGCGGTCTTCCAGGAGTTTGATCACCCGCGCCCGGTTGGGGTCGGACAGGGCCTTCATGACGCGCACGAACGGTTTCATGGGTTCTCTCGGTTAAATGGCGGTTAGCAGCGGTTGACCGATGAAATACAGGCCCAGCGCGCCAATGCAGAGGCCGGCCAGTTTGCGGAAGATTCTGCTGCCGCGTTGCCAGGCGCTGTTGTCCAGAAAACGTTGCACCAGCGCGGTCGAGCTGCCTGCCGCCGCGATGGGGATGCAGTGGCCAAGGCCAAACAGGAGGATGAACACCACGCCGGTGAAAATTTTCTGCTGCACGGTGATGATGGCGAGGATGGGGGCGATAAAGCCAAAGGTGCAGGAGCCGGAAAGGACGCCGTAGGCCAAGCCCAGAATAAAGGCTCCGGCCACCCCTTTGACCTGGATTTTGGCGAGCAGGCCGCTGGACATCGAGCAGGAGGCGACGCCAAGGACGTCAAGCGACACCCAGACCAGAATCGCGCCCACCACGATGCTCATGTAGGGGCCAACGTCCCCCAGCATGCGGCCAAGCAGGGCGCAGATCACACCAATGGCGGCAATGGTGACAAACAGCCCCACGGTGAACGCGAGCGCGTACAGCGCCGCCCGGCGTCCGGCGATAATCTGATGCTGGCCGGCGACATAACTGACAATGAGCGGTATCGAGGCCAGGTGGCAGGGGCTGAAGAGAACGCTCACCATGCCCCATAAAAAACAGCCCAGTCCGCCCAAGAGCAGGCCTTGGCTCATCCACGCGTTGATGGTCAGAAACACCTGGTCCACGACCTATTGGACTCCCTGCTGGCGGAGCACGGCAACAATGGCCGCCTTGTCCATAAAACCCTCGTGCCGGGAGATTTCCTTGCCCTGCGCATCGTAGAAAATCTGGGTGGGGATGGACCGCAGGTTGAATTTCTGGCCGGCGTCCGGGTTTTCCCAGACATCGATAAACAGCACGGCGGCCCGACCCTGGTATTCCTTGGTCAGTTCTTCGAGGATCGGCGCCATCATCTTGCACGGGATGCATTTTTTTGCGCCCAGATCCACCATCGTGACCATGCTGGGAACCGGAACCTGGGGCAGTTGCTCAGCTCCTGTCACGCCCGGAAACGCGGCCGTCATCAGGCCAACCCACAACAATGCCACCCGCAACCGGAACAGGCCGGGACGAAAAGATTTGTTCACCCTGTTCTCCTTGATTTTACAGAAGGCGTTGCGCATGTTCGGCCACCTTCGCGACGGCCTCGGTCGACGCCTCGGTGTTCCCCTTGACAAAGCCAAGCTCGTTGAGCCGCAGGTGCTGGGTTGGGGTGAAACCAGCCAGTTCCAATGTTTTCTTGGTGCAGTCAAGCGGGCAACCGTCGATGGCCAAGATGGATTGCGCGGCCTCGGTTGACTTGAGAATGGCGCTGACCCGCCCGCCAATGCCGGACAGGCAGAACATCTTGCCGGCGCCGTCACGGGTCAGTTTTCGCGCCGCCTGATCCGCCAGTTCTCCCACGTCCGCGCAGCCAGAACAGGCAAAAATCAGTTTGGGTCCTGCGCTGCTGCATGTACATCCGCAACCTGTTTGCATCGGTTCTTCCTCTGTTGGGATTCAATGGAACGCGCTGTTCGTGCGCCTTGCCGTGCTGGGTCGTGTTTGTTATGACCCTGCGCTCAGTCTTTTTCCGTCTTTTCTGGCCGCGCCGGCTTGGGCGGCTGGAAAACGAACAGAGTTTATTATTTCTATATTTACATGTATCGATATTTAAAACGGCGGGCAAGGGATGTCAAGCGGTTTTATTCCGTCTCTCTTGCAAAGATGCAACTCGTTTGTTTGTCCCTTGGGTCGACACGGCGTCCCTGCTTGTTTGGCCAAGAAGATGAGCGGCAGAAGGGGGCATTGGTTGCCCATCCGTCGCGCATGTGGCAGAATGCATCCTCAAGAACGCCTTGCGGTTATGGGAGACGGTCGATGAATAACCTGCTCCTCAACGCCGTCTGTTTGGAAACAGACGTTGCCCTTGGCCGGTTGAGAGCGTTGCCGCGAAAACAAGGTCGTCTCCGCAAATTTCCGCCAAACTCCGCCAAATTTTACCAGGAACCGCCCATGCGAACCAACCGCCCCGGAATCGGCGCTGACGCCTTTGCCCGTCTTGTTGAGCAGGCCATTGCCCGCATTCCTGAAGAAATTCGAACCTATCTCGACAACGTGGTTATCTCGGTCAAGCGTCGTCCCAGCCTGGACCTCCTCGCCGAGATGGGCCTAGCCCCGGACGAGCCCCTGTTTGGCGTCTATCTGGGGGTGCCGCTCACCGAGCGCAGCGCCAGCGAGCCGCCGCTCTATCCCGACGCCATCCACATCTTCCAGGAACCGCTGGAGGCCTGCTGCGCCACCCGCGAGGAACTGCTCGAAGAAATCGAGATCACGGTGGTGCACGAAATCGCCCACTTCTTCGGGTTTAGCGACGAGGAACTCGAAGCTCTGGGATACGGTTAAATATGGTTAAGACCGACCGGGCAAACAACGCATTCGCGTGCCCGTTGTCCTCCTGCTTTGCGCTCCATCTTCGTCGTCCGTCTTCCCAAACGGTTGGGATGTTTTTCTCCAATATGCCGAGAATACATTGAAAATTCATTGGCGGCGCCGGGCTGGCAGGCTGAATTTACCTGGACGGTTGCGGGCAACATGCCTTATATTGGAGGCGTGGCGGCGCCGAGATATGTGCATCAGGTGAAAAACTCTCAGGCATGCACTCTCTTGCAGTAAGAAGCGCAGTGCAGGCGCGCGGCGTTTAAAGGGGCACCCAGCGTTTAAGCGGCGCCCAGCGCTCGTGCAACCGCCGCGTCGATCAATTCTATTTCATCATCCCGACTATGTTCCATCCTTTCCAAAACATGCGGCTGAGCGCCAAGGTGGCCCTGATGGGCGCCGGCAGCGTGTTGATCACAGCGGTGGCCCTCGTCCTCCTTACCGTCTGGCAAAGCGGCCAATACAATAAGTTGGCGCAGCACGAGGTTGACGGTTTGATCAACGCCGACCTCGATCACCTCACCCAAGGGGCCTACAACCTGGTTCGCACCGAAAATGAGGCGGTGCAGCTGCAGGTGGACAACAATCTCAATGTGGCCAGACACCTTTTGGCCAGTTCCAAGGGCGTGCGCCTCGCCAACGAATCGACCTCCTGGACGGCGACCAACCAATTCACCAAAGCATCCCAGGAACTGAGCCTGCCCAAGCTGCTTGTTGGCGAGCAATGGATCGGCAAGAACAGCGACCTGGATGTGGAAACGCCGATTGTCGATGAGGTGACCCGGCTGGTCGGCGAAACCGCCACCATCTTCCAGCGGATGAATGAACGGGGCGACATGCTGCGCGTCGCCACCACGGTGCGGACAACGGCAGGCGAACGGGCCATCGGAACCTATATTCCCGCAGTCGAGCCGGACGGCGTGGAAAACGCGGTTGTCGCCGCCGTCCTCAAGGGGCAAACCTACCACGGCCGCGCCTATGTGGTGAACGCTTGGTATCTGACCGCTTATGAGCCGATCCGCGACCATGCGGGCGCCCTGGTGGGCATGCTCTATGTCGGCGTCAAGCAGGAGACGGTTGCCTCGCGCATCCGGCACGCCATCCTCCAAGGCAGCGTGGGCAAGACCGGGTACATCTATGTTCTGGGCGGCGGGGGAGAAGACCGCGGGCGATATGTGATCTCCTATAAAGGCGAGAGAGACGGCGAGGATGTCTGGACCAACCAGGACAGCGACGGGCGATACGTCATTCAGGAGATCATCGGCAAGGCGACCCGTCTCCAGCCCGGGGAAATGACAACGGTTCGTTATCGCTGGAAAAACAGAGGCGAGCCCGAACCGCGCTGGAAGGTGGCGCGGTTGGCGTATTACGCGCCGTGGGACTGGGTGATCGGAACGAGCGTCTATGAGGACGAACTCCAGGTCTACAGCAGCCTGCTCAGCGACGGCCGAACCCGGATGGTCCGCATCATGGGCTTGGCGGGATTGATCATTACCGGGTTGATCGGCCTCTTTTGTCTGTTGGTCACCTGGTCAATCACCCGGCCGGTGCGCCAGATGACGGAGGTCGCGGCAAAGATCATCGGCGGCGACTTTGCCCAAGTCGCGCCCGTGACCTCCCAGGACGAAATCGGGACGCTGGCCCGCACCTTCAATCTCATGACCAGCGAGCTCAACCGCTACATGGAGCGCTTGCGAGAAAGCGAGGAGAAATACCGGGGCATCTTTGAAAACGCCCTGGAAGGGTTATATCAAACCAGTTTGGACGGCCGGTTCCTCAGCGCCAACCCGGCTCTGGCCCATATTCTCGGCTACGATTCACCCGAGCAACTCATCGAAAGCATTACCGACATCCGGCAACAGTTTTATGTGAACCCGACGGACCGCGACACCCTGCTCGCGGCCATTTCAAGCTACAAGAAGACGTTTGGGTTTGAAGTGCAGTGCTATCGCCGCGACGGCCGCAAGATCTGGGTGTCCATCAGCGCGGGCCTGCGAGACGGCGGGGCGGGAAAGCCCGCCTTCATAGAGGGGTTCATTGCCGACGTCACCACCCGCAAACAGGCGGAGGCCGCCCTGGCGGAATCGCGGAATTATCTGGACGAAATCATCAACAGCATCGGCGATCCCCTGTTTGTCAAGGACGAGCGGCATCGCTGGGTGTTGATCAACAACGCCATGTGCGCCTTCATGGGCCGCTCTCGCAACGAGTTGCTGGGCAAAACCGATTACGACTTCTTTCCGAAGGCCGAGGCCGAAGTGTTTTGGGCAAGCGACGAACGCGTCATGGCGGACGGGACGGCCTTCATTAACGAAGAATCATTCACCGATGCCCACGGGATCGTTCATGTTGTTGTCACTAAAAATACCCGCTACATCGATAAAATTGGCGAGAAATACATAGTCGGCGTGATCCGCGACATTACCGAGCGGAAAAAGGCGGAGGAGGAGCGCATTCGCCTGGAGGCCCGCCTCAGCCAATCGCAGAAGATGGAGGCCATCGGCGCTTTGGCCGGCGGCATTGCCCATGATTTTAACAATATTCTCCAGCCTATGCTGGGCTACGGAGAAATGCTGCGGCTGCAGCTGTCCCCTGGCAGCCCCCATCTGCGTTTTGTGGAACGGATGCATACGGCTGCTCTGCGGGCCAAGGATCTGGTCAACCAGATTCTCGCCTTTAGTCGCCAGTCGGAACATAAGATCATCCCCGTTCGGATGCAGTTGATCCTGAAAGAAGCGCTGAAATTATGCCGCTCAACCATTCCGGCAAATATAGCCATAACAACGGACATCCAGGACGATTGCCCGTCGGTTCTGGTCGATCCCACCCAGTTGCACCAGGTGATCATGAATCTGGTCATTAACGCCTACCATGCTGTAGAGCAATCGGGCGGGGATATCGCGATTCGGCTGCAAGCGACGGTGTTGGAGCAGGAAGAGGCGGCGGACGTCTCGCTTCCGCCGGGTCGCTACGCGCTGTTTTCGGTGTGCGACACCGGTTGCGGCATCGATCCGGACATCAAGGATAAGATTTTTGAACCTTATTTTACCACCAAGGAGCAGGGGAAGGGGACAGGCCTCGGTCTTGCCGTGGTGTACGGGATCGTCAAGGAGCACGACGGCGACATTGCCATTGAAAGCGCGCTGGGCAAGGGCACGACCGTCAAAGTGTATCTGCCGTTGACGGAAGACTTGGGGCGGGGCGAGGCGCCGGAGGGATTGGACAACTGTCCCGCCGGCAGCGAACGCGTTCTTGTGGTGGACGATGAAGAAATGATCGTCGAAATGGAAACGCTGATCTTGGAAAGTCTCGGCTATCAGGTGACCTCCCGCCAGAACAGCCTGGAGGCGTTGGAACTGTTCAGGGCCAACCCGGACAACTTTGATCTGGTCATTACGGATTTGACCATGCCGCTGATGACCGGCGAGCAGCTCGCCCGCGAAATGATTGCAATCAAGGCGGACGTGCCGATCATCATCTGCAGCGGCCACAGCGAGGCCATCGGCAGCGAAAAGGCTCAGTCGATGGGGGTAAAGGAGTTGTTGATGAAACCGATCTCGCTTCCGGAAATGTCGCAAAAGGTGCGAATGGTTCTGGACGCTGCTCTCGCCTCTCGGGAAAGCTTGGCCACCCTCGCAGTCGATTCTTCCCCATCCTGATATCCTCGCCATCCGCCTGCCTTCTCCAGCCATCTGACGTCGCCGCCGGCGATTGAGCCGGCCGAACCAGAGGCGACGTGGTCCGATTCAGCGCAATTCAGTTCAGTTCAACTTGAATAGAGACACCATCTGATGCAGCTGCTCAGCTAGCTTCGAGAGGCCCGTCGAGCTCTGTTGCACGGCGCTGCTGTTGGCGAGAACCTTTGAGGTGGAGTCGTTGACGCCGGCAATTTTTTCGGCAATGGAGCGGGCCACGGTCGAGCTGTTGCTGACGTTTTCGTTGACCTCCTGAATGCCGGCCGAGGCCTGGCTGATGTTGGAGGTGATCTCGCGGGTGGCGCTTGACTGCTCGTCGACCGCGCCTGCCATGGAGTTGATGATCTCGTCGATTTCCTTGATGATCTGGGCCACGCTGTTGATCTGGCTCACCGACTGGGTTGTGGTTGATTGGACGTCGTCGATTCGCGCCTTGATGTCCATGGTCGCCGTTGCCGTCTGCTTGGCCAGTTCCTTGATTTCGTTGGCCACCACCGCAAACCCCTTGCCCGCGTCACCCGCCCGCGCCGCCTCGATGGTGGCGTTGAGGGCCAAGAGATTGGTTTGTTCGGAAATTTCAGTGATCGTTTCGGTCACCTGGTTGATCTCTCTGGCGGCCCGCCCGAGGTTGGACATCAGGTCTGAGGCGTTGCCGGCCTGCTTGACCGCCTCGTCCGAGATGGCGCGCGCCTTGGCGGCGTTGGCGGCAATCTCGTCGATGGTGGCGGACATTTCCTCGGTGGCGGCGGCGACCATCGTCACATTGGTTGCCGATTCCTCCATGGCGGCGGCCACCGCGTGGATGTTGACGGTCATCTCTTCAGTCGCCGAGGCCACGGCGTCGGTCCTGCCGGAGGTGGCTTGCGCCTCGGCGGTCATTTCCTGGGCAATGTGGGTCAGTTCGGTCGAAGAAGCGTTGAGGGTGTCGACGCCGTTGACCACCTTGTAGAGGGTCTCCTTGAGTTGGCGCGACATCTGGTTGAGGGCGTCGATACACTGGCCAACCTCGTCCTTGCCGTGAGCCTGCAGGGATTTGCTAAAGTCCCCGTTGGCCATTTCTCCGGCAAAGGCCGCGGCCGCAGACATCGGACGACTGATCGCCAAGCTGATCACCAAGCCAAGAACAACGCTGAGGCACACGCCCACGGCCAGAAACACGGCAATCATGGTTTGGGCGCCGCGGCTGCTGGCCGTCATTTCCTTGGCGACCCCATCAATCAATGCCTCGGCCTCCTTCACCAACAAGCCGACGCCTTCTTCAAAGGCGTAAATATGGTCCTTCATCGGAACCATCAGTTTATTGGCCGATTGAGGCGTGGCGCTCGGATCGGCAATCACCTTTTCCGCGATGTCGAGAAAGCCGGCAACATATTGACCGTAGGCGTCTTTGCTTTTGTTGACTGCCGTTTTGACCTCCGCCGACAGATGCAGGTTGGTCGCCGTCAGACCGGCGACCTGGCTGAGTGCAGCCGTGGTTTTTTCGGAGACTTCCCGGAATTTGGCGAGGTATTCCCGCTGCTTTTCCGGCTTGCCAATGTTGAGAAACACGTCCTTTTCAAAGCGGCGGTGATTCAGCGCCAGAATTTCCAGCTGTTCGGCGGTGATCAAGAGGGCGAGTTCCTCGGTCTGCAGGCTGTGCAGGTCGGCGGTGGTTTGCGAGAGGGTGAGCAGGCCTTTGCCGCCAACGATGATGGTGATGATCGAGGTGAGCAGAAAACCGCCCACGAGTTTCTTTTTCAGGGAAAGGTTGGCAAGGAAAGCGTTTTTCATATGGATGTTCCGTGGTGATGAGTTTTTTTCTCGGGGAGGTCGGCTGGCCAAGCAACGGCAAAGCCTGCCAACTTTGCAAAAAGTATAGCATGGGAAATGGCAATTTTGTTGGAAAAAATGCCCCAATCCTAATAAACAGGGGCGGGGTCGAGGGCGGAAGCACAGGGGCGCTGCACGGAAAAAATAGAGCAGCGCTGTGCGGCCGCGAGGTTGAAAATGCTGTTCCCTGGCGGTATGCGGCGCTGTTTTTTCAACCCGTTGTTTTTTTGTCAACCAATCTCCGGCCGGCGCGTTGTCATACGCAGAGGCCACACACTACCCTGTTAAATTTTGAGGAGAATGGGACATGAAAACCACAGCACTCATTGCCGCCGCTGTCGTCATTGTTTTGCTTGCCGCAGGTTCTGGTTTTGCCGAAGACGCCGGCGCCCGGGCGGAGCAACGTCTTGATCTGCGCGGCGACCGGATCGATCAGCGGTTGGACGCCAAGGGCGAGCGGATCAACGACCGACTTGATTTTAAATCTGAGCGCGCCGACGCCAACGGCCATGAAAATCGGGCCCTGCATTTGGACCGCAAAGGCGACCGCATTGAAACCCGGTTGGATCACAAGGGCGACCGGATCGATCATCGCCTGGATAGCCGGGGACAACGGGTGGATCGCCGCTATGACCGGCGCAACGGCTGATTTGCTGGCGTCGAATGGTTGTGCGACGGCCTTGGCGGCGCGCAATGCAGCGTCCCGGAGTCTGCCTTTGCCGTTCCGAACCGATGCGAAGCGCCTTGGGATTTATGCGGAACGATCAGCAACCGGTTGGAGCGCTTCAAGGTGAACGCAACCTGGATGCAGGAATGCGTGCCGGCGGCTGGCCTTCCTGCATCCCGCAATAAATGAGCAATATTGCATTGTTCTATGGAATCCTTCCTGCAATCGATTGAACGGCCGGCGTACCGCGTGGCGCTGATTGCCAGCCGCAACCGGGAGGACGCCCTGGACCTGGTGCAGGAGGCCATGTGCAAATTCGTCGAAAAATACGCGTCCCGGCCCAGCGAGGAATGGAAGCCGCTGTTTTACCGGATTTTGCACAATGGCGTCCGCGATCTCAGCCGCAGGCGCAAGGTGCGCAGTTGTCTGCGCTGGATCGGGCTGGGCGCCGACGACGACCGCGACCCGTGGGAGCAGTTTGAAGATG
>NZ_JAVBXR010000029.1 GCF_030824455.1 Desulfobulbus sp.
CAATCACAAATCGATTGGACTTTCTTACTCGTTTTCAAACCAATTACTACTTGGCCCGCTCTTCTTTACTGTTCAGTTTTCAAAGATCAATTGCTGCTGCTCGTTTGTTGCTCAGCGGCGAGCGGCTATTAAAACACAGATGCGTTTAAATGGCAATTAAAAAATGCATTCTGTACGCTCTTGCAAAGAAAATTCAGCAACACACTGATCAGCGTCGCCATCAACGCCAGATGCCGCGTCAGGGTTCGAGACACAAAGGTCTGCGGATAAAGGGTAGGTTACCCGCCATTATTTGAACATCGAACGAGGAGGGCAGAGCGGGCAAGCAACCAACAGACGCCTGCCCGCCCTGCTTACTGTTTAACCAGCTCCACACGCCTATTTTTCTGTTTGCCGTCTTCGGCGTCGTTGGAGGCAATCGGGGCCAGGGAGGAAACGCCGTGCGGCTTCAGGCGGTCGGCGGCGATATGATGCTTCCCGGTCAGTTCCCTGGCAACCGACTCGGCCCGCTCACGGGAGAGTTTCATATTGGCCTCAAAGGAACCGATATTGTCGGTATGGCCGACCACGTACAGCTTCAGGGCGGGGTTGTTCTGGAGCAGTTTGGCGATCTCGGCGACGGCGGCGGCGGATTCGGGCTTGACGTCGGACTTGGCGGTGTCGAAGTAGATGCCGTAGATAGAAACATGGCCGGTGGCGTGAATGTCGTTGCCCATGACTTCGGCGGTGGCCACGACCTCCTGCTTCATAGCCTGCTTCTCAACGGTGGTCAGCCGGTATGTCTTGTCAAGACTGCGCACCTCGATCCAGGTTTCCTTGCCGTCTTTCTCCAGGAGAATGGTCGAGCACCGGTTAAAATCGTCGTCAAAAAGCACCTTACCGCCAATTTTGACCAGCGCTTCCTGGATATTGCGACGGATTTTCAGCTCGCCGGGCACGGCGGCATCCTTACTGAGTTTGTATTCGATGTACAGCTTTTGCCCTTCAACAACCACCTTCTGCTTGTCCGCACCGTTGAACTTGTAGTTGTCAAACTCGATCAGCTTGTACTCACTGATGTGAAAGTCGGGCATCCGCGACAGCAGGGGATGATCCTTGCTGCCTGGTTTATCCTTGTCAGCGGCCCATGAGGCAACCGCGCCGGACAATGCAAGCAGGACCGTCAATACAACCGCCAATGTTTTTCTCATGCTTTCCTCCCAGGTTTTTGCGTTCTCCATAGCCATGAATTGGCCGCATGTAACGGCACGGGTTGGCCTGCGAGCAAGCAGGGTGCAGGATGCCCCTCCGTTCAACTCGGTAAATGATACGAAAAGGCGGCGAGGGACACAGGCAATAACACCATGAAATACAAACTGAAAACGACTGAATAACCTGAGCCTTTGCGCCTGGAACGAGCGCCGAACGGCGGGATGGTCGGTGATCTCGCGCCAGGGTTACGTCCGCATGTCCGCCGGACGCGATAAGCCAAGCACTCTTTCTTTGCGGTGACAAAGCAGCATCGCGGGCATGGCCCGCTCCTACACCGATGCGTCATGCTTATCGATAGGAGCAGGCCGTGTCTGCGACATGTTGCCGGACACAACCGGACGCGGGAGCGTCCAGGATGCGTTTCCACGCTGGAGCATGGGAACGATCAGCCGCGATGTATTGCCGACAACAGTCGCAACGGCACAGGTCCGAACGATTGGAACTCACCCTACCCGGCGCTGGTTCCTATGCGCCGCAGATGAACCTGGAATTGGGTGTTTGCAGCGTAGGGGCGCACGGCGTATTCTTTTGGGCGCATGCCCTGCGCCCCTACGCAAACGCGAAACATCTTCTCTTTTCATTGGGCAAGCACCTCTTCGGCAAGCGGGATTTCTCCTCGCTCTCCTCGTCGCCCCAAAAACAAGGCAGAGGAAAAGAAAAGCCGTTTCCGTTATGCACCGACGGTTGTCTCGAGCGGGAAAAGAGATGACGAACGGTTCTGGACTCACGCCTACGCGGCGGAATGAAGGAAGCGGGACGGTGCGGCATTCAATACTGTTGCAAGCAACCTCTCAAGGCCACGGAGGGGCAACCCGCCGGGGTGTTGCTTGTTGGGATGAGGATTATTCGGGCACGGTGGGGGCCGTTGGCGCTGAGCCGGGCGGCGGGGTGCGGGACCGGATGAAGGGGCAAGCTGTTTGAGCGCAGCGAGTTTTTGCCCCGCCGGTTCCGCACCCCGTCGAACGGGGTCGTCTCAGCGGCAGGGCTGCCCTTTCTTTTGATTCTTTTCTTTGGGCAAGCAAAGAAAAGAATGCCCCTCCCGCAGGGAGATAGAGCATGGAAATTAAATCAGATGGTGAAGGGGAAAATCGAAAGGAAGTCGTGTTGTTGGTGGGCACGATACAGCCGTGCCCACCTCGCCCAATTCTCTAACGCTGAAGCGTGGAAACGATCAAAACCTATTTCCCTAAAAGGGCATCAACAAACTGCTCCTTCATGCGAAACATTTTGGCGTTACTTGGAGTGATATCAGTGACATATCCTGAATCTACCAACAACTGGACTTTATGAAGGTAATTGTTAATGCCGTTATCTTTAAAAACGAAACAATTTTCAGCGTTTAAACATTGCCATTCAAGAATGACAAAAAAATCACGAACCAAATTGTTTGGTTGAAGCGACAAGGCTTCTTTTACTTCATCTATAAAATCAGGCATTTGTTCGCATATTTCAACAAAGCGTTTTTGTTCGTACTTATAAGATTTTTGCTCTTTATGCTTATCATAAAGAATGTCTGAAACAAGTTTTACAAGGACGCCTATTACAAAACCACTAAAAAATTTACCATTCAATATGGTCTCGTTAAGGAACTCCATAGAATTAATGCTCCCAATCAAGAACACTTAGAATACCCGCAATCCCGGCACACCTCACACCCTTCCTCAAACACCAACTTCCCCTGACACTCCGGACACACCGAGGCAAACCCATGCTGGGTGGCGGCCATGAACGACTTCAACAACTTGCCCAACTGGGCGGGCAGATCGAGCATGTGGCCGCTGGAGCGATCCAACTGCTTGATGATCTCATCCATGGGAATCTGATAGCGCAGGGCCAGCGACACCAGGCGGCAGGTGGTGGTCCACATGGTGGACTTATCCTTCAAATCCACTCGGTTGTCGAAGGGGAACTTGGCAAAGACCTCCATTGGTTTTTCACCTTCGTCAAAGCAGACGATGAGATAAATGGTCTCGCCGTTGATGTCTTTGAGGCGGTAGCGCTTGGCGCTGAGCACATCGGGCAGAGTTGATTTTTGGAACAACCCATCGCTGGACACGGTGGCGCTTTTATCCGGGCTTGCGGCCATGGTGTTGAGCACCTGATGATCGCGGGAGCCGTCGCGGTACACGGTCAAGCCCTTGCAGCCCAACTCGAAGCCGAGCATGTAGGAGGTGCGGACGTCGTCGTGGGTGGCCGATGAGGGCAGATTAATGGTTTTGCTGATCGAGGAGTCGACCCCGTTGTTCTGGAGGATGCCCTGCATGCGGATGTGGCTCTCCGGGCTGATGTCCTGGGCGGTGCGGAAGATTTCCTGCCAGCGTTTGGGGATCTCGGCGTGCCCGATGACTGTGCCGGTGGCGGCCACCTTTTCCATTATCCCGGCGGAATAGAAGCCTTCCGCGCGGGCGACGCGCTCAAAAAGCTTGTTGGCCATGAGCAGCCGGTCGCCGTCCATGACGTTTTTGATCATAACGATGGAGAAATAGGGCTCGCAGCCTGAGGCGCAGTCGGCGATCATCGACACCGTGCCGGTGGGCTGGATCGAGGTCAGGGCCGCATTGCGCCGCGCCGGGTACTTGTTGATCCGCTCATCAAAGGCGGGAAAAGGGCCTTTCATCTCAGCCAGGGCCACCGAAGCGACCTCGGCCTCTTTGCGAACAAAGGCCATGACCTCGGCCGCAGCCTGCCGTCCTTCCTCGCTGCCGTAGGGCAGTTCCAGTTGGATGAGCATGTCGTGCATCCCCATGATCCCTAGGCCGACTTTGCGGGTTTTCTGGGTCATTTCGGCAATTTCGGGGATAGGAAAACGGTTGCAGTCAATGACGTTGTCAAGAAAACGCACCGCCAGCCGGGCGGTGGCGCCGAGCCGTTCCCAATCGACCGTGCCCTCTTTGACGTACTGACCAAGGTTGATGGAACCGAGGTTGCAGGATTCGTAGGGCAGCAGCCACTGCTCACCGCAGGGGTTGGTGGCCTCGAACTTGCCCAACTGCGGGGTGGCGTTGTCGCGATTGGCGGCGTCGATGAAGAGCACGCCGGGCTCGCCGTTGTGCCAGGCCAGATCGATGATTTTGTCGAACACTTCCCGGGCCCGCAGCGATTCGATGACGTTGCCGTTGGAAGGATCGATCAGGTCGTATTCGAGGTCGTCGCGCACCGCCTCCATGAACAGGTCGGTGATGGCGACGCTGAAGTTAAAATTGGTGTAGCGGGTCTGGTCCTGCTTGGCGACGATAAATTGCATGATGTCGGGGTGATCGACCCGGAGCACGCCCATGTTGGCGCCGCGGCGCTTGCCGCCCTGCTTGATGGTTTCGGTGGCGGCGTCGAACACTGCGGCAAAGCTCAGGGGGCCGGAGGCCACGCCCTGGGTGGACTGGACCGCCGAGTTTTTCGGGCGCAGACGGGAAAAGGAATAGCCAGTGCCGCCGCCGGTTTTGTGGACCAGGGCGCCGTTGCGGATGGAGGTGAAGATGCCGTCCATCGAGTCTTCGACCGGCAGCACAAAGCAGGCCGACAACTGGCCGAGATCGGTGCCGGCGTTCATCAGGCAGGGCGAGTTGGGCAGAAAATCGAGGTAATAAATCATGTTGAAGAAGCGGTCGCCGAGATCTTTATAGTCGGGCAAATCGCGATCCACCAGCGCCACGGCGTTGGCCACCCGACGACACAGAGTCTCCCAATTTTCGAGCGGCTTGCCCTGCTCGTCTTTCAGGTAGTACCTCCGTTCAAGAACGGTTTCTGCGGTGTCGGTCAGCTGTTGCCGGGGTATGCTTCTGGTCATAATGTCCTCGTTGCTTGAATTCATCTCGTCTGCTTCTCTTGGCGACGGGCGCCGCCCAAACCGAGCCCTCAGCCCCCTGCCCTGCCCGCAAAACCTTGCGGCAACAGTCTTTTGGGCCGGCGGGGCACAGACGGCGTTTCCGGCGGTGGCTCCTCATCGTCGACGGCAACTTATCACAACATATAGAGAGCATCAAGGATAAATAATGCAACATGTAGTGTTTTGCAAAATATCCTGTTTTCAACGAGTTCAGCCGGAAAGCACTCAAAACACCCTGGCCGGCGCCCAAAATAGCGGCCCGAAGCGCCAGGCTCATCCGCCCAAAAAAGACCGGAACAGCCCACGAAAATTGCCGTTGGCAGCAACGCAACCGCTCGTATCCGCCGCCTTGACTCGACATCGACGACAGCCCCGGCAATCGTTGTCATTCTTGTGGCTTGCGCATTCGTCCGGCTGTCATTATAGTGTGGATCAATTTCGTCGTCGTGCGAACATACATTCGCCAGTTCAGCAAGTTAACAAAACAACCCGGTCTGTTCCGCCGCCATTGGCCGCCCGCTTGCAAGCGGGAACGACACTCCATCCCACACTCACGTAAGGACACGCTCCCCCCATGCTGAAAAAAACCCTCCTTTGCGCCGCGCTGCTGCTGCCGCTGACCGTTCAGGCCCAGGAACCGAAGAAAAACACCGCCGCCGGCGACCTCAACTGGTCGGTGCAGGCCTCCTGGCCGATCCCGGCCAAGCCGGTGGACATTGCCCAGTCCCTGGACAACAAGAAGGTTTTCATCCTCGGCGCCGATTCCAAGGTCTATATCTTTACTCCGGACGGCAAACAGCTGGGCGCATTGCCGGTTGATTCGGGCGTCACCGCCATTGACATCGCCGCCCGTGGAGAGATGCTCTATCTGGTGAACGACAAGACCAAAACCTACACCGCCATTGACGTCAGCTTTAACCAGAAGATCGACATCATCGGCGCGCCGGTGCGCGGCGCCGAGAACGCGCCGGTCACCCTGGTGCTGTTCTCCGATTTCGAATGCCCTTGGTGCGGCAAGCTGGAGCCGACCCTGGCCGAGTTGCTGACCAAGAACACGGACAAGCTGCGCATCGTCTTCAAACATCTGCCCCTGCCCATGCATCAGCAGGCCGAACCGGCCGCACTGGCCGCGATTGCAGCGCAAAAACAGGGCAAATTCTGGGAGATGCACGACGCCCTGTTCCAGACCACCAACTGGACGCCGACCGTAATCGATGAGACGGCCCAACGGATCGGGCTCAATATGGCGCAGTACAAAGCCGATGTGAGCGGACCCGAGGTGCAGACGCAACTGGCCAAGGACAAGGCCGACGCCCAGGCGGCCGACGTTGTGGCCACGCCGTCGATGTTCGTCAACGGCCGGCCGGCGCGGGATCGCTCCCTGCCTGCTCTGCAGAAGATGGTCGACGAAGCCCTGGCCGCCGGCGGGGCCAAGTGAGTTGAAGCCCTCCGTAGCCCTCAACGTCGAGACTTCGCGGGAGCTTGATTTTGCCGACAACAGCGTCGCCCAGCAGCTGTTTGGCGAACTGAACCGCAACCTGCTCACCATCGAGCAGGCCACCGGGGTGCAGATCAACGCCCGCGGCAATGGCCTGCGCATCACCGGCCGCATGCACGCGGTCGAACTGGCCGCCTCCACCCTGCAGCAGATGTACGGGCTGCTGCTCAAAGGCTATCCGGTGTTCAGCCAGGACATCGCCTTTGGGGTCAAGATTTTGGAATCTTCGCCCCAGGCGCGGCTGGAGGAGATCTTCCTCGACAAGGTCTGCATCACCTCGCGCAAACGGGTGATCTCGCCCAAATCGGTCAACCAGAAGCTGTACATCGAGGCGATCCGCGAAAACGACATCGTCTTCGGGGTGGGCCCGGCCGGCACCGGCAAGACCTATCTGGCGGTGGCCATGGCGGTTTCGGCCCTGGCCAAGGAACAGGTCGCCAAAATCATCCTCACCCGGCCGGCAGTGGAGGCCGGGGAGAAGTTGGGATTTCTGCCCGGCGACATGGCCCAGAAGGTTGACCCCTATCTGCGGCCGCTGACCGACGCCATCAACGAGATGCTAGGCCAGGAAAAAACCCAGGATCTGACCGAGCGCGGCGTGATTGAGGTGGCGCCGCTGGCCTTCATGCGCGGCCGGACGCTGAACAACGCCTTTATTATTCTAGACGAAGCCCAGAACACCACCCGCGAGCAGATGAAGATGTTCCTCACCCGCATCGGTTTCGACTCCCAGGCGGTGATTACCGGCGACGTCACCCAGATCGACCTGCCGGGATCGCAGCGTTCCGGGCTGATTCAGGCCGAGAAAATCCTCACCGGAATCAAGGGCATCGCCTTTCGCCATTTTTCCAAGTCCGACGTGGTTCGCCATCCCCTGGTGCAGGAGATCATCCAGGCCTATGAGCAGCAGGACGAGGCCCGGCGCGGTCGCAACGAAGACGACGAGGCCTGATTATGCCGGTGCAATTCAGTTTCAGCCACGACATCGCCCATCACCGGCTCAATCGCCGCCTGCTGCAGCAACGCAGCGCCGACCTGCTCCACCTGCTCAAACTGGAGGCGGCCGAGGTGAGCGTCGTCTTTATGGGCGACGTGGAGATGGCGGCTTACAACGAACAGTACCGCAAAAAAAAAGGCGCGACCAACGTGCTCTCCTTTCCGGCTGGCGAGGGCGACGACGGTTTCCCCCCGCAGGCGACGGAACTGGGCGACATCCTCGTTTCGGTGGACACCGCCCGCCGCGAAGCCGCCCGCGCAGGGCACAGCTTGCATCATCGCCTGATCGAGCTGATCATCCACGGGATGCTCCACCTCATCGGCTACGACCACGAGCGCTCGGAGGACGAAGCCGTGCGCATGTGGGATTATGAAAAAGAACTGTTTCAGCAGATCCAGACAACAAGGAGTGTTGCCATGCCCTTTCTCGCCATCAATGTTGACCATGTAGCCACCATCCGCCAGGCGCGGGGCGGCGTTGAACCCGACCCGGTGCTGGCCGCCTCGCTGTGCGAACTGGCCGGAGCCGACGGCATTGTCGTGCACCTGCGCGAAGATCGACGCCACATCCAGGACCGCGACGTGCGCCTGCTGCGTCAGACGGTCAAGACCAAGCTCAACCTGGAAATGGCCAACGCCGCAGAAATTGTCGACATTGCGCTTGAAATTGTGCCGGACATGATCACCCTGGTGCCGGAAAAACGCAAGGAGCTGACCACCGAGGGCGGGCTGGACGTGCTGGCCAACGCCAAAAAGCTGACCAAAACGATTGAAAAGATGCGCAAGGCGGGAATTCCGGTGTCGCTTTTTGTCGACGCGGACGTAGCCCAGGTGCAGGCGGCGCTGGACGTCGGAGCGACCTTTGTCGAACTGCACACCGGCCCCTATTGCGAGGCCCGGACCATGGAAGACCAGGAGCAGCAGTTCCGTTTGATCGAACAGACGGCGGAACTGGCGTATGAAACGGGCTTGCGGGTCAACGCCGGCCACGGCCTTGATTACCGCAACGCCCACCCCATCGCCGGCCTGCCTTTTATCGAAGAACTGAGCATCGGCCACGCGGTTGTCAGCCGGGCGGTGCTGGTCGGCATTGAGAATGCGGTGCGGGAGATGCTGGCCATCGTCAGAGCGGTCTGAGCCCGGCCGAACGGTTCGGTTTACATCTCCCGGCCCAAACCGAGGATGTGCTCGTTGGCGCCGAGGACGATCAGAATGTCGCCGGCCATGATCACTGTTTCCGAGCGGGGATTGAACAGCATGACCCCGTCCTGGCGCTTGATCGCCACCACGATGACGTCGTATTTCTTGCGAATTTCGGACTCGATCAGGTTTTTGCCGTTGAGATGCGACGCTGCACTGACCTTCAGCTCTTCCATCATCAGGTCGAGTTCGCCGGCGCGCATGGTCAGATCAATAAAGTCAGAAACCGTCGGCCGGACAATGAGATGGGCCATGCGCCGGGCCCCGATCGAATAGGGCGAGATCACCTTGGAGGCCCCGGCCCTTTTGAGCTTGGTCTGCACGCCGGGACCGCCGCTGGAACGGGCCATGATGTAGAGGCTGGGGTTGAGACCCCTGGCGGTGAGGGTGATGTAAAGGTTGTCGGCGTCGGAGGCGACCACCGAAACCAACCCCTTGGCGCGGTCGATGCCGGCGCTCTGCAGTACGTCGTCGTCTGCGGCGTCGCCCTCCAAGCGCATGTACTGCAATTCGTCCAGGGATTTGCTTTCCTCCTCGTCCTTTTCGATGACGAGAAAGGGCCGATGGTGCTCCTGGAGGATCTTGCAGATTTCTTTGCCGATCCGGCCAAATCCGCAGACAATGTAATGGTCGCGCAACCTGCTGATCTGTTTATTCATTTTTCTCCTTTTGTACAACCCGCGCAGCTCGCCCTCGATCATGGTCTCGGTGATCTTGCTGAAGGTGTACATGACAAAGCTGACGCTGCTGATCACCAGAAACACGGTGAACACCCGACCCGAGGGATGAATGGGCACGATGTCGCCGTACCCCACGGTGAACACGGTAATGACGGTCAGGTACATGCCCATCCAGAACCCGGTGTTCTCGAGGATCATGTACCCAAAGGCGCCGCCAAAGAGCAGCGCCAAAAATATAACGGCAATGATGATGATTTTCCGCATGGCATCCTGTCGAAATCTGAAAGAGGCCCCAATCGGCATCGCGGCAACATAGCACATCGCCGTCGCAAAACGCCACTGTTAACCTGCCGTAACTTCAAAAGCTTCTCCCACTTCTCCGTTTGACAAAGCGCACGGGGGAGTGTATAAAATCCCAACCTGCCCGGATGGCGGAACTGGTAGACGCAAGGGACTTAAAATCCCTCGGCCTCTGGCTGTACGAGTTCGATTCTCGTTCCGGGTACCAAGTTAAAACAAGGGCTAACATCTTGAAAAAAGAAAGATGTTAGCCCTTTTCTTTTATCCTCTCTTCCCCCACCCTTTCCATTCCAGTTGCTTTCTCGTGCTCTTTCTTGCTATATTTTGACAGAGGAAATGGAACAAAAGTGGAACAAATACGAGGGTGGAAAAATGGCAAGAATCCTCACAAGAAAAGGGAAAAAGAAGACATCCTATACGGTCACTGTACGCGTGAAAGGATTTGATTCGCTCAGCAGAACCTTTGACACCAAAGGAGAAGCCCGGACCTGGGCTGCTGAAATTGAATCAAACATGAAAAATCAAAGATTTAAAGATCCTCGCCGCGCTCAACAGACCCTTAGCGATGCGCTGGACCGTTACATCGAAACGGTCACCTCCCAAAAAGCATTGACGACGCAAGAGCGAGAAAAGAGAATTGCAAAAATTCTGAAAGAGAAACTCGGCAGAAATACACTGTTGCCCGATATAACCCCATCCGTTGTCGCAAAATATAGAGATCAACGTTTAGAGGTGGTGTCCGCGTATGCCGTGCGGCTAGAATTGGCTCTCCTGTCTCACCTTTTTCTAAAAGCATGCAAGGAATGGGAACTTCCCCTCGAGAATCCGGTGAAGTCCATTGAACGGCCAAAGGTTCCCAAAGGAAGAATATTATTCCTCAAAGAAGATGAAGCGATTCGGCTCCTCAAGGAATGCAAGGCTAGTCGTAATAAAATGCTCTACCCCTATGTGTTGGTTCTTCTGCAAACCGCAATGAGGCCAAGCGAAGCGGCTGGTTTACGGTGGAATCAAATCGATTTTGAGCGCCGGGCTCTTACTCTATTGATCACAAAAAATGAACCCCGAACTGTCCCACTCACCAAAACCGTGCTGGAAGTACTGGGAAAGTTGAAAAATTCTAATCCGAGCAGTGAATTTGTTTTTCTCAATGGAGAAGGAAAAAGCCTACACGCTCAAAACATCCCGTCCTCCCGTTTTCGGCCGTCCTTTGACAAAGCACGAGTGCGAGCCCAATTACCGTCGTTACACATGCATGATCTTCGCCATACTGCCGCCAGTCACATGCTCATGGCAGGCGCCGATATTCGAACTTTAGCTGCAATCCTGGGCCACAGTACCCTTCAGATGGTTCTTCGCTACACCCATCTTCTCGATGAACATAAATTGAAAGCCGTTGACCGAATTAATTCCCTTGGCATTGAATAACGCTGTCGAGCTTAGAACCAAGCTTAAATTTTACCACCTTTTTAGCTGGAATTGTGATCTTTTCCCCAGATTGTGGATTGCGTCCTTCACGGGCAGCACGCTCAGAAACGGAAAAGGTGCCAAATCCCACGAGAGTGACCTTGTCCCCGGTCTTCATCGCATCTGCGATGGCTGAAAAAACGTTGTTGACCACCTGCTCAGCGGCGGCCTTGCTCAAGGCACTTTCTTTGGCAACCTTGTCGATCAATTCGGTTTTGTTCATAGTTGCTCCATGCAGGGGGAAATCTGAAAAATTGCTTCATAGCTTGCGAGATAGCAGACCTTACCCACCAAGGCAAGGTGCAATTGCCTGGTGGGTTATGACTCGGTCGAAACCGCACTCTCTGCGTCACACGAAGCCTTTTCGCTCTTCTCCTGAGCTTTGAGTAACTCCAGATAGTCTTTGATTTCATTAGGGGCATAGTAGCGGAAATTGACCCTCCGACTGAGCCGTGCGGTGAAATCAGAGAAGGCCATGACGATCTCCCGCCCTTCTTCCATCAAGGCAGCGCCTTCTTCGTAGGTGATGCCGCCCATCTCCCCCAGCCGGCCCTTGAAATTGGCGTAGGCCATGTCAAATTGCCGCAGGATGCTGAACATGGTGGAGCCAATCGGCGAGTTGACCCGCATGACCCGAGAGCCTTTTTCCTTCACCAGATTGATTTTCTTCTCCTCAATCTCCTGCCAAGAGGGACGCTGTTTTTTCTCTTCGTGTTCCATGGTTGAACCTCCAATGGTTGTTAGGCAGAAATACGCTGTATGTTGCGCTTGACCCAGTGGCGATGCCAGCAGTCAAGCAGATAGACCGATCCGTAGGGAAACACGGCCGCCAGCACCATGAGTAGACTGCTCTTGGTGGCCAGGGGCACCAGGTGCGGCTTGATGGCAAAGAAGCCATGGTAGATTTCGTGGGCCTTTACGCCGAACTGGCTCGCCAACCGACCGACGTTCTCCGGGGTGCTCAAACGAAACAGGACCAGGTAGATGACATAGACCACAAAGGCCTTAAGCAGCAGGGAGAGGGCCCGGCCGGAGAGCAGGGAGTTGACCGCCTTGCGGGTGATGTTGCCGACAAAGTAGCGACTGATGTAGCTGCACATCAGGGTGTTGATGATCAGGGGCAGATAGGGGATGCAGCCAAAGAGCAGATGGCTGAACCAGTCGAGCTGGAGAAAGACAAAGGGGAACAGGTAGAAATGGAACACCGGGAACAGCAGCACCAGGGCAATGCCCTCGTTAAACCCGCTCTTCAGGCCGATCTTGAAAAAATCGATGGTCCGCTCCAGGGTGAGGAACTCGGCCGGAATGTTCTGCCCCTTGCTCTCGATCACATAGAACTGCTGGATCTCGGATATGGCGCTGAGCAGGTTGACCGGCTTGTAGATCCGGCCGGCATCGGTGGTGATGATCTGGGCATTGGTGTCGTTGGCCCCTTTGGCTTCCCGTTCCTTGGCCATCAGCTCTCCTGGTCACTGCCGGTATGGGGACTGACTTTGAGGATGTCGCGGAGTAGATCCGGCTTGGCCCGTTCCATCTCGGCGATGGAACCAAAGGCCTCGGCATGGAAGGGGGTGTAGTATCCCCGCATCTCCTTGCTGTGCTTCCTGGTCACCATGAAATACCCCCCGAAATAGGCGGCCTTGATCAACCCGGTCGCAATCACTTCATGCTCCTGGCGCAGCTGCTGGACAACACTGAACAGCACCTGGCGCATGGTGGAATCATCCTGGGCCATGGTGGCGATCTCCATGCAGCCGGCCTCTTGGGCCTGTTTGCGGGCCACTTCTTCCAATACCTTGACCTGGAAATAGACCAGGCCATCGGCCATGGAGAAGGCCAGAAAGCGCCGACCATCAAGCCGGTTGATGTAGGGCTTGAGCATGGCCAGGTAGCCGGCGGCATCGAACCATCTGGAGATGTCCACCCGCTGGGGCGGTGCGATTTCCTCCCGGCTTGGCGCTGGATCAATGGATTCCCCGTAGATGTCCGCCTGCACCCGTTGCACCGCTTCCCGGGATGACGGTTGCAGCGATTTTTCTGGCGCTTCCTCTTCGTGCGACTCCTTGATTTTCTCGGTGGCCTCCACTCCCACCCAACGCTCAAGCTCCTGCTGCCGAGCCTGTTGATCAGCCTTCTTGAGGGTCTTGCCGAGCAGACCCTCGGGCATCTTGTGGTGCATTTTGATGGCCCGGAGGATGTCCTCCTTGCGGGAGAGTTCCTTGAACCCGGGGATGGCGGAGATAATGGCGCCGGCAGCCAGGGGATGTTCACCCAGGGCATAGAGCGAGCCCCGTGCTGATTTGAGCTTGCCTAGGTCATGCCCCAGGGCGGCCACCATGGTATCCGGGATCACATGCCAGGCATGATGGTCGGAGAGCAGCTTGACCACCTGCTCAGCTACGTTGAGGGAATGATCAAGCAGTGTGGTCTTGGCCAGAATCCGATAGGTGTTCTGTTCCCAGGCGGCCTCCACATCGCCCTGGACATCGACCACCGAAGGGCACTGCCCCTCACGGTCGAGCAGGCGGAGGATTTCAAAGCAGACCGCCCGTTGCCCAAGTGCTTGGTTGAAAAAGGACCAGGTCCGCAACTGGCTGGCAAAGGATTGGGAGCGTGGATGCGTGAGTTCGTATTGTTCGATTCCTTGGGCAATTACTTGCTCGTTCCGCCAGAGATAAGCCAGCTCCGAGATATGCTTCACCCCCTCTATCCGGGTGGAGGTTTTGGGCCTGGCCCACCGCTGCGAGAGCACGCTCAGCGTCATCTGCTCCAGAATCGAGGCCTCCTGCTCCTCACTCCGCAGCACCAGTGTGCCGGCAACGCCAATCAACACTAAAGCCACCCCGAGGATGATCGTCGGCCAGATATCCAGCATCACCCGCTCTTCGCTTGCTTTTTGATGATCGTCTCACCGGCCAGATCCGGAAAGATCACCTTGAGCCTGCCCTCCTCAACCGTGGCGGTCACCCCCTTGTAGGTGCCGGAGTAGGTGATGAGGAAGAGTTCGCGGGGTTTCATCTTGAGGATCTCGCTCGGCTTGATCCGCACCTCCTCGGTCTCGCGGATGGAGACATTGCCCCCCAGGGAGATAATGGGGGAAAACCGTTTTTCTTCGCCCAGATGTTCGGAGACGTAATTGGCGGTGCTGGGATCCGGCACCCGCATGAACAGCTTGGTGTTGCAGTTGTCGAGGATGGTGTTGGCCCGATCCTCGCCCACCTCGGCATACAACTGGCTGATCGATTGGCAGTAGCCGTGGATGAACACCCCGGCCCCACCGGCCTTGGCAAAGAGGTCCTCGATCCCCTGGTAGAGCACCGACTGAGCCTCGTCGATATGGAGCACCAGCGACGGCGTCACATTCCTGCCCGATGAATAGACCCTCCCGACAAAGGCCTGGATCATGGAAATGATCACCTTGCCGGCGGTATAAGCGGCCCGCTTGGTCAACAACGATCCCAACTGCACCACCAGGATAATGCCCTTACCTTCCTCCAACCGTTGAATAAAGCGGTTCTCGTCAGCCCTGCCGATGATCTTGCCAACATTGCCCGAGGTCAACTCGGTGAGTGCCACCCGCAGGGAACTGGCCACCTTGGAATAGTAGTCCGCCGGAGTCGAGAGGATCTTCTGAATGTCCAGGGAGAGCTGCTTGGCCTCGGGACTGTCGATGTAGTCGATCTTCTCCTTGAGCTGTTCCAGGTCCTGGTGGCTGATGTGGTTCTTGATGTCGTTGAGGTTGAACGAGGGCTTTGTTCCGGCCTGCTCAGCCAGCATAATCAGGGCTTGGACCACCACTAGGCTGACCTCGTAGGCCACACCGAAAAAATACGGTTCCCGGCCGATGGCCACCCCGGCGGTGATATGGGCCACCAGTTCCTCGGGCATGTAGTAGGAGGACAAGGGATCGAGGATGGCGCTGTACTGGGGAAAGATTGGGGTGATCAGCATCAGATCGTCGAGCCGGTCGGTCTCATGGGCCAGTTGCGTGATCTTGGAGAACAGATCGATATCGCCCTTGGGATCGATGGCCACCACCGAATACCCCTTGCAGATATCTTGCGCGATGATGTGCTCCATGATCCGGGTCTTGCCGACCCGGGTAGTGCCGAAGCACCAAAAATGCCCTTTACGATGACTGTCGGGAAAGCCAAGGTCCAGGACCGTCTGGGGATGATCGAGATGCACCCCCGTCCCGATATGGGTCCAGGGCGCTTTCGGCTCGGTTGGTTCTTGCGACTTCATGGCAGAGTCTTGACGATCTGGACTTCGATCCGTTCTTTAAGCTCTCGGTCAACTGCAACGATGACCTCACGCGGCAGCCTTCGTGTGGCCAGGACAATGCTTTTGTGGCCGACGTATCGTTTCAGACAGTGGAATTGAAACCGGTCTGCCGCATCACCCAGGTGATGGCGGAGCAGGTTCTCGGTCAGGGTCTTCGATACTCTATCCAGGATGACTTTGGCGCGAGGAGTGCCGTTTACCAGCACCGGATCAATCCGACGCAGGTGAAAGGCTCGGCGTTGACCAAGCTGAAACCGGCCTGCAGAGCGTTCATGCAAACCAATCCGGTTAAGCGGGCAGACGGCGATGATTGGTTCGTCGGGAACAATCTCGATTTCAATCAGGAGATTGTCGCTGGTCCTGTTGTAGACGACCTCGCCCCAGAGCAGTCGCCGCTCATACGATTTGAGCAGGCGAACCTGCTTGATGACCGCAGCCGTGGCCAGATGGTCTTCCAGTATGGCCTTAAATTGCCTACGGGAGAGGACGGAGGGAAGATGGAGCATGTGCTGAACAGGAAGTCCGTTCAGTTTGCTGTAGGCCACAACCTCTAGGCGCATACCCTCCCGGAGAAAGACCATGACCTCCTGCTGGTACCACTGGGAAAGGAGCAGGGCAAAAGCAGATTCGATTTCTTGGACGACTTCGGATGTAGAAAGAGCGTGCCGGCTGGCTAATGACAGAATGATGGATTGCATACGTGATCATCTCCCTGAACTGGATGAAAAAGGTGACCGATACAATCGGCCTCTCTTCTTTTTTCAGGGGTGATGACCTTCAAAAACGATTGGATGCGTGATCGCTGATTGACAGCAAATTACTCAAAAATAAAATTAACCAGCCTGTCTCCCTCGTCTTTGCTTGAGAAAAGCCAGGAAATATCCATTCACTTTACCTATTAAATCTAGTGTTTCTGGATAATCCGGAGGCTTTCCATTGAATATCGATCCCTGACCGGCGTTCCATGCCGCGACCACCAGATCCAGCCTGCCGTCGTAGGCTTTGTTGTATTTGGAGATCAGATAGCAGGTGAGCAGGATATTCACTGCCGGGTCAAACAGATCGTCGGGCTGGAGACGGCGTAAACGCTCAACGGAAACATGCTCAAACCGCAAGCCCTTGGCCAACAGTTCCCTGGCGGCGACCTTAGCGGTGGGGTACAGGAGCTGACAGAGACCGAGAGCGTTTTTTTCGGACACGGCAAACGTGTCTCCTCCAGATTCAGCCAGCATTAGGGCACGGATAAAATCAGGACTCACCTTGTATCGGGGCCGAAAATAGCTAATTGCACTGAACGAATGGATCAAGTGTTCGTACGAGCTGACGTTGGCTTTCTGAACGGCGGACAGCTCAATCACTTGGTATTTGCGCACATAGGACTCAACAACGTCTCCATGCCCGGAGGTCGGAGCACAGAGCAGGCACAATAACGACCAGACCGCATTCCTCATCATTGCCCAATACATCCAGCGAATATTCTTTAGGATAGCCTCAAGCATTCCCTTTCTCCCTGTTGTATGCCTGAAAGTTGCCGCTTCTGCACGTATGCCGTGCTGTCGCTGCGGTTAAAAAAATGTTGACTGTCGAGGCAAAGTTATATAACCTTCATTTATTAGAATCAACTAAATTTAGCAGAAGCCCCTTATCAACCGACAACACGGTTCCAATTGATGATGAACAACCAGACATCTTCCACATCCCGCCAAGTCCCGAGCATTCAAGGATGGATGCCCTCGCCTGTCCTTCGAACTGCAACTCCCGCTTCGCGGCGCCGTCCAACGAGCAGGCGCGACATTAGCGCCGAACAGCTCACCCTTGTGTTCCAAGGAAAAACCGTGTGCGAACAGCTTTCCTTTCTCGTGCCCCACGGGGGGACCTCCGTTCTCGCGCCCCACGACACCTTGAGCAAAGCCGCACTGTTCGCCCTGCTCACCGGCAAACTTGCCCCAACGGCTGGACACTGCCTGATAAACAACCACGAGGCGCACGATCTGCCGCTGACGGTTCGGCGACAGATCGGGGTGCTGGAAAATATTGAACGGACTTACGAAGTGATGACCATCGGCCAGACAGCGATCTTTTTCAGCGGCTGCTTTCCCGAATGGCAGGGTGACCGCTATTACAGCATGATGGACAACCTTGGGTTTCCTAAAAGGATGAAAATCTGCAATCTTGCCACCCACCAGCGGGCTTTGGTTGCCCTGGCGGTGCTTCTCGCAAAGGATCCGGATCTGCTGATTATGGATGATTGGGTTGCCGGTTTTGCCCCCGAAGCCAGGGAGATTGTGTACAGCGCCATCCATCGCTACCGGGCAGCCTCCGCCAAGACCACCATCCTGGTAGGCCACCATGTTGGCCTGACCCCGCATTTGATCGATCACTTGATTCTGGTCGGCCATTCGACCTCGCTGACGCTGCCTGCTGCTGATCTGTTTGACCAACAGACGGCTC
>NZ_JAVBXR010000066.1 GCF_030824455.1 Desulfobulbus sp.
GCGTGACCATTCTGCCGCCGGACGTCAACCGAAGCGAGGTCCATTGGCTGGGAAGCGAGCGGGAAATTCGGGTGGGTTTGACGGCTGTTGCCGGGATGGGAAAGGCCACCCTGACGCGAATTGCGGAACAGCGCCGGCAACGCCCTTTTTTAACGATGTTTGATTTTTTGGGCAGGGTTCGGCCGGGCGAGGACGAGGCGGAAGCCCTAGTCCATGCCGGCGCCCTGGACGGGTTGCAGCCAGGGGCGGCGGAAAACCGAGGCCTGCTCGTCTGGCTGCTGGCCATTTGGAGGAAAAACGGCCGGACTGCGGCCACGCTGTTTCCGGCGGATCCGACGCCTCCGCCCTTGCCGCCCGAGGATAAACGGCAGCGGCTGCGCAACGAATACCGGGTGCTGGGTTTTCTCTGCAATCAGCATCCGATTACCCTCTTTGCCGAGCAGCGCCGCCGGGCCGGGGCGCTCACCGCGCGGCAGTTGCTCAATCTGCCCGCTGCAGCGGTCAATGAGCGCCGTCGGGTCATTTTTCTTGGCTGGCTCATCACCGGCAAGATCGTCGGGACCAAGAAAGGCGATCCCATGGAGTTCCTCAGCTTTGAAGATGAAACCGGTCTGACGGAGTGCACCCTGTTTCCCAAGGTGTATGAGCAATACTGCCATCTGCTGGCGGCCCACGGGCCGCTGTTGCTTAAAGGCTACCTGGACGAAGATTTTGGAGCCCGCACGTTCACGGTTGAACACGTTTGCCGATTGCGTTGACCGATGCGTGCATGCATCTCCCCCCCTCAGTGGTGGTGGCTGCCGGAGCAGGCGCCCGAACCATCGGTGCTGCGAATCAGATCCAACTCTCTCCTCTCCATGGCCTCCAAAGCCTCTCGGGCAGACATGCTGGTTGCCGCATAGCGAGTCACTCCGTCATCGGCGAGGATATCAAACGCGTTCTCGGTCAATGCATTGGCAATAAGGGCCTCACAACGATGGGCAAGCACTGTGCGGGCAAGGACGCAGTCAGAGCCAGGAGCAATGGCGTGCGCAATGGGCGAGCAGGCCATGGTCGCAACATTGACGATGAGCAAATAGGGCGTCTGCGCGAAGTCGGCGCAGACGAGGCTGTCCAGTGTAGGATCAATGGTGGTTACGAATGGGAAATTGAAAAAACGAGATCCAATACTTCTTTATTTTGTACCTCCAAACTAAAATCGAGTTGAAATTCCAGAAGCAATCCAAGAAAAATTTGCTGTATTATCGACACACCGACTGAACTCGGCTGGTGTGTCGACTTCCCTTCACGAAACGTGATTAAATCTATAATATAAAGCAGTTACCAGGAAAATAAATGTTATTTTCGAATGCAAAATTGCCGCCTAAAGAACTAAACTCGGAAACCGCGTTTCCCCTGTGCGGACAACCAGAAGAGGAGATGATGGGATAAATCCTGAAGCGGCGCCACCTCATCCACTCCGCCCCGGGCAATCGCCTCCTTGGGCATGCCGAAAACCACACAGCTCTGTTCATCCTGGGCAAGCGTGCTCGCTCCAGCCTGATGCATTTCCAGCATACCCGCGGCTCCATCGTCCCCCATACCGGTCATGATCACCCCGATAGCGTTTTTCCCCGCACAATTGGCTGCCGAACGGAAGAGCACATCCACCGAGGGCCGGTGGCGATTGACCGGCGGACCATCGGAAAGTTCGGTCATATAATTGGCGCCGCTCCTTTTCAAGAGCAGATGACGATTGCCGGGAGCCAGATAGGCATGCCCCGGCAGGACGCGTTCCCCATGTTCGGCCTCTTTTACCGCAATTTTGCACAGACCGTCGAGACGCCGGGCAAAGGTCTTGGTAAAGGCCTCCGGCATATGCTGGGTTATCAGAATTCCCGGGCTGTCGGCGGGCAGATCCATCAAGAAAACCTTGAGCGCCTCCGTGCCCCCGGTTGAAGCTCCTGCTAGGATGATTTTTTCAGTGGTGGAAAAGGTATGGTGTTCGGCGGCCAGAACCACATCAGCATTGTTTTTCGAGCGCACCGGGCTCGGGGCAAGGCTTCGTGTAAACGATCTTCCCATCCGGGCGGTGACGGCGCCGCGAATCTTGTCGGTCAGTTCTTCGGCGTATTCCTGCAGGCCGTTGCGAATATCGAGTTTTGGTTTGGTGACAAAATCAAAGGCACCCAATTCCAAGGCATGGAGGGTGATCGCCGAGCTCTTCTCGGTAAGAGACGAGACCATCACCACCGGCATCGGACGCAGCCGCATCAAGCGTTCGAGAAAGGCCAGTCCATCCATTTTGGGCATTTCCACATCCAAGGTCAGCACATCGGGATTGAGGGCCTTGATCTTTTCCCGGGCCACATGAGGATCAGGAGCGGTTCCCACCACCTCCATATCCGGCTGCTTGTTGATAATCTCGGTCAATAGGGTCCGAACGAGGGCTGAATCGTCTATTACGAGCACTTTTATGGGCATCGGTTTGTTCCTATCGATTCTGTGGAGAGTCGTTTGACAAATACCCGCCCGGTAGCGGGAAAGAAGACCAGCTTGCGCGGGCAGCAGTCGCCCAGATCCGATGCGACCACCGGGATACCCCGCTCTTCGAGATAGCCGAGAGCAAACGCAGTATTTTTTCCGCCAATATCGGCGCCGCCCGCCATGACCCGCCCCCCGCCGAAGAGCTTTGCTTCCAGGCGAATGCGGGTTGCACCCAGCATTTCCAGCCGTTCCAGCAACTGCTTCAAGGCGCATTCGCCATAGCGGGCAGAACAGGGATGGCCACAGGCCGGGGCATACGGGGCGGAACAACGGGTGGCGTCTTTTTCCAGCAGCACCTTGGGGAGCATGAAATGATTCATCCCGCCCACGCCGCTGATACGGTCGAAAAGGCAGACCGAAACACAGGAACCGAGCAGAGTGGTGATCGCCGTGGTGTCGGCCGTTGCGAAATATTCCCCGTGGAAGATTTTCACCGCTTGAGTTGAAAAATCCCTTTCGAAGTAACGGGTTGTCGTTAATTGCGGGTCATTTCTGAACATAATCCTTTCATTTCCCAACAACAATTATCAGTTTTTCAATCTGTAAACAGTTTTGCCGGCATTCTTAAACAGATTAGTGGCATGGTGAAAACTCTCGGAATGGCCCGCGAAAAAGAGCCCGTCGGGTTTCAGGCAGTGGGCAAACTTGTTTAGAATCGATTGCTGTGTATGGCGATCAAAATAGATCATCACATTGCGGCAAAAGATGACATCAAATTTTTCCCGCATCCCCCACTGCTGTTCCAAGAGGTTGAAGCGATTGAAGGTAATCATCCGCTGCAGTTCGGGACGGAGCCTGGCAAGGCCGACATTTTTTCCGGATCCCTTCAGGAAAAACCGCTTGCGGCGGTCCGGAGAAATCGCCTGAACCTGATCAAGGGTGTAGACCCCTTTTCGGGCTTTCTCCAGCACCTTGGTGTCGATGTCGGTGGCGAGTATCCTGACCGGCGCGCTGAAGGTGTTGAAGTGTTCGGCAACGGTCATGGCGATGGAATAGGGTTCCTCACCTGTCGACGAGGCGCAGGTCCAGATCTTGATAGGGGTTGATTCGGGCAAGGCCCGGAGATATTCCGCCAGAATCGAAAAATGGTGCCCTTCCCGAAAAAAAGACGTCATATTGGTGGTTAAGGCATTGATAAACTCCTCATTCTCCTGGGGATCGCCGCTTTCAAGTAGTTCAATATAGGCGCTGAACGTATCCAGCTGCCTGACCCGCAGACGACGGGCCAGGCGACTGTACACCAAATCCTTCTTGGAAGGGGCAAGGGAAATACCGGCAATCCGATAAATGAGATTTTTAATATGGTTGAAATCTTCACCGGTGAAGAGAAACATGTGCGATTCTTTCTCCTCAGCCGGCAGCGCCAATTTTTTTGTATCAGATAGAGTTGGCAATCCCTCATCCTCGCCGATAGGTTTTGAAAGATCGCAAGGTCTCAGAATTCCTTCCAATCATCATCAAGAGCAGCGCCACCGGGTGCAGCCAAGGCTAGGGATCCCAGTCTGTTTTGTTTTTTCGCAACCGGCGGCCTGCTGGTTTTCTTGGAAGCGATCCTCGGCTGCGCAGCATCGATGGGACGCATCTTTTTTTCAACCGGGGCCTTCCGCGGCTGCGCCGATTCTTCCAGGGTGAAACGGGTCACGACCTGTACCAGCTGGGCGGCCTGATCTTCGAGTGACTCGGCCGCAGCGGCGGCCTGCTCCACCAGAGCGGCATTCTGCTGGGTGACGTCATCCATCTGGGTAATGGCAGTATTGACCTGCTCGATACCGCTGGACTGCTCCAGGGAAGCCGCTGAAATCTCGGCCATGATGTCGGTAACCCGCTTAATGCTCGTGACTATTTCCTGGGTGGTATGGCCGGCTTCCTCAACCAGCCTGCTGCCGTCCTGCACTTTGTTGACCGAGTCCTCAATCAGGGTCTTGATTTCCTTGGCAGCGGCGGCGCTGCGTTGGGCAAGGCTGCGCACCTCGGTCGCCACCACGGCGAACCCGCGGCCCTGTTCGCCGGCCCGGGCGGCTTCCACTGCGGCATTCAAGGCGAGAATGTTGGTCTGGAAGGCAATGCCGTCGATAACCCCGATGATATCGGAAATTTTCCGGGAACTGTCGGTGATCGATTTCATGGTGTCGACCACTTTGGTGATGACATCCCCGCCCTTGACCGCAACGCTGCTGGCGCTGATCGCCAATTGATTGGCCTGCTGGGCATTGTCGGCATTCTGTTTGACCGTGGAGGTCAGCTCCTCCATGCTCGATGCGGTTTCCTCCAGGGCGGAGGCCTGCTCTTCGGTGCGCTGGGAAAGATCGGTGTTGCCGGCCGCAATCTGTTCGGTGGCTGTTGCAATAGAGTCAGCCCCTGAGCGAACCTCGCCAACGATTTTGGCCAGGCCTGTATTCATCTCTTTCAGTGACTTCAGTAAAGAACCGGTCTCATCCTGGCTATGGATGATTATTTCACCGGTCAAGTCACCGGCGGCGATCTTATTCGACACCCTAATGGCCTCGTCAAGGGCGTGCTTGATCCGGCGCGACACCAGCCAGGCGGAGGTTAGGATGGCCAGGGAAAGAAGGAAGGTGCCGATAAGTATCTGTTTGCGCATCAGGGCCACCCCGGCCTTGACGTCGTCAACGTAAATGCCGCTGCCGACGATCCAACCCCATTCCTTGTTTAATTTGAGGTAGGAAGTCTTGTCGACTGGCTGGGTGACGCCGGGCTTGGCCCATTGATAATCATAGAGGGTTGCTCCTTTTTCTTTCACCGCTTTGACCATTTCAACGAACAAGGAGTTCCCCTTCGGATCCTTCACATCCCCGACGTTTTTTCCGATCAGATCTTCGCTCACCCCATGGGTGAGGATCTTGGGTTCAAAGTCCATAACCCAAAAATATTCATTGCCGTGGTATTTAAGAAAACGAATCTCTTTGAGAGCTTGACTCTTGGCGTTCTCCTCCGTAATTTTGCCCGCCTTCGCATCTTCCTGGAGGCTGACAATAATCGAAGCGGCCACTTCCACAACCGCCTGGGTTGCGAGCTGCTTTTCCTCAAGCAGATGCCGTTCCATATATGGAAGGATGTAGAAGAGGACCGCCAAAATGAGCAGGGTAATGGTTGAAATCGAGATGCTTAATATTTTTGAGAGGATGGTCCAGTTCTTAAAAGTTTTTAGCTGCATAATTTCTCCACCTTTTTTTGAGTTAGGGCAATCAACGTGAATGATCAATGAGCTGCATTTCTTCACTGCTCATCATTTTTTCAATATCCACCAGGATCAGCATCCGATCACTCTGCGTGCCGAGCCCTGTGATGTAATTGGTGTCCAACGCTGCTCCCATTTCAGGAGCCGGACGGATCTGCTCCGGCGTGAGCGCCACCACATCGGAAACCCCGTCCACGACCATGCCGATGACCCTGTCCAGCACATTCATGATGATGACCACCGTGAACTCATGATAGGTGGGTTCACCGACATTGAACTTAATCCGCATGTCCACGATCGGGACAATAACCCCGCGCAGATTGATGACGCCCTTGATGAACTCCGGTGCATTGGCGATATGGGTGACCGTATCGTACCCCCTGATCTCCTGAACCTTGAGAATGTCAATCCCATAGGTTTCGGTGGCGAGCATAAAGGTGAGATACTCTGAAGCCGCCTGTGTTGTTTCACTTTCTGTCTGCATCTTCCCACAACCTCCATAATCGTATTAAGGTGCTCTGCGGTTACATACTCTTTTTGTGCATTTGCAGAAGAGAGGCCACATCCAGGATCAAGGCCACCCGGCCGTCGCCGAGGATGGTCGCCCCGGCCGTCCCTTCCACTTTGCGATAATTTGTCTCAATGCTTTTGATCACCACCTGATGTTCATCCAACAAGGCGTCAACCATTAAGGCCGCTTTCTCTCCTTCCGCATCAATCAGGACTAAAACCCCTTTTTCCGCCTCGGTTACCTGCGCCCGCAGGTTGAACAACTCAAAGAGCGGGATGATGGGGATATAATCGTCGCGGACCTGCACCATTTTTTTGCCGTTAACGGTCTTCAGACTCCCTATGGTCGGCTGAAGCGACTCCACAATGGAATTGAGCGGAATGATGAATTTATCGTCGCCGACGGCAACGGATAGACCATCGAGGATGGCAAGGGTCAGGGGCAGGCTGATGGTGATCTGGGTGCCCTTGCCCGATTCGGACGATATCGTCACTCTGCCGTTCATGGACTGCACATTGCTCAGCACCACATCCATGCCCACGCCCCGGCCGGAGATATCGGTCACCGCGTCGGCGGTGGAAAACCCCGGAGCAAAGATCAACGGCCAGACTTCTTCATCCGTCATGCTGTCAGAGGCCGGGATGCCGTGTTCCATAGCCCTGTTCAATATTTTTTCCCGATTCAGACCGGCGCCGTCGTCTATCACCGTGATGACAATCCGCCCTCCGATTTGCGACGCCCTTAGAATGATGGTCCCCACCGGTTTTTTCCCGGCTGCGATCCGCACCTCCGGGGGTTCCAGGGCATGATCCATGCAATTGCGGACGAGATGAGTGAGTGGATCGGTGATCTTCTCAATCAAGCCTTTGTCCAGTTCCGTGGTTTCCCCTATGGTTTTGAGCTCAGCCTGCTTGCCGAGTTTGGTCGCCAGCTCTCGTACCATCCGGGGAAATCGGGAGAAGACGATACTGATCGGCACCAGCCGGATCGACATGACGCTCTGCTGCAGGTCACGAGTATTGTGCTCCAGCTGCAGCAAACTGCGGTGCAGATCCTCGTAGAGAACCGGATCCAGTGAGGCGGCGGTCTGGGCCAGCATTAGTTGGGTGATCACCAGTTCGCCGACCTGATTGATCAGCTGGTCCACTTTGGTGACGCCGACCCGGATTGACGCCTCGGTTTCACCGGCACGGCGGCCAAAAGCGCTGGGAGCCATTTCGTTAGTGTCTGAGGTCCGCCGCCCGGTGGGCTGGGCAGTGGCTGGCGCGACAGCCGCAGGCGCCGCCGCCGGGTTCTCATTCTTCACCTGATCAAAGGATTCGGGCTGGGTTTCGGCGGCATCCGGGCCGGCGGCTCGGCTGTCAAGAGGGATGTCGCGCACCTGCAGTTGCTCCTCATCCGCCACAAATTCGAAAATCTCCCGTATTTCGGTCTCGCTGGCGGTAGTCTCCAGGACAAAGCGCCAGGTGGTGAGGCAGAGTGTGGGGTCAAATGCGTTTAAATCGCCGGGGTCGGACACCTGCGCCTGTACGGACAGGCTGCCCAATTCCTCCAGCTCGGCCATAAGATTTTCCAGCCTGACGCCACGCTGAAACAGATCCGGATCAGGGGTGAACAGCAGTTCATATCGATGGTCGGCAGATAAACCCGAGACAGCGCTGCTCTCCACTCTCGTCATCTCCAGGGGCGCAGGGGGCGCACCCTCGCCTTCGATCATGTGCTCCAATTTTGCACGAATAAGGTCAACGGCCTCCTGACGTACTTCCGCCCCATCACGGTACCCGGACAACTGCATGGCGATTACGTCGCCGGCCTCAAGGAAAAGATCGATCATGGCTGATGAAAACGGCATTTCGTGGGTACGAAGCTTGTCGAGCAGGGTTTCCAGGACATGGGTAACAATCGTCATGTCATGAAAACCGAACATGCCCGCTCCCCCTTTTATCGAATGAGCGGCCCTGAAAATGGCATTGAGTTGTTCATCGTCCGGTTCGACGTCGGCAAGCGACATGAGAATTTGTTCCATTTCAGCCAGGTGTTCGCCGCACTCTTCAAAAAACACCTGATTGAATTTGGCCATGTCAATATTCAAGGCTCTTTGATCATGGTCCTTCATGCATATTCCCCGGCAAAAATTTCAACATCAAAGCCAAGCAGATGAATCCTCTCCCGATGGGTATCGCTTATCTTGAAAATCGGGGCTTCAATGCCCAGCTCTCGAAGATTGCGAAGAAGGGCCGCCAGCAGTTGACAACCGCAGGTGTCAAGAACCTGGACCTCGGTGAAATCGATTTCATGGTGAAATTCTTGGCCCAAAGCGCCGGGTCTGATTTCCGCCACCCTGGCAAGGTGCTGCGCCAAAAAAGGGATCTGCTCCTTTACGCCCGTAATCGAATAGTCGCCTCTTAGGCTGATTCTATTCATTTCAGAAGATTCTTTTATCAAAATTTGTTCTCCGCATTGTTGCTCCGTTTCATCAGCAAGATACGCCTGACAGTTAATAAAAAGATCTACCAAAAAAGGGTCCAGCTCTTTACCCTTCATCGAAATTACCAGGTCAAGCGTTTCCTCCAGCGACAATCCCTTGCGGTAGGGCCGGTCTGTGACAAGGGCGTCGAAAACATCAGCGATCGAGACGATTCTTGCCTCGATCGGGATATCCTCCCCACCGATGCCGTTGGGATAGCCGGTTCCATCATAACGTTCGTGATGGCAGAGAATCACGTTGACAACCACTGCCGAAAGATTGGCCTTTCTCGCCACATCCGCTCCCCAGACGGAATGATTTTTAACAATTGTATATTCATCCGCCTCAAGTTTACGGTTGGCGTTAAGCACATGCTCGGGAACGCCAATCTTGCCGCAGTCGTGGAGCCACCCGCCGTATTTAATTTCCCGCTGCATGTCGATGGACAAACCGAGGATTTTGGCAATCTGCACGGCTATAGTGGCAACCCGATCACAATGCCCACGGGTGCAGGGATCTTTGAGTTCGATGGTTTGGGCAAGCGAACGCAGGACATTCTCATTTTCGCGGCGGAGAGTCTGCAAGGTACGGTGCCGCTGCAGAGCATCGATGACCGTGTCGGCCATTTCCTCGGGCTTCCACGGCTTGGGGACAAATTTAAACACCTGACACTGATTGATGGCGCAGAGGGCCACCGAGAGATCGGCATAGGCGGACATTATGATTTTGACTGTTTCCAAGGCGACGATATTGGCCTTTTCGATGAGCTCCAGACCGCACATAACCGGCATATTATTATCGGTTACGAGCACCGCAACCTCTTCGCGACCGAGATAGTCCAAGGCTGCCACGGGATCGTTCAGGGTGACAACCTGGCAGCCTAGGCCGCTGAGCACATGTTTGGCGAATTCGAGTATGGTTTCATCGTCATCAACAACCAATACTATTTCCGGCATTTGTTTTTCCTCGGAGCTGAGGGAACAACTAGGCAGCTACCCTCTGTGATGGGATACCTCGACTAAATTTCTTTCCTTGGGGACGCCGTTCCCCCGCCACCATTGGCTTTCATTCACGATCTCCTGATGGAATCATCTATTGTTTCAGACACTTGTTGAAATAGCGAGAAATCAAGATGGCTCAGGAATGACAGCTCAATCGCGGAAAGCGCGTACCCCTTGCTGTAGCAAGCTTTCTCCAGAGACCTTTCGGCATCCGCCCTGAAGTTTGCATCGGTAATGATCCTGCCCAGAAATCGCTCAACTTCAATTTGAGACATTCTGTGCTCCCTTGGTTTGTATGTCCATAGATGGGACAAGGTACCTTTTAAATAGTGTTCTTGGAGAGTGTAAGAACAAGAAAGATGCCAACACGGAAAAGTGTGTAATCTTATGATGTTGACTGATTGGTGCAGCAAGCGAATTGTCCCTTTTGGGGACAAACTGTGACGAGGAGGGACAAGAAGGGTTTAACGGTAGAATATCTTGCGGTTTACTTTGAGGAGGGCGGCAGCCTTGGACTTGTTTCCTCCGCAGCGCTGGAGAACTATCTCCATGATTTTCAAGTTTAAAGCGTCCAGGGACAGTTCTTCGGGAGAAAGGCTGAGGTGAAAATCAACCGTGGCGGTTTGAGCTGTTCCAGCCGACGAAGGGGCTGTGGGAAGGCGGAGATGTTCAGGCCTGATCAGTTCATCGGAAGTTAGGAGAGCCGCATATTCGAGCACATTACGCAATTCGCGGATATTTCCCGGCCAGGAGTAGGCAACGATCATATCCATGGCCTTTTTCGAGATCCCAGGGAGCGGTTTGCCTTGATGTTTGCGGAAGAGGTCGAGGAAAAATTCCACCAGCAGGGGGATATCCTCTTTTCGTTCCCGGAGCGGCGGAATGGCAATGGGAACCACATTGATCCGGTGAAAGAGATCCTCCCGGAAGGCGCCTTGCCTGACCATCTCGGCAAGATTCCGATGGGTAGCGACGATGACCCGGAAATCGGCCTGTATCGAGGTATTGGAACCTACTTTTTCGTAGGTTCGGTCCTCCAGTACCCGCAAAAGCTTGGCCTGGAGCGGTAAGGGCATGTCACCTATTTCGTCGAGAAGGATTGTCCCGCCACGGGCCAGGCTGAATTTCCCCTCCCGTTCCCGCTCGGCGCCGGTAAAGGCGCCGCGGACGTGGCCGAACAACTCGCTCTCAAGAAGGGCCTCGGGAATCGAGGCGCAGTTGACCGGCACGAAACCGGCGGGCAGGCCGTTGGAGGTAAAATGAATGGCTCGGGCCAGGACCTCTTTGCCGACGCCGCTTTCACCGGTGAGGCTGATCGTGGTCTTGGGGGATGCGGCGACCTGGGCCGCCAGTTCCAGGGTCTGGTGCATGACCGGTGATTGGGTGACGATGTTGTGAAAACTGAACCGTTCACGGTAATGTTCCCGCAACTGCTCGTTTTCACTGGAAAGACGCCCGAACTCCAGGGTACGCTGCAATACTACGTCAAGTGTCTGGGGATGAAAGGGCTTCTCCAGATAGTCAATGGCGCCCTGCTTGATTGCGGCCACCGCGGTTTCGATGCTTCCTTGCGCCGTGTAGAGGATAAAAGGGAGTGCGGGATAAAGGGCTTTGGCGGCGTGCATCAGCTGGAGACCATCCATTCCTGGCATGATGAGATCGGTTATCACCAGGTCCACCCGCTGTTTTCCCAGAAGGGCAAGGGCTTCCTGGCCGTTATCGGCGCAGAAGACGTCATAGCCCTGACGCAACAAATGATTCTTGAGCATTAAAAGGGAAACTTTATCATCATCGACAATCAAGATGCGACTATTATGGTGAGACATATTCCCCCCTGCTTCGCCTGGGCATTGAACCCCTGCATGGCCCTGACGGGTTTTCATGATCCGGTTCGCCGGATCCGTGGTGTTCGCTTTGCGATCATGGTCGGCTGCCGCATCAGGACTCGCCGGTTTGCGGCCGGGTTTCTTCTTGCCGCTCCGCTGCTCTTCTTCGGCCCGCTTGGCCGGCTTCGACTCCTGCGCTCAGCCGTTGCCGCCAGTTCAAGGCGACCCTTGGCCTCCTGCAATCGCATGTAGCCGATATTGGGTCCTACTCACGAAAGGGAAAAAGTTGAATTAGATTCAGCATGCCAAGAGTGCTGATGTTCAATAACGCAGGAGCAACAACTTTCAGGTTGGAGCCTCCCCAGGTAGATCTGTCTTTCATTCCTCAACTTATTCCCCAGCTGCTGCTCTTCCTATCTGTCCGGCGCTGGCCAGAAGTTGTAAGCGCGCAGAACGCCATTCAGCCAGACAACGAATCCGTTCCTGCCGTGCATCGGCTAGAGCCGCTTGGGTGTTCAACAGCTCCACGATGTCGGCAGCTCCCTTGGCATATTTGCGCTGCGAAACCGCCAGTGCCTTCTGTGCAGCTCCAAGCAGGTTCGCGGAGGCCTCCAGATTCTGCAGGGCGGAGGTGGCATCGGCATACGCCTTGATCACTTCCATGGCAATCTGATGTTCGGTGTCAGCCAGTACCGCCTCCTTTTGCTCCACTTGCGCTTGTGCCCCTCGAAGCTTGTAAGTGGAAGAAAAGCCGTCAAAGATGGGCACCGTCAAGACAAGGCCCACTGTAGTTTCTTTGCTGTCGTTGTACGTGACCGCTTCACCGGGCCGGGTATTTTGGTAGTAGCTGGCGGAAAGTCCTAAAGAAGGCAAACCCGCCGAGCGAGTGGCTTCAACCCGTTGTTGTGCTGCATCGAGCTGACTTCGGGCCGCAAGAAGAGCGGGATGCTTTTGTTGGGTTTCTTCTAGCCAAACGGCCAGCGCCTTGCCGCCATTCTCACCGGCCTTCTCATCCAGATTATCCGGCAATGAAATTTTGGGGGTTTCGGGCACTCCCAGGACATATCGCAACACGGACAGAGCTTTTTCATGTTCGCCTTGAGCACGATTTTTTTCCAAAGTAGCCTTCGCTAACGCGGTGGTCGCCTGCAGGGTGTCGGTTTGTGCAAGAGCCCCTTTTTCTTCCCGCGACCTTGCTGAACGGAGCGTGTTGGCGGCAATATCCGCACTCTCGGCTTTTGCGTTGAAGGCCGCACGAGTGGTCAGCGCATCACAATAGGCCTGAATCACTTCAGCCAGCGCTTTTTGCAAGGTGGCGCTGTGGCTGGCGAGTGCCGCTGTCAGTAGATTTTCAGCAGCCTGGTGGTTGGCTGTGCGTCCCCCAAAATCTAGCAGACGCCAGGTCAAGGTCCCCTGCGCAGTGTTCTGGTCGACATTGGTTCCGGTGTAACGGTTGTCCGAATAGCGGATCTGGTCATTGGTCCGGCCCAGTGACCCGGTTACTGCGGGCAGGTAGGCAGATCGTGCTTCGCCGAGCGCTCCGGACTGGATTTTGATATTTGCCCAAGAGGATCTGATCTTTGGATTGTTGCACAAGGCCAGATCCACAGCCTCGCCCAAAGTCAGCGGCAGAGAGAAATCTTTCTGCGCCGGACAGAGAACCGGCGCGCCGTCGCCCGGAAGCGTGGCCCCGGTTTCCAATATATCAGGCTTGGTGCGCAGCGGGTCGACAAGCGGATACGCGGGATCAAGAGCCCATGCCGACACGGCCCAAAACAATCCGGCGAGCAGCACCACGCCCGTTCGAAAGCCTATCCGTTCGCAACGGCCTTGACGCCTGCCCACATCAACGCTCATTGAGACTCTCCCGCTTATGCTGCAGCAGCGGACTCAACACATATTCAATCACCCGGCGTGAGCCGGTCTTGATCTCCACCTTCACCGACATGCCCGGACTCAACTCCATGTCGTGGCCGTTCACATGGATGATCGAGGTGTCCAGTGCGACCCGGATCGAGTAAATCAAACCCTTTTTCTCATCCTTGATGGCATCGCGCGAGACATGCACCACCTTGGCGGGAACCGTGCCGTACTTGGTATACTCAAAGGCGTCGACCTTGACCGCCGCAATCTGCCCATCCTCCACAAAGCCCACATCCTTGTTCTCCAGGAAGGCTTCCACCTCAAGGCGAGGCTCTTGAGGAACGATCAGCATCAGGGGTTGGGCCGCCGGCACCACTCCGCCGATGGTGTGCACGGTCAGCTGCTGCACCGTGCCCTCCACCGGCGCAACCAGCTTAAGCAGATTGCTGTGCGAGCCTGCCCGCAACGCATCCTGCCGCGCCGCGCCGATGATTTTTTCCCCCTCGGCCAGAGCGTCAAAAGCGGCCCGCCTGGTTTCAGCAATCAAAGCTGTCCGTTGGTCCTTTGCCTCCACCAGTTGCCCTTGCAGATCAATCCGCGCCTGTTCCTTTTCCAGATACGCATGCTGGGAGACATCATGCTCCTTGGCTAATTCCTTGTAATCCATGGCCCGTTGGGTCGCCAGCGGCAAGGCTTGGCCATAGCGGGAGATCGCCCCGTCGAGGCGTTGGAGCTTGGCCATGAAATCATGGAACTGGCCGTCCAAATGTTTTTGCGCCTCGTGCAATTTTTCGGTAGGAATGCCCTCAAGCGGCATGAGTATCGGTCGTTTGCGACTATCCACCGCCGCAATCATCGCCCGCGATCTCGCCGCCTGCAGAGTTGCCTCCACTACGCTCGCCAACGCTTTGTCGCGCTCGGCATCGGGGGCGCTGGTATCCAACTCAATCAACACATCCCCTTTCCGGACCTTTTGCCCTTCCACGACGTGCAGGGCTCTGACGCTGGCCACATCCACCGAGGCAATGGTCTTGGTGCGCCCACTGGGGATGATTTCGCCGGTGGCGTTGACAATGATGTCGACATGCCCCAAAATCGACCAGGCAAGGAGCACTGCGACGAGCAACGTCAGCACCTTAGCCGTCAGGCGGGATGTTGGCGAGACCGGTTTTTCCTGAAGCGAGAGAGCCGCCGGCAAAAATTCCGCTTCATCTTCAGTGAAGAGCTCACCGCCCAACTCGTGGCGTTTTTGCCAGTAGTGTTGAAAAACTTTGCGATAATGGCGCAACAACCCCACATACGCCTCTCGCTTGTGCTTGGCGCTCACAGTGCCACCTGCGCTGGGCTTGAGCCAAGTTGCAATTGATTCAAGTGCGCGTAAATGCCGCCGTCCATCGCGATCAATTCGTTGTGCGATCCGACCTCGACGATCTGTCCCCGATCCAGCACAATAATGCGGTCAGCGTCCCGCACAGCCGAAAGCCGATGCGCAATAATCAGCACCGTGCGCCCTGCCCAGATCTTGCGCATGTTGTCCTGAAGGATTTTTTCCGATTCATAGTCCAGGGCGCTGGTGGCCTCATCAAAAATGAGGATGCGCGGATTGCTGATGAGGGCTCGAGCAATGGCAATTCGCTGCCGTTGTCCGCCGGACAACCCGGCGCCATGTTCTCCCACCTGGGTGTCGTAGCCTTCTGGTTGTTCGCAGATGAATGCATGAGCGCCTGCAAGTTTTGCCGCCTCGATAATCGTTTCAATCGGAAAAGCGGGATTAGCCAGGGCGATGTTTTCCCGAATAGAGCCGGTGAAGAGGATGTTCTCCTGGAGGACCACGCCCAACTGGCGCCGCAAGGAAGTGGTGTCAATCACCGCCAGGTCCTGGCCATCGATCAGTACCCGGCCACGATCCGGGACATAGAGGCGTTGCAACAGTCGAGCCAGGGTGCTCTTCCCCGAACCGGAGCGGCCGACAATGCCGATCACCTCTCCTGGGGCAATCTTGAGTCGGAGATCACGGACGACGTCCGGAGCGTCGGGCCGGTAGCGGAAGGAAACCTGGTCAAACTCGATGGCGCCGGCTAGCCGGGGGATCCGGGTTTTCTGGCCCGCCACCTCTGTCTTGGCGTTGAGAATATCGCCGAGGCGCTGCATGGAAATACCGACCTGCTGAAAATCATTCCACAACTGTGCAAGACGCAGGATCGGAGATGATATTCTCCCGGAAAGCATATTAAAGGCAATTAATTCACCCACCGTCAATTTACCCTCCACTACCAGCGATGCGCCTAGCCAGAGGATGGCGACCGTCACCAGCTTGCTCACCAGATTCACCCCGCCACTGGCCACCATGGAGACGTTGTTGGCGTTGACTCCGGCGGACACATAGGAGGCGAGCTGTTTTTCCCAGTTCTGAATCCAGCGGGGTTCCACAGCCATCGACTTGACCGTGTCGATGCCGCTGATTGATTCCACCAGGAACGCTTGATTCTTGGAGCCAAGATTGAATTTTTCATTGAGGCGCGCGCGCAAGGTCGGTGTAATCACCACCGACAAGGCGATATACACCGGTATGGAAACAACGACGATCAGGGTAAGCAAGCCGCTGTACCAGAGCATAACCCCGAGAAAGACAAAGGAGAACAACAGGTCCATCATCAGGGTGATGGCATTGCCGGTGAGAAAGGAACGGATATTTTCCAGCTCACGGATGCGGGCTACGGAATCACCGACCCGCCGTGATTGGAAATAAGCGAGGGGCAGCGCCAGCAGATGCCTGAAAAGCCGGGCGCCGAGCTCGACATCGATCTTGCTGCTGGTGCGGGCGAACACCCAGGTACGGATCCCGGTGAGAAGCGATTCAAACAGGGTGGCGCAGAGCAACCCCACGGCAACGACGTTGAGCGTTTTCATGGCGTGATTGACCAGCACTTTGTCCATCACCACTTGAAACGCCAAAGGCGTCGCCAGGCCAATGAGCTGCAGCACAAAGGAGATAACCAGGACCTCGCCCAGCAGTTTCCGATACTTGACGATGGCCGGAATAAACCAGCTGAAGTCGAACTTGGCCAGTTCCTCGGCAAAGCTTGCCTTGGAGGTGAAAAAAATGAACTGCCCGGACCATTGCGCGAGAAACTCCGGAAGATCGAGCGTCTCGGCGGGAGAGCCGGGCCGCTGGACGATGATCTTCGGCCGGGCTTTGTCGCCGCCCTCATAGCCGAATTTCACTGCGATGCAGTAATTGCCCTCTTTGTCGACGGCCACGGCAGGAAGAGGCGCACGCTCCAGGCGATCCGGATCCTGCTCGATGGGCTTGGCGGTCATCCCCAGATGTTTGGCCGCCAGCAGTATCCGTTCCGTGGAAAACCGCTCCTGGCCAAACTCGTGCCGTAGCTGTGCTTCATCGACCGCGATGCCATGATACCTAGCCATCATCAACAATGCCCAAAGTCCTGAATCCATGTCTCCTCGTCTCTGTTGGCAGCAAATGAGTGCAAACAGCATCCTTGCGGCCCACTCATCTCTCAAAAAAAGCAACTTTCTTCTCAAGCTGATGGTCACGAAACTCTATTGGCGACAACAACGGGGAAGGGTCTTTCTCAGCAGCTCTGTCGCAATACAACAAAAGAAAGCGCCATCCTGATGTGCGGGGATGGCGCTTTGCCCCAACTGGGTTGAGCGTGTTGATCAGGCGGCAACCATACAATCGCTGGCCGTGATTGCCGGTTTGGTGGTCAGGGTTGCGAACTGCACCGCAGTGCCTGAACCGTTGCCGTCGGCATCATACAGTAGGGTGCCTGAGGTTGTATTGTAGAGTATGTAGTCATTGGCGTCACCGGCAGCCCCTGTTGCACTGGAGTTGAAATTGGCTGATGAAAGCGTTCCTGCCGTGGTCAGAGCAGTAAATACATCTTTATCCAGCTTGATGATATCTTGTCCTACAACGAAATCGGAGAGGGTGTCTCTATTGGTTGTTGCGCTCAGGGCGGTGTCGAACACAAAGATGTCATTGCCCGCGCCGCCGGTTAATGTATCATTGCCCAACCCGCCGCTTAACACATCATTGCCGCCATAACCGATCAGAGTATTATCCTGATCCGAACCAATCAGTGTATCATCGAAGTCCGTTCCATAAAGATTTTCGATCGAAAGAAATGTGTCGCCCTCGGCAGTCCCGCCAGTGGCCGTGCCAGTAGCTAGATTGACGGCAACGGCCGCACCTGTGCCGCGATAATCGGCACTGTCGCGCCCCTCACCGCCGTCGAGCAGATCGGCGCCTGCGCCGCCGTGGAGCACGTCGTTGCCGGCTCCGCCCAACAGCTGGTCAGCGCCGTCTTCACCGCGAAGGCTGTCGTTGCCTTCCAGGCCGGAAAGCAGGTCGCTGCCGCCATAACCGATCAGGGTGTTGTCCTGATCCGAACCAATCAGTGTATCATCGAAGTCCGTTCCATAAAGGTT
>NZ_JAVBXR010000085.1 GCF_030824455.1 Desulfobulbus sp.
CCTTGGTGGTAAAAAAAGGCTCAAAAATCTTGTCGAGAATATCCCGTTCCATGCCTTTGCCGTTGTCGCTGACCGCCAGGAGAACAAAATCACCGGGGACAAAACCGGTTCGCTCTGCGCAATAGGCGGCGTCAAACGAGATCTTACCGGTTTCGATGGTGATCTTGCCGACGCCGTCGATGGCGTCGCGGGCATTGACGCAGAGATTGGCCAGCAGTTGATCCATTTGCGACGGATCCATCTTAATCGGCCACAGCTCGTCGCCCGGCAACCATTTCAGTTCAATATCCTCGCCGATGAGGCGGCGCAGCATTTTGAGCATGCCTCCCACCGCATCATTCAAATCAAGAATTTTGGGGGCAATGGTTTGCTTGCGGGCAAAGGCAAGCAGCTGCCGGGTCATCTCGGCGGAGCGCCTGCCCGCCTTGACAATTTCCTGGAAATAATTGTCCAGGGGGGACGGCGGTTCGAGTTTGCGCAAGGCAAGCTCGGCATAGCCAATGATCACGCTGAGCATGTTGTTGAAGTCGTGCGCCACCCCGCCCGCTAGTTGCCCCACAGACTCCATTTTGCGCGCCTGATGCAATTGCTCCTGGAGTTTTGCCCGATCCGACTCGACCTTTTTTCGCTCCGAGACGTCACGCACAATGGCCGACATGCCCTCGGGCGCGCCGTTGTTGTCGACCAACAGAAAGGTCCGCAACTCTACGGGAAACACGGTTCCATCTTTGCGGCGGTACTCTTTTTCATAGAGGTTTGAGCAACCGCCGTGCATGAGTTGCTTGTTGACATGCTCCTCTTCATAGGCACGCCAACGCGCCGGCGTGAGGTCCTGGACGCTCATCTGCTTGAGTTCTTCGTTTGCATACCCAAGCATGGAGCCGTAGGCGTCGTTGCATTCCCGGATGTTGCCCTGCAGGTCGACGACCACAAAGGCGTCCATCATGCTGCGGTACAGCGTCCGGTATTGCCGCTCACTGGCCAGCAACTCCTCCTCAACCTGTTTCTGCTCAACCAGCCGCCAGATATAATCCGCCGTCTGAACAACAGTCTCCCGATCATGCTCGGTGTACGGCGTTGGTTTGTCGGCGGCGGCCAGCACGGCGACCACCTTGCCAGTGCGCATAATCGGGACAACCAGGGCGCGGGTTGCGCCAATCCAATCAACCGCTTCACCGTTTTTCATTGCCGCCTGATCGTTCAGGACGAGGGCTCTCCCGTCGCGCAACCGATCACACCACTGCGCCGCCAGATCGACCTTGTCCTCTGCCTCTGCGCCCTCTTGGGCGCATCGACGCCAAAGGCGGTCTTTGCTGAGCCCGGATTGTGGCGTCAGGTTGCGCAAATGGGGATCCGCGATCAAACAACGAACGCAGGGGCTGTCGACTAGCGCCGCCGTTTCCTGCAAGGCCCTGGCAAAAAATTGCTCCAAGGTGTGGGTAAAGGCAAATTCCCGCAGAAAAAGGCGGGTGTGGACAATCCGCTGCGCCCGTCGCTCTTCGGTCTGGTCGCGGAATGCCAGGACCACGCCCAGGACCGCCCCGTTTTCGTCGCAGATGGGTGCCGCCGTTTCGGCAATGGTCCGCTCTGCCCCGTTTTTGGCGATCAGCAGATGACGCCGGGCGCCAGATGTTGGCAAGGTTTCGCAAAGCGCGCTGGTCACCAGGTTTTCCGCTTGTTCCCGGGTTTCTTCATCAACCAGACAAAAAACCTCGGCAAGCGGCCGCCCGCGAGCCTCGTCCTGATTCCAGCCGGTGAGCGTCTCGGCAACCGGATTGAGCAACTCCACCCTGCCGTGGCTGTCTGTGGCGATAATGCCGTCGCCAACGGCCTTCAAGGTGATGCTGTGGCGCTCCAGGCTGTGCCGCAGCCGAGATTCGGCGTCGTACAAGGCCTTGTAATGCGCTTTTCTTTTCGCCTGCCAGACAAACAGGCCCAGACTGCCCAAGCCTGCCGCCAGGACGGAGAACAGCAACAGCAGCAAGGCGGCGCGAAACCGCCAAACGCCAAATATGTGCGCTGTTTCGTCTTTGGCGATCAACAACCAGTCCGATCCCGAAACCGGCAGCACATAGGCCAGCGACTCGACCCCTCGGTGGTCGCGGCCTTGAACAAAACCGGCGCCCCCCTGCACAACCGCAGCGGCAAGCGAATCGGCTCGCTCCACCGGCGCCCGCGAGTTCTCCCATCCTTCCGGCCGATCCGGCTGTTCAGCCAAAAGCAACAGCTGCTCCCCCTCTGGCCGTGCCAGCAGTATCTCCGTGGTTGCACTTGGTTTGACCCAGGACTGGGTTAACGGTTGGAGGAATTGAGCGGCGTCGCTGACCAGGATCACTGCGCCCAACGGCGACACCCCGGTTCGATTGGCAACAAAGAGCGGCGCAATCAGTCTGACGGCGGCGCTGGCCCCCCGTGCATCCCGTGCATCGGAATCCAGATCAATGAAAACCGGCTGGTAATCGCGCAGGGCCTGGGCCAGGGTAGCGGAGTGGTCGACCGACGATTCCAGCTTGCCGCTGAGGCTGAACCGGACACGGCCCTCAACGTCAACAAGCACAATGTCGGCATACCGGCCATGTTCGCTGACCTCGCGCAGACGACGCCGGAGCGCTCCGTCGTCCTGGCCGCCTTCCCCGGCAAACAAAGCGGCGATGTTCCCGACCAGGAGCGTATCCTCGGTGAGCGCAGACGCATCACTCAGGCGCCCGTTGCGCCAGGCAACGAACTGATCGGCCTTGAGATGGGCGACAGAGGCCAATTGCTGCTCCGCCCGCAATCGCGCCGAGGTCTCTTCAGCGTGGTAAAACCACAGGCCGCAGACCAACAACGCCAGCAAAGGAACCGCCAACCCTCCTATGCTCCAAACGGAGAATGGATGCTTTTCAAAGGTCATCAGCGCGTCCTGGTGTGTTGTGCATTTTCATTGCAAACTCAGCCCTCACTCACTTTTCGTTGACGGGCAGTCCTTGATTCAAATTTTGAACCCATCGACAATAACCTTGAGTTTGGCCGCCAACTGCTGCAGATCGCCGGCGCTGTCTTTCACCTGATGGCTGCTGTTGGAAATCTCGCTTGAAGCGGTGTTGACCGTGGCGATGTCTTTGGTGATTGAGGCCGCCACCACCGAGCTTTGACTGACGTTCTCATTGACTTCGGCCATGCCCTGGGAGGCCTGGGCAATGTTGTTGGCGATCTCCTGGGTGGCGGAGCTCTGCTCGCCCACCGCAGTCGAAATCACCCCGACAATTTCGTTGATGTTGTTGATGACTCCGGAAATTTGATTAATCTCCTCCACCGTGGTCGAGGTGGTGCCCTGCACCTCTTCGATCTGTTTTTTGATGTCAGAGGTGGCGGCCGCCGTCTGCTTGGCCAGTTCCTTGATCTCGTTGGCGACCACCGCAAAACCCTTGCCCGCCTCGCCGGCCCTGGCCGCTTCGATGGTGGCGTTAAGCGCCAGCAGATTGGTCTGCTCGGAAATCTCGGTGATGGCCTCGGTGACCTTGCTGATCGCCTGGGCCGCCTTGCCCAGTTCCGCCATTTTGACCGAGGTCGAGCCGGCCTGCTCCACCGCCGCCAGCGAGATGGCGTGGGCCCGCTGGGCGTTGTTGGCGATTTCGCCGATGGTGGCGGTCATCTCTTCGGCGGCGCTGGCCACCATCGAGGTGTTGGTGGTCGACTGTTCCATGGCGGCGGCCACGTTGGTGAGGTTGGCGGTCATCTCCTCGGTGGCGACGGCCACGTTGTCTGCCCGCTGCGCGGTGTCCTCCGAACTGCCGGAAAGATCGGCGGCAATCTGCGACAGCCCGTTGGACGAGGCGTCGATAGACCGGGTGTTTTCGGCAATCTGGCCGACAATGCCCTGCAGTTTCTCAATAAACAGGTTGAACCAACGGGCCAGTTCGCCAATCTCGTCGCGCGAACTCACCCGCAGGCGCATGGTCAGGTCGCCCTCGCCCTGGGCAATGTCCTGCAGGCCGGCCACCGCATTGTTCAACGGCACGGTGATGCTCCGGGAGAACACCATCACCAGTCCGCAGACCAACGTCACTGCAGCCAGGGTGATGGTGAGTATGCTGTTTCTGATTGAATTGGCGGCGGACAGGAACTCGGCCTCGTCCTGGGTCACGGCAATGCCCCAGCCCTTGAGCGGAACCGGAGCGTAGCCGGCAATTTTGGGCACGCCTTTAAAGATATAGTCCTGCGCCCCCTGGCTGCCGGCGATCATCGCCTTGGTGATCGCGTCCATATCGACCAGGGTCTTGAGATCAAGCTTCATCTCCAGCTCTTTTTTAGGATGGGCGATGATCAAACCGTTGTGGTCGCACATGAAGGCGTAGCCGGTGGAGCCGACCTTGACCGACGACACGTTACTGAGTAGGGGCTGAGCCCTGAGCGACAGCCCAAAAACGCCGAGGAAATCGCCGGTATGCGACAAAATCGGCGCACAGAGCACATAGATGACGTCGCCGGTCACCTTGGAGGCCACCACGTCGCCCACCACCGCCTTGCCGGTGCTTTTGGCCTTCTGGAAATAATCCATATCCGCCAGATTGACGCCCTTGTACTCCTCGCCGCTGGCCAGTTCCCCAGTGTACATGTAGCCCTTGTCGTCGGTGACAAAGATGCCGAGATAGCTGCTGTCCAACTGCTTGAATTTGGCCTTCATCTGCTGGCGCAGTTCGGCGATGTCCGCCGCTGCGGCCTCAACCCCCACCGACTTCACCTTCTGACCGATCAGGCGGACGTTGGTGTCGACCGCATGGGCGGCGGCGGTTTTCGACTGGGCGTCCAGGGTCGATTCGATCACCGCCGCCAGTTTCTGCGCCTGGGAGGCCGCATTTTCGCTGGAAACCTGGGTCAGCGCGGCTGATGATTTGGAAACCGCGAGATACCCAACCACAACAAGCGGCAGCGCAACCGCCAGACAGCCGCCGGCAATGAGTCGAAAACCAATGGATCGAATGTTCATCCTTCCTCCTTGTGAGTGTGTGGAACTTCTTGGTTATTCAGATCTTTTCCGTGCGGCCGACAACAGGTCGCCGCATGGTCTCGTCGCCAAAATGCTACGGCCCTGCGTCAGTCGCTGGGCCGCCTATCGAAGCCGCATGTTTTCCGACAAAGGTCAAAAACGCGTCGGACGGCAGGGGTTTGCTGAACAGATACCCTTGAATTTGCTCGCAGCCGCAGCGCTTCAGCCATGAAAGCTGCTCCTGGGATTCAACGCCTTCCGCCACCACGGTGATGCCGAGGTTGTGCGCCATGAGGATGATCGTTTCCACCAACTGGGCGTCGCTGGGGTCGCTGGTCAGGTCGCGGATGAACGAACGGTCAATCTTCAAGGTCTGGATGGGGAAGCGTTTGAGATAGGACAGCGACGAGTAGCCGGTGCCGAAATCGTCAATCGAAATGGCGATGCCGGCCGCCACCAGTTGATTGAGGGTCTCGACGGTTTTAACCAGATTGGTCATCATCGCGGTCTCGGTGATTTCCAGTTCCAGCTGGCTGCTGGCCAACCCGTGTTTGCTGAGGATCGCTAGAATTCGCTCGACCAGGTTGGTTTGCACAAACTGCAGCGGCGACAGGTTCACCGAGATGGTCAGGTCAGCCCGTCCCAACCGATTGAGGGTGTGCATCATCTGGCAGGCAAGGTCCAGCACCTGTTCGCCCAGGGGCACGATCAGCCCGGTTTCTTCGGCCAGGGGGATGAAATCCGCCGGATTGATCAGGGTTCCATCCTCCTTCCGCCAGCGCGCCAGGGCCTCGGCCCCAGTAATCAGCCCGGTAAACGGATCCATCTTGGGCTGAAAGAACACGGTGAATTCACGGTTGACGATCGCCTGGCGGAGGTTGTTTTCCAACTGCCGCAGGTACGCAATGCGCTCGCTCAAATCGGCGGTAAACAGGCAATAGCCATTTTTCCCCTTGGCCTTGGCCTGGTACATGGCAATGTCGGCGTGCTTGGTGAGAACGCCGGCAGTGGCGCCGTCCTCCGGGTAAAAGGCCACGCCGATGCTGGCGGTGACGAACAGGTCGTGCCCTTCGACATTGAAGGGCGAGGCAAAACTGTGCAACAGTCGCTTGGTCAAATCGATGACCACGTCGTCGCTGGCCACGGCAGCCACCAGAATCAGGAATTCGTCGCCGCCAAGGCGGGCCACGGTGTCTTCTTCGCGCACCTGGCTGACCAGGCGATTGGACACCTGGAGCAGCAGCTTGTCGCCCAACTCGTGGCCCAGGCTGTCGTTGACGTTTTTAAAATTGTCGAGATCGATGAACAGGACGGCCAACCGGGTCCCGCCCCGTTTAACGTGGGCAATGGACACCTCAATGCGGTCGTGAGCCAGCGAGCGGTTGGGCAAGCCGGTGAGGGCGTCGTGATAGGCCTGATGCACGATCCGCTCCTCCTGACGTTTTATGGCGGTGACGTCGTGGAACACCGCCACGTAATGGGTGACCTCCCCGTTTTCGTCGCAGATGGCGCTAATGCTTAAAACTTCAGGATAAATTTCCCCGTTTTTCCGCTGGTTCCATATTTCGCCGGTCCAACGGCCCGTTGCCAGCAAACTGCTCCACAACTGGTTGTAAAAGACCTGATCGTGCCTTCCCGACTGCAGCACGCTGGTGTTTTTGCCGACCACCTCTTCGGCGCTGTAGCCGGTTATCTCGGTGAATGCCTGATTGACGGCGAGAATGTTTCCGGTCGGGTCGGTGATGCCAATGCCTTCCAGAGCATGTTCAACTGCCTTGCGGTAGATAATCAGTTGCTGCTCGGCCTGGATGCGCTCATTGATTTCAATCAGGATTTTCTGATTGGATCGGCGCATCCGTTCCAGGTATTGGTTGAAATGCTGTCCAAGCACGCCGATTTCGCCCAGAGCGTCTTCCTCGGCGTAGACCTGGGTGTCGCCTTCGGCGGCGCGATGCATCTGTTGCGTCAATCGAAACAGCGGACGGGTAATCAGGTTGCCCAGGGCCAGACCAAGCGGAACGACCATAACCAGGGCGCAGAGGACAATCAAAAACACGACCCAACCCAGCTTGGTCAGCGGCGCGAGGATTTCCTCCTCGTAGACGGTTGAGGCCACAATCCAGTCGAGGCCGGGTATATAGTTGAAAAAGACAATTTTCTTCTTGCTCCCGCCGCCGTCGCCCTCCTCCCAGAGATAAGAAAACTGCCCGTTTTTCATTGCCAGCAGCCGTTGAAAAAGGGGCTGAACAACCGCGTTGTTTTCGGCATGCACATTGCCCATCAGCCACGGGTGCAAAATAATGTCTCCCTGACCGCTGACCACAAAGGCATAGCCGGTGTCGCCGAAATGGTGCGTAGAAAGCCCCTGGCGCAGTTCCTTGGCGAGAAAGTTAAAATCATCCTGATAGCTGGAAGCAGAGACAATCCAATCCCAGGGTTCAAAATAGGCCATGAACAGCACCTTGGCGCGTGCCGCGGCCTCGCCGGAATTTTTCCATTCGTATTCCAGGCGACCGTTTTTCTGGACCAGCTGTTTCTGAATGAAATCAAACCCGGAAAGGTCGGCCTGCGCCAATGCTGGGTCGGGATGGACCTGCACCGCGCCCTTGCTTGAAATTACATAAACATAGCCGTGATCGCCGACCCGCTGCCGGATAAACAGTTGCGCGGCCTGCTCCATGGCGGCGGCCCTGGTCAGTTTGCCCTCGCCGACCTGCCGCTCCAGGGAGTGCAGCAAATCGACATCGACCTGGGTAATGGCCTGCAGATGATTGCGCACGGCCAAATGCGCGGCGTTTTCGACCACATTCTTGATCGAAAGGGTGGAGGCGGCCAGTTTTTCCAGCATGTTCCGCCGCATATTGTCATAGACAAACGAGTAGATGACAACACCCGACAAAACCAGGATGCAGGCTGTGGCCAGAGAAAAGAGGCCGACGATATGGTGGCGAATGGAAAGCCGGCGCGGCACAAGCGACAGGAGCCGGCGGTGCAGAACATGAAAACGCGAAGTCTTTGGACTGTCGGCGCCCTCCCCCTGCCCTGGCGCCCGGTCGGCGCGGAATGGCTCTGTGGGATTAGCCAAGATGATTTCCCGTCCGTTGCAGGCCAGGGTCAAGGTTGCAGGACAACCGGGAAAAAGAATTGAGGTCCAGGCGGGAAAGGAGATCCATCTCCAGAGGCGTCAGCTCCAGGCCCAACTGCTGACAGGCCTGCGGCAACGAGGTTATGGCCAGACGACGAAACTGATTGTCGGTGATCAAACGACCGATGCAATGTTCGACAGCGCGCTGCGACATACCTGCCCTCCCCATGTGTTGGTGGATGGAGTTGTTCCCGTGCAGACAACATTGGGGCAGATCGCCCCAATCATCCCAAGGGAAGCAGGATGCGAGCCACTTTCAATTATCATTCAAAATCAAAGCGATAACATCACATGGCTTTCCATCGCTGTCCGAAAAAAGACAAGCTGTCCCATGCGGGACAAAAAAAGAAGGGATCAGTAAAAGAGCTTGCGGGTGGTTTTCAGCAGGCGCGCCGCCGCCGATTTGTTGTTGCCGCTTTGCTGCATGGCCCAGTCTTTGAGACGGGCCACAACCTGCTCCAGGCAGAACTCCTCGGGCGTGAAGGTGAAATGAAGGGTAATTGCAGCAGGAACAGCGGCTTGAGGCGAGGAGACAGGGACGAGCAGCCGCAGATGTTCAGGCTGGATCAACTCGCCGTTGGTGATAATGGTGGCGTATTCCAGACAGTTGCGCAACTCGCGCACGTTGCCCGGCCAATCGTGGGCGATCAGGGATGCAAGCGCGGCCTGGGAAAGACCAGGTTGCATCTTGCCCTGGTGCTGGCGAAAAATATCAAGGAAATGGTCCGCCAGATGGGGAATGTCCTCTTTGCGCGCTCGCAACGGCGGAATGGCGAGGGGAAACACGTTGAGCCGGTAAAACAGATCGGTGCGGAACAGGCCCTGCTCGGACAGCTCCTTTAAACCCCGGTGGGTGGCGACGATAATACGGAAATCAGCAGCCTGCGGCACATCGGAGCCCAGGCTTTCAAAAACCTTTTCCTCCAGCACCCGCAGCAGTTTGGCCTGCAGGGGAAGTGGCATGTCGCCGATTTCGTCGAGAAACAGGGTGCCGCCCTGGGCGCGGCGGCACTTGCCTTCGCGATTGCCGTCGGCGCCGGTGAAGGCGCCCTTGACGTGGCCAAACAGTTCGCTTTCCAGCAGCGTTTCAGGAATGGCGGCGCAATTCACCGGCACAAAGGCGGTTGGCGAACAGCCCGAAGCGGCGTGAATCGCCCTGGCCAGCACCTCTTTGCCGGCCCCGCTTTCGCCGTAAATGGCCACCGTGGTGCCGGCAAAGGCGGCAACCTGGCGGGCTGCGGTTAAAACCGTGCCCATGGCGGGCGAAACCGACTTGATGTTTTCAAAGCTGAACCGTTCGTTGAGCAAGCCCTCCATCTGGTCGCAGCGTTGCCGCAGCCGGGCGCCTTCCAGACTGCGGCTGATGGTAAGCAGCAGTTCTTCCCGGTGGAGCGGTTTGAGCAGATAATTGTCGGCCCCCTGCTTAATGGCGGCAACCGCCGATTCAACGCTGCCGTGGGCCGTGATCACCACAAACGGCAGGCTGGGAAAGCGCCGATGGACCTCGGCCAGCAGGGTGACGCCGTCCATCTCCGGCATGACCAGATCCGAGAGAATCAAGTCGATGGCGCATCGTTCCAGCGTCTCCAGAGCTTCCGCGCCGCTGGCGGCGCAAACGGTGGCGTAGCCGGCTTCCCGCAGGTAGCCTTCGAGAAGAAAACGAAAACTCGACTTGTCGTCGACAATCAATATCTGCGCGGCAACCATGTTGTTCTCCTGCTCTGTTCGTCGCTTATCATCTATGCTCGTCTACGCGACGGGACGCGCACACAGGGCGCGCAATTGTTTGACCAAGTCGTGCATCTCCTTGAACGGCAAGGACGACGCACTGCTGTGCAGCGTGAGGGCCAACGCTCCCAGCCGACTGTCGCGCAGATAACCGCACAATCCCTTCAGACTGTGGGCGGCGTCTCTGCAGAGATTGCGGTCTTCCATGAGAACGGCCTGATCCAGCCGGTTGAGTTCGCTGGCGACGTCGTCCCACAGCAATTGCAGATAGGCCTCAATCCGTTCCGAATCATGTCCCATGTCGGCCATAACCCGATCGGTCAGAGCGCAACGCACAGCCGGCATGGGCGGGGAAATCGGCGTCGGTGGCGCATCAGGCGCATCAGGCGCATCAATCCGAGAAGATCGGCGACAGCATTCCGCAATCGCCAAGGCCAGTTGCTGGGAATCCAGGGGTTTGAACAGGACTGTTTGCATCCCCGCCGCCAGACACTGCTCCCGGGTTTTCCCCTCCGTGTCTGCGGTATAGGCAATGATCGGCGTGGTTTCCAGGCGTGACATCCGCTCCAACCGCCGCAAACGACAGGTCAGTTCCACCCCGTCCACATCCGGCATCCGCACGTCAAGCACCACACAATCAAAACGAGTTGCATCCATCAAATCCATAGCCTGGAAGGCGTTTTCCGCCTCGGTGACGCGGTGCCCCCAGGCTTGAAGCGTGTCGTGGAGGAGTCGCCGGTTAAAGACGTTGTCCTCGACCACTAAAATAGCAAGCGGTTCAACCACGCTTGCGGTCATTTGCTCATACTGGGGCGGCTCACTGAGCAGAAAAGGCAGTTCCACCGCAAAACAGCTGCCCTGCCCCGCCTGGCTGGCAACCTCCACACGCCCTTCCATCAACTCGACCAAGCGGCGCACGATGGCCAGCCCCAAGCCTGTGCCGCCGTATTTCCGCGCAATCCCCGGATCGATTTGCTGAAACGGTTCAAACAACGAGGCGAGATGCTCGGCGGCAATGCCAATGCCCGTGTCCCGCACTTCAAAGCGCAGCAGGCAGTGGTTGTCGGAAGGCGCGAAGGCCGACGCCGTCACCGTCAGGGTCACGGCGCCGGCGGAGGTAAACTTGACGGCGTTGCTCAACAGGTTGGAGACAATTTGCCGCAACCGCAGCGGGTCGCCCTTGATCCAGAGCGGCAGGTTGTCGCTCTTGCACACCTGCAGATCGAGGTTTTTCCGGCCCGCCGCCGGCACATATTGCCATTGCAGCAGATCCACGGCCTCCGGCAGGTTGAAGGCGATGGATTCAAGCTGAAGTTGTCCGGCCTCGGCCTTGGACATGTCAAGGACATCGTTGACCAGATCCATCAGCAATCGGGACGATTGATCAAGGATGTCAACGTATTCGTGCAACTGGCCGCTATCGGTAGTGCGCCGCGCCAAGCCGCTGAAGCCGACCATGGCGTTCAGTGGGGTGCGGATTTCGTGGCTGATCAGGGCCAGGAAATCGGACTTGGCCCTGCTGGCGGCTTCGGCAGCCTCGCGGGCCGCGCTGAGTTCCGCCTGATGCTGTTTTTGCACGGTAATATCCATGGCGTTGCCGACAAACGATTCGATCTGCCCGCGGTTGTTGCGAATGGGGATGAAGTTGGAGAGATGCCAGCGCAGGGAGCCGTCTTGGTGCAGAATTCGGTATTCGAGCCCTCGAAGCACTGTTTCGCTTGCCAATACATCGCGCTGAAACGCCTCGCAAACAGCGACGTCCTCGGGATGAACAACCTCGCGAAAATGTCTGCCAACGGCGGTGGAGGGGTCCTGGCCAAGCAACTTGCTATAACCCGAGGAAAGATAGGTGATCACCCCATCCGGGCGAATGGTGTAGATAATGCCGTGGCTGTTCTCCACCAGCGAGCGGTACTGTTCCCGCGCTGATTTTAATTCCCGTTCCGACTGTTTCTGTTCGGTGATGTCCTGGACAATGAACACCGTGGCCTCGTAGCGGCCCAAGGGGTCAAACAACGGCGCCGCCATCAGGCGACACTCAATGCCCAGGGGACGGAATCGGGTTTCAACGCTGTGCGGTTGTCGCTCGCTTACAATTTGATGCTGCAGGCAAGACGACGGCGGCAGGGCGAATCCGCACAACAGATCGCAACAGCGCTGTCCCAGCGCCTCGTCCCGACTGATGCCAAGACGCTCGACAAAGGCCCGGTTGACCCGGCGTATGCGGTATGCGCCGTCAATGACAAAAAGCAGGTTTGGCGAGGTGTCGATGATCCGCTCCCAAGTCTGCTCCGAGGCCTCGGCGGCCAAGCGCCCGGCTTCGGCTTGCTGATAGAGCCGCTCCAGAGCCCGATTGGCGAGAAACGACGATTTTCGATAGCGGCGCCAGTTGGCGGAAACAACCCAGCCAATGATGTTGGCGGCAATATAGGTTGCCACGGTGGCCAACGAGGCGACAAACCCCATGTAAATTTTCAGATAAAAGAAGAGCGACAGGCTGCCCAGGCTGAGCAGAATGGGCGGAACGGCCCGGTTGAAGGTCGGCCCCGGCTGCACCGCGTAAAAGGCGATGATCGCGAACAGGTCAATCACCACATGACCGGTGTAGAGGCCCGGGCGGGAGAAGATAATCAGGGTGTTGGCAAGGGCGCAGGCCATGGCCCAGCAAAACGACCAGCGATCAAATTGATCCGGATCGTCGGCGCGCAGAACGATGCTCATCGTCCACGCTGAAAATCCAATCAATCCGAAACGAAGGGCCAGGAGCCATACAAAAATATCCGTCCCCCGCTGGAACAGATGATCCGCCCGAATGAACAACAGGTGCATGACGATGGCAATGCCGATGAGGACGGCAAAGGTGCGGGCGTCTTGCCGAAGGAAATGGCGGCGATAGTCGCGTTCGTCGTCGCCGAAGGCAACGGGCGGCATGGAAGGTTGCGGCGATGTATGAGTGTGCACAACAAGACGCCTGTGGATGCGCGCCGCCGCAGGGGAAAGCGCAGTGTTCGATCACGTTCCGGGCGCTTCAAAACGCCGGCTGGAGAGCGTCCATGCTTTCCCGATTGGTTCAAAACCAGCTAAGATAACGTCCTAAACCAACATTGCAAGCGTTCATTTCCGGGATTTGGAATAAAACGACGGCGCGGCCGCACTGACTTTCACCAGTCGCCGGGGCGCTGTGCAGGCCTTGACTTCGCAGAGGAAGGAAAAAAAGTTACGTTCATAGGACAAGGGAGAAACGGCTGACTTCGGACACCAGACGTTGATAGAGTTGCTCTTTGTATCCATCAGTGAGCGCTACAAATCGAGCTGCAAAGATCGCATAGTCTGTCCTGACGACCTCAGCCTTCGCTTGAAAGACGGAGAGAAGCTCCTGATATGGGGGAAATTCAAGGGTGAGATCAATGATGACGCCAACCGACAACGCATGCGCAACCGCTTCGACTGCGCAACCGCTTGTTGAAACGTCAATGAGGCGTCCTTTGCCGGCCTCGTTATTGATCGTGTATTCAATGATTGCATTGTTCAGCTGAAATCGAATTCCATCCCTTTTTATCAAAGTCTCCAAGATGTTTTCAGCTTCTTTTTGGTCTTCCGCATACATGGTGCGGTAACAATGAATTCTATCGCTAAAATTGACAATTTGTTTGTAACTTATATTGCCGCTCTTCACCACTCTGACTATTGCGCCAACCTTCTTCGAGATCAGAAAATCTGTAATCTTTTTATATGTCGGCAATCCAGCAACATAGATAAAGTTACATTCTGAAATATCGCTCACGACCTCAAATTTCTCCTTCAGATCCGCAACGCAAAACCTAATTTCAGTATACAGTTTTTCCAACGCCTTGGTGTCGATATTGCCCGACATGGCAACGTGCAGTCTATTTTTCTTGATGTTGGCGACCGCCTTTGTTTTCGATTTGACGTTTGTCATAACTGCAGCATTGTCGTTTTTCAAAAATAAATTCTGAGACTAATGGATGCAGGCATTGTACAGGGCTCTTGCGCGTAAAGTCAAAAACAAACCATTTGCCGCCGCGCGCGCAGCAAGCGGCCCACACGCCTGTTCCCCGGTGTTGTTGATGCACTCTGCCGCACCAGGCGGAACGAGGTCGGCTGGCAAACACAACACGCCTGTGGTATCGTGCGGGCAATGTTCACTTTTCCGTCTCTCTCAAGGCGTATTCTCGTGCAGGCGAAGCTTCTCATGACGCTCAAAGGAAAATTCATTACCGCTGTTGCCGCCGTCCTGACGCTGTCCTGCGGGATTCTGATCGTCTACACTTCTCATCTGCAGCATCGACTGGTGATTGGCCAGGCCGAGCAACAAGCCAGGATGCTGTACCGGCAGATCCTGCTGACCCGCCAATGGGTGGCTGATCATCAGGGGTTGTTTTTGGTGCAGGGCGAAACCGCCCAGTCCAACGCCTTTCTCCACGAACCGTTGACAACCACGGCCAGCGGCCTGGTGCTGGTTAAGCGCAATCCCGCCATGGTTACCCGGGAACTCTCCGAATATGCGGCCAAAAGCGGACTGGGCTGGTTTCGGGTGACCAGCGCCCTGCCGGTCAACCCCGCCAACACGCCCGACGCCTTTGAACAGGAAAGCCTGCGGCGTTTCAGCGCCGGGCAGACCGAACATCTTGCCATTGACCGCAACCAGGACGGCCGGGTGCTGCGCTATGCCGCGCCGCTGGTCGCCGAAACATCCTGCCTTGCCTGCCACGGCGAACACGGCTACCAACAGGGCGACATCCGCGGGGCCCTCTCCGTCACCATTCCCATTGCCTGGGCCGACGCCGTTATCCGCGCCAACAATCAGACCCTCCTTTTCCTTGGCCTGGCCGCGGTGCTGGCTGCGGCGGCAGTGATGCTGCTGCTCTTCAGTCGGTTGGTTGACCGGCCGATCCGCCAACTGTCGGAGGCCATGGCCGTCTTTCCCGAGCAGACGGTTGAAGCGCTGGAGTTGCCCCACTCCCAAGACGAAATTGGCCGGCTCAGCGCCAGTTTCGCCGATCTGTGCCGACGATTGTCCGCCTCCCAACAGGCCCTGGCCGCAGCCGGCGAGCAGGGCTTCCGCGCTGAAAAACTCGCGGCGCTCGGTCAACTGACCGCCGGAATTGCCCATGAAATCAACAATCCGCTCGCCGGAATGCTCAACTGCGTGCGATCAATGCAACAGGAGCCGGAAAATCTCGATCTGCAGAATCGCTACCTCCCCCTGCTCCACAAGGGGTTGCGGCGCATTGAACTGACCATGCGGCAGTTGCTCAACTACGGCCGGGTCGAACCTTTGCACATCCGTCAGGTCGACGTTGACACAGTAATTCTTGATTGCCTGGAACTGCTGGGCCACCGCTTGCACAACATCGTGGTCAACCTCGACTTGCGCTTCAACAATCTCTGCTGCATCGACAGCGAGGCCATCAAACAGATCGTGATGAACATCACCCTCAACGCCATCCAGGCCATGCCCGAAGGCGGCAGTCTCAGCATTGCCAGTCGAGAGGAAAACAATGCCGTCGCGCTCACCTTCGAGGACACCGGAACAGGCATTGCCAAAGAGCTGCAGGATCGAATCTTTGATCCTTTTTTCACCACCAAAGAGATCGGCGAGGGCACCGGCCTGGGCCTTGCCGTGACCCTAGCCATGGTGCAGCGCCTTAACGGCAGGATCGACGTCCGCAGTCAACCCGGAGTCGGCGCGGTATTTATCGTCAGCCTGCCCATTGACCGCCACTGCCTGCATCCTGAAAACCAATCACCAACGAGCGAGCGAGTCAGCGCATGAAACAGATACTGCTGGTGGAAGACGACGAAATCATGCGGATTACTTTGTACGACCGGTTAATGCGGGAAAAATGGCAGATCGCCGCCGCCGTCAACGGGCGCGAGGCCCTCTCCCGGATCGAGCGAACGCATTACCACCTGATCCTCTCCGACATCCGCATGCCGGGCCTGGGCGGCATGGAGTTGTTGGAGCGGGCCAGGCGACATTCGCCGCAGACCGACATTTTCATGATGACCGCCTATGGATCAATCGAGGACGCCATCGCCTGCCTGCGCAACGGCGCCGCCGATTACATCCTCAAACCCTTTGAAATGGACGACCTGATCATCCGCATCAACCGCATCTTTGAAATGCAGACTGTGCGCGCGCGGTGCGCCTCGCTTGAAGACCGCTGCCGTCAGGAGCATCAGGAGATCATCGGCGAATCCGGGGCTATTCGTAAAATCTTTTCCTTGATCAATCAGATAGGCCCCACCGACTCCACGGTGTTGATCAACGGCGAATCCGGAACCGGCAAAGAACTGGCGGCCAATGCCCTGCACCGGGCCAGTCGTCGCGCCGACAAGCCCTATATTCGCATCAACTGCGCCGCCATCCCCGATGGATTGCTGGAGTCGGAATTTTTCGGCCATGAAAAAGGGGCTTTTACCGGGGCGCACGCCAAAAAAATGGGTCGGTTTGAATTGGCCGACGGCGGCACCCTGCTGCTGGACGAGATTGGCGACCTGCCCCTTGGCCTGCAGGCCAAACTGCTGCGGGTGATCGAGGAAGGGGAATGCGAGCGACTGGGCGGCACCCGGACAATCAAGGTGGACGTGCGACTGCTGTGCTCGACAGCCAAGGATTTAAAAGAAGAGGCGGATGCAGGGCGCTTCCGTCAGGATCTGCTCTATCGGCTGAGCGTCATCCCACTGCGCCTGCCGGCGCTGCGGGAACGGATTGAAGACGTTCCGCTCTTGGTCAGCCATTTCCTGCACGGATTCAGCCGGAAACGGGGCATGGCGCTATCGTTGTCGGACGAGGCCATGCAGTGTTTGCTCTGCTACGATTTTCCGGGCAATGTCCGGGAATTAAAGAACATCATCGAAAGGGTGTCGGTGCTGTCGCCCGGCCCGGTGATCATTCCGGAGGATATGCCGGCGGACCTGCGGTCAACAGGGCCGCAGAACAACGGCGCGACCATGCTGCTCAGCGAGGCTATGGCCAAAGCGGAAAAACAATACATTGTCAACGCGTTGCACCAATCCGGGGGCAACCGAACCCGAACTGCCGGAGCTTTGGGGATCAGTCGAAAAAATCTTTGGGAAAAAATGAAACAGCACCGGATCGAAATCTGAAGATTTCACAAGGCGCCGAACACCGCGCCGAACACCGCCCCCCCCCTTGCCCAAGCGCCCGCCGCTACAAATCGTACAAGCGCTCATCATGAAGCGGCGCCCGACGGGAACCGGCTTGGGCCTTTTTCTTCATCGCCTCCAGACTGAAGGGTTCCTCGCCCTCCATCAGATCGCCCATTTCCCGTTCGATCTGCTCAGGATCTTCCCCGGCCTCCATGCGGGCAATGGCCTCTTCCATTGACCCACCCAGACGCATTCCGGTCTTGTCGGCAAATTTACGCATCAAATTGGCCATCTGCCGGGGATCGTCTTCGTTGACATGCTCGGCTTCCCGCATCAGGCCGGCAAGGGCCTGCTCCATCTTCGCTTCATCCATCCCGGCCAAAGGGTCGTCGTCCGCGCCTTCCTTGGCTTTGCCGATCATGGCAAAGGTGGACATCATTTTCTGCAACTCGCGTTTCCCGCATTGGGGACAATTCGGCCGCTTTTCGGTATTGGGACGACTGGAAAAAAAATTGAAGATTGTGTTGCAATCAACGCAGAAAAATTCATAGATCGGCATGGCGGTTAGCTCTCTTGAATGCCCAAAAAATTTCTAAAGTGAAATCATTACTGCCCTTGAGAATACGCATTGCACAAAACCGCGTCAATATCGGCTTCCTTGACCTGGTCGGTGATGCACACCGCGCCAATCTTTTCCGGCAACACAAAAAAAACGCGGCCGCCAATGGTTTTCTTGTCGGTTTGCAAGTATTTACGCAGGGATTCGCGATCAAACTCGGGCGGGATTG
>NZ_JAVBXR010000122.1 GCF_030824455.1 Desulfobulbus sp.
GCCTGCAGCGGCAGCGCGACCTGCACACCGAATATCGCGCGGTTGCGCTGGGTTTTGATCACTCGCCGCTGGTCTGGGGCCAGGGACTGGCCGCCTATCTGGAACAGTACCCCTACGCCTGCACCGAGCAGTTGTTGTCCAAGGCCATGCCCGCCCTGATCGCGGCCAAGCCGGAGGAACTGGCGAGGGCTGATTTCAGGCCGCTGCAATCGGCCTTTGCCCTCCTGCGTCAGCGGCAGAACGAGGCGGGTGGGTTTGGTCAGTGGGCCAGCAATCTGGTGGTGCAGCCCGAGATTTCGGTCTATGCCGCTGATTTCCTGATTGAGGCCGGCGAGCGGGGCGCGGCTGTGCCCACCGATTTGGCGCAGCAGAGCCGCGCCTATCTGGAACGGATTGCCAATGGACCGGCAGAGGGAATGGCCGAGTTGCGCACCAAGGCCCGCGCCGTGTATCTGCTGACCCGGCAGGGTCGGGTGACCAGCACCGCTCTGGGCGCGATAGTGGAGCAGTTGGAGAAGCATCACCGCGAAACCTGGCGGACCGATCTGACCGCCGCCTATCTGGCCGCGAGTCAGGCCCTGCTCAAACAGCGGCGCGAGGCGGACAAGCTGATGGCCACCGTGCCCTGGCAGACCCTGGCGGCGCAGCCCGAACCGGATGATTTCACGGGCGTTTTTGACGACGCCCTAAGCCGCGACGCCGAGTTGCTGACCCTGATTGCCCGGCACTTCCCGGATCTGCTCGCTAAAATTCCGGCGGAGTTGTTGCCGGCCCTGGGGGCGCGGCTGTCCCAAGATCAATATCATTCTTTGTCCGCCGCCCTGTTGATTCGGGCCTTTGACCTCTATGGCCGCAGCGTGGCGGTCAAAAGTGGTCAGGTGAGCGCCGAGGTGGGGCTGGCCGACGGAACAGCCCAACCGCTGGCCCTGGCCGGTCGGCCTTTGCACGCCGCTGTGCCCCAGGGTTGGGACAAGGTGATGCTGCGCAAGGCGAACGCGGGCCTGCCCTCCTTCTATCAGCTGACCGAGGCCGGATTTGATCGCCAACCACCGGCAGGCCCTCTGCAACAGGGGATTGAGATTCTGCGCGAATACCTGGGCGCGGACGGCAAGGTGCTCAGCCAAGTCAAGGTGGGCGAGGAGTTTACGGTGCGGTTGCGGCTGCGGGCCACCGAGCGCGACGCGCTGAGCGAAATCGCCATTGTCGATTTGCTGCCCGGCGGGGTGGAGCCGGTGGTTGCAGCTCCGGCTGATCTGGAAGAAGAGGTGATCGAAGGCGAGGAGAGCGCAGACGGCGCGGACGATCAAACTGCAGACCAACCGATGACCAGCGAGGAGGTTGCGACCGGTTGGGAACCGGCCTTTGTCGACACCCGCGACGACCGGGTGGTGCTTTACGCCGGGCTTTCGCGGGAGGTCGCGACCTACGAGTACAAGGTGCGGGCCACCAATGCCGGGACCTTCCGCACCCCGCCGCCCTATGCCGAGGGCATGTATGAGCGCGGCCTGCAGGGACGAGGCGAGAGCGGCGTCCTGACCATCGTCGAGCCGTGAACTCCGGGCCCGGCGAGACGCCTGCAGGGCCGGGAACCGCTTGGTTCGGGAGACGTGGATTGCAGGTATTTCGGCGTCTTCAACGTTTGCGGAAAATGAGGTCCGTATCGCTGCTGCTTGGTTTGGCGCTGTTTGGGCTGCTCGTCTTGCTGCTGCTGGGGATGCTGACGCTGCTGACCAACTGGCTGCCGGCCGAACCGATAAGCGCCGGCATTCCCTCCTCGCGGCTGATCCGGGCCGCCGACGGCTCGATGTTGCGCCTGACCCTGGCCCGCGATGGTCAGTACCGGCTGTGGACGCCGCTGGCGGACTTGGCGGACGCGACCACGGAGGCGATCCTGCTCAAGGAGGACCGGTATTTTTACTGGCATCCGGGCGTTAATCTCCTTTCGCTGGCGCGCGCCGCCCTGGCCACCTACGGCCGGGGCGAGCGTCAGGGCGGCTCCACCCTGACCATGCAGCTGGCGCGGCGGCTCTATCAGCTCAACACCCGCCGCATCCCCGGCAAAATCAAACAAATCGCGTTGGCCTTCTGGCTGGAGGCCCGTTACAGCAAAGACCAACTGCTGGAGGCCTACTGCAACCTTGCGCCCATGGGCGGCAATATTGAAGGGGTGGGTGCGGCGGCCAGGATCTATTTCGCCAAGGAGCCCAGCCGTTTGACCCTGGCCGAGAGTCTGGCCCTGGCGGTGATGCCGCAGAACCCGGCCCGGCGCGGCGATTTTGACCGGGAACAGCAAACGGCACGCAAGCGTTTGACCGAGGAGTGGCATAGGCGTCATCCCCAGGAATCGGCGACCACCAGCCTGCTCGATCAGGACGTCAACGGCCTGGAACGCAGCCGCCTGCCCTTTGTCGCCCCCCACCTCGCCGAGCAATTGCTGCGCGACCATGGCAACGCCGGCGACGACAAGGTAATCGACGCCACCCTTGATCCGCGCCTGCAAAGTCTGCTGGAGCGGATTCTGCGCCAATACATCGCGGAGCGCCGCAGCCAGGGCGTGGTCAATGGGGCGGCGCTGCTGGTTGACCGCCGCGACATGGGCGTCAAGGCATTGATCGGGTCGGCCGATTTCTTTAACCCCGCCATCCTGGGCCAGGTCAACGGCGCGCTGGCCAAACGCTCGCCCGGCTCCACCCTCAAACCCTTTCTGTATGGTCTGGCCATTGACCAGGGGCTGATCCATCCGCTGTCGATTCTCAGCGACGCGCCCACCGCCTTTGGCCCCTTTCAGCCGGAAAACTTCGACGGCCGCTTTGTCGGCCCGATTTCAGCCCGCGACGCCCTGATCCGCAGCCGCAATGTCCCGGCCATTGCCCTGGCCAACCAACTGCAAAGCCCAAGCCTGTACGATTTTCTCCGCAGCACCGGCGTCGCCCGTTTGCGCTCGGCCCAACATTACGGCTTGTCGCTGGTGCTGGGCGGCGGCGAACTGACCATGGAGGAGTTGGTCGGCTTGTACGCCATGCTGGCCAACAACGGCCTGCTCCTGCCCCTACGCTATCGGCAGGACGACCCCACCGTCGCCGGGACCCGGCTGCTCTCGCCCCAGGCCGCCTTTCTGGTGCGCGACATGCTCAGCGCCAACCCGCGCCCGGATCATCGCGACAGCACTGCCCGCGCCTGGAAAACCGCCTGGAAAACCGGCACCTCCTGGGGTTTTCGCGACGCCTGGACCGTGGGTCTGGCCGGCGACTATGTGCTGGCGGTCTGGATCGGCAACTTTGACGGCCGCGCCAACCCGGCCTTTGTCGGGCTCAAGGCTGCGGCCCCGCTCTTCTTCCGCATGACCGACGCCCTGGAACTGACCCTGGCCGACGAGCAACCCGCACCGGACCCGCCGCCGCCCGGACTGATCCGGGTTGAGGTCTGCGCCGCTTCCGGCGATCTGCCCAACCGCTGGTGCCCGCAAACCGCCGCCGCCTGGTTCATTCCCGGCAAGTCGCCAATCCGCGTTTCTACCCTCCATCGCCCGGTGACGATTGACCAGCGCACCGGTCTGGCCGCCTGCCCGCCCTTTGATCCAGCGCAGACCCGGCAGGAGGTCTTTGAATTCTGGCCTTCGGACGTGCAACGGCTGTTCCGCGACGCCGGCCTGCCGCGCCGCCTGCCGCCGCAGCCCGCTGTTTGCGGTCAAAACCCGGCCGGCGGACCCCTTGCCAACACCGGCAATCCGCCCCGCATCAATTCGCCGCTTAGCAATGTGGCCTATGCCCTGCGCCTGTCCAAACCAGCGGAAACCATTGATTTGGCGGCCGCCATTGACGCCGACTGCGAGCGGATGTACTGGTTTGCCGACAACCGCTACCTGGGCTCCCGCGCCCGTGATGCCGCCCTGCCCTGGCGGCCCTCCCATTCCGGCCGTTTCGAGATGAGCGTGGTCGACGATCAGGGGCGCAGCGCCGACCGCATCTTGGAGGTGGAATACCTCCCTTAACGGCCCTTGGCCGAATGTGCCGTCCACCTGCATTCATCAAACAGGCTGGGACCGATCGGCCAGAGCTGTTTTTCAACAACTTTGCCGGATGCATCCAAAGCGCAGCATGTGCATCAGCCCATTGATGAGAAACGGCGTTTCTATGTGCATCTCCAACTCGTCAACCAGCAGTTGATACTGGGGCGCCAGGCCGTCAACATAGGAAATAATGGCAATTGCCCCCAAGCTGGCGTCAATGCCTGGAGGCAATTGCTTTTTCTCGATGGCGTCAGACAACAGCGCCTCAATGGTATGCACTCTTTTTAACTGAAAGACTTTCCGATCAAAAGGAAACAAGTCGCCCAGGCTGGACATGTCGCTTTCGTTGAGGAACAGGCGAAACAGCCGTTGTCGTCGGGCGTTTGCCGGCAGTTTTTTGAGAAAAACAAACAGCTGCTCCACCAAAAAACCTAAAGGATCCGATTCGTCCTTAACGTCCAGGGTCTGGAAGAAAAAATCATCTTCCTTGAGCAGGCCCTCCCACAGGGTGCGCAGCAGATCGTCCTTGTTGGCAAAATGCCAATAAATAGCCCCCCGGGTTACGCCGGCCTCTCGGGCGATGTCGATCAGAGAGGTTCGGGCGACGCCGCGGCGCAGCAAGACCCGCGCGGCGGCGTCAAGAATGTTGTTTCGCGTTGTTTTCGCATCGTTTTTTGTTTTTCGCGCCATGGCTTTTCTCAAATCATCGGCCGGGGTTAAAGGTATTCTTCAAGCTGCGCCGCCCCCCTGGTTTCAGCACCCCCACATCACGCGAACGGGTCGGATTAACGCCGTTCCTTCCAACCGCCGCCCAGCGTTTTGTAGACCGTTACCTGGTTGACCTGCTGCAGCAACTTCAGGTTCAAATACAGCTGGCGGGAGCTATAAAGAGATCGCTGGGCATCCAGGAGGGTCAGAAAGCTGTCCACGCCCTGCTCGTATCGACTTCTCGCCAACGCATAGTACTCTTGGTTGGCCTCCAAGTTCGCTTTTTGCGCCTTTAATTGTTCCCGGTAGGTCTCGCTGGCAACCAAGGCGTCGGCAACTTCTCGAAAGGCCGTCTGGATCGCTTTCTCATATTGGGCCACCGACAGATCCTTACTGATCTTGGCCACATCCAATTCAGCCTCCAACTTTCCTGCTGTGAAAATGGGCAGATTAACCGACGGCGAAAAGAGCCATGTTCCGGAATTGGAGTCGAAAAGATCAGACAGTTCGCCGCTGATCTTGCCGGCGTTGGCGGTCAGGCTGATCGAGGGAAAGAATGCGGCCCTAGCCGCACCAATCTGGGCGTGCGCGCCTTTGAGCTGATGCTCGGCGGCGATGATGTCCGGACGCTGCAGCAACACCAGTGAAGACAGCTGTGAAGGCACTGCGGACAGCGCCATCTGTTCGCCCAGAGATTTTTTTTCGGCAAAACCTGCCGGCAACGGCGCCCCAAGCAACAAAGTCAGATTGTTGAGGTCCTGCGCGACCTGACGATTGTATTTCGCCAGATTTGCCTTGGCCGTTTCCAGACTGGTGCGCGCCTGGGCGAGATCCAGCTGCGTCGCCAACCCCTGTTGGGTGCGCTGTTCGATCAGGTGAAAGGATTCTTCTTCAATTGTTTTGGTGTCTTCAGTGACAATCAGCAGTTCCCGATCAGCCAGCCAACTCAGGTAGGCGGTGGTCACCTCGGCCACCAGGCTGATCCGGTTGCTCCGATAGGTTTCCTCCATGGCCAGATACTCTTCCAAGGCTTTGTCCTTAAGGCTTCGTACCCGACCATAAAGATCGAGCTCATAGGCGGTGACGCCCACCGAAGCCGAATAGGTTTCCGCCGTGACATAGTTGCCGCCGCTGAGGGTGCGCTGCTTGCTGCCGGACCCGTCGCCGTTCACCGAGGGAAACAGGGCCGAGCGTTGAATCCGGTATTGCGCCTGGTAGGACTCAAGGGTGAGCGCGGAGGCGCGCAGATCACGGTTGTTGTTCAACGCCGTCTCAATGAGCCGCTGGAGTTGAGAATCGACAAAAAATTCGCGCCAGCCAAGCTCCGCGTCAATAACGGTCTCTTTGGTCGCCGCAGCGCCATTGTGCTGTTTTCCCTGAGTGTCCGGCAGGGTTTCGGCCACCGGCAGATCCGGCCGGTGATAGTGCGGGGCCAGGGTGCACCCGCCGAGCATGAACAGCAGCGCCCCGGCAGCTAGATGTTTTCTTGCAATATTGAACATATCAATGCTCCTGAACCGGTACGACGGCAATCTCCGACGCCCGGTGGGTTTTAAACAACCGCATAACCACCACAAAAAAGAGGGGGATGAAAACAATCGCCAAAACAGTTGCCGACAGCATGCCACCCAAAACCCCCGTACCAATTGCATGCCTGCTATTTGCGCCGGCGCCGGTACTAATAGCCAGCGGTAAAACGCCGAGCATGAAAGCTAGCGATGTCATGAGAATGGGGCGAAGTCGCAATCTGCAAGCTGTAACAGTTGCCTCGACAATGTCTTTGCCTTTGTCGTACCGCCTTTTTGCAAACTCAACGATCAGGATGGCGTTTTTAGCCGACAGACCTATGGTGGTCAGTAATCCGACCTGAAAATAGACATCGTTTTCCATGCCCCGGAAATAAGCCGCAGCCAATGCTCCTAACACCCCCAGAGGCACGGCCAACATGACCGAGAACGGCACCGACCAACTCTCATATAGGGCGGCAAGGCAAAGAAAAACAACCAACAGCGAAATGGCATAGAGGGCTGGGGCCTGTGAACCGGCCTGCGCCTCCTGAAAGGATGCTCCGGTCCATTCATAACCAATGCCACTCGGGAGTTGAGCAACCAATTGGCCAATGATCGCCATGGCGTCGCCACTTGATTTACCGGGCGCCGCTTCACCGACGATTTCGACTGCCGGGTTCCCGTTGAAACGTTCCAATCGAGGCGAACCAAAACTCCAGTGACCGGTAGTAAAAGTGTTAAAAGGGACCATCTCTCCGGTACTGTTGCGAATATACCAATAATTGACATCTTCCGGTTGCATGCGGTAAGGAGCGTCAGCCTGGAGGTAGACTTTCTTAATTCGACCATTATTTATAAAATCATTGACATAGTATGAACCCCAAGCCGTTGACAGGGTGGTGTTAATGTCGTCAACAGTGATCCCGAAGGCCATGGCTTTCTCATAATCGATATCCATGTTGTATTGCGGAGCATCCTCCATTCCATTGGGTCGAACGCGGATGAGGTTGGGATTTTGAGCCGCCATACCAAGCAGTTGGTTACGGGCCTCGATCAATTTATCATGACCCAAACCACCGCGATCCTGCAGGAAAAAGTCGAAACCGGTTGAGTTGCCCAGTGCCGAGATGGCGGGCAAATTGAAAGCAAAAACTACAGCCTCCTTGATCTGGGAAAATGGCCCCATGGCCCGCTCAATGACTGCTTTCGCCGACTGCTGTGATTTTTTTCTTTCGCTCCAATCTTTCAATTGCGCGAAGGCTATCCCCATATTTTGACCGCTCCCTGCAAAACTGAAACCTGCCACAGTCAGCACAGAATTAACATTGGCTTTTTCCTCGGTAAGGTAATAATTGCGCACCTGATCAAGAACCTTTTGGGTGCGTTCTTGCGTAGCGCCGATTGGAAGTTGCACCATGGTGAGGAAGACGCCTTGGTCTTCCTCTGGTAAAAAAGAAGTCGGCAACTTGGTGAAAAGAAAGACCATGCCCGCGATGAGCAAGAGGTAGATCAACCCGAAGCGTCCGGCACGTTTGAGCACATAGGCAACGCTGTCTCGATAACGGTCAGCATTGCTTTCAAACACCCGATTGAACCAGCCAAAGAAGCCGCGTTTCTGTGCGTGGTCACCTTTTTTTACTGGTTTAAGGAGGGTGGCACAGAGGGCCGGAGTGAGGATAATCGCAACGATGACGGAAAGTGTCATGGCCGAAACGATCGTGAGGGCGAACTGCCGGTAGATAGCGCCAGTGGAGCCCCCAAAAAAGGCCATTGGCACAAAAACCGCAGAAAGCACCAAGGCGATGCCGATCAGGGCACTGGTGATCTGATTCATGGACTTACGTGTGGCCTCAAGGGGCGACAATCCCTCCTCAGCCATTATCCGCTCGACATTTTCTACAACCACGATGGCATCGTCGACGAGTAGGCCAATGGCTAGGACCAGACCAAACATGGTTAGTGTATTGATCGAAAATCCAAAGGCCGACATGACGCCGAAGGTGCCAAGCAAAACAACGGGTACAGCAATAGTCGGAATCAGGGTGGCCCGAAAATTCTGCAAGAAGAGATACATTACCAAAAAGACCAGAATGATGGCCTCAATCAGGGTATGAGCGACCTCCTTGATCGAAATCTCAATGAAGGGGGTGGTGTCATAGGGGTAGATCACCTGCACGCCAGAAGGAAAATATGGCTGCAATTCTGATAACTTGTCACGGACGGCCTTGGCGGTGTTCAGAGCATTGGCGCCGGTGGCGAGCGTGATGGCCAGAGCACCGGCCGGCTGACCGTTAAAGGTGGTGATTGAATCGTAACTTTCTCCGCCGACCTCCACACGGGCAACATCCTTGAGCCGGATTTGGGAGCCGTCGCTGTTCACTTTCAACAAAATCTGCGCAAACTGCTCCGGCGAACTCATCTTCGTCTGTGCCATCATACTGGCGCTCACCTGCTGCCCTGCAATCGATGGCGTCCCACCGAGATCACCGACGGTAACCTGATTGTTTTGGGCTTGGATGGCGGTCCTGACATCGAGCGGAGTAAGTTGGTAGCTGTTGAGCTTATGAGGGTCGATCCAGATACGCATAGCATATTGGGAGCCGAAAACTGTGATACTGCCGACACCAGGTGTGCGGCTCAGTGGATCCCGAAGAGTGGAGACCATGAAATCAGACAGATCGTTTTTATCCACGCCGCCGTCGGTGGAGATCAAACCGACAATCATCAGAAAAGTCGAGTTGGTTTTGGTGACTTGAACCCCTTCCTTTTGTACTTCTTGAGGAAGCAAGGTGAGCGCCTGCTGCAGCTTATTTTGCACCTGCACCTGGGCGATATCGGGATCTGTGCCCGATTCAAACGTGAGCGTAATCGTGACCTTGCCCGCGTTGGAACTCTCCGATTTCATGTAGATAAAATGATCCAGCCCGGTCATGTTCTGTTCGATGATCTGGGTGACGCTGTCCTCAATGGTTTTGGCGGAAGCTCCGGGATATTTCGTGGTGATCTTCACCTCCGGCGGCGCAATCTCGGGATATTGGGCAATCGGCAACCGGATAACCGCCAGCGCGCCGGCCAGCATGATGACGATGGCGATAACCCAGGCAAAAATTGGTCGATCAATAAAAAAACGAGCCATGACTTACTCCGCTTGTGCAACCGACGTCGGGACGCCGATGGAAGATTGTTTGCCGTCGGACGCGGAAACGGTCAGCGCCTTGACCGGAACACCCGGTTTGATTTTCTGCAAGCCGGACACGATCACCTGCTCGCCCTCAACCAAACCGCCGTCAACCAGCACCTGCTCGCCCATGTTCTGGCCGGTTTGGATGAGGCGCGACTCCACGATTGATTGTTTGTTGACCAGCAAAACCACAGCCTGCCCCTTGGTGTTGCGGCTGACGCTGGCGGCAGGAATCAGGATGGCGTTGGGCCGCTGGCCTTTATCGATCCTCGCCCGGACAAACATGCCCGGTAACAGTTCATGGCCGGGATTAGCCACAATCGCGCGGAGAATCACCGTGCCAGTGGTTTGATTGACGGTGACGTCGGAAAATTCGAGCGCCCCGGTTTGGCCGTACTCGGAGCCGTTCTCAAACAGCACCTTGACCGGCGACTGCGCTTTGTTGCGGTTCTGAGTTTGCCCCGAGGACAGCTCTTTTTTCAGGTTCAACATGTCGGTGCTCGACTGATTGAGATCGACGTACAGCGGGTCGAGTTGCTGAATGGTGGAGAGGGCCGTGGCCTGCTCGGCTGTGACTAGGGCGCCCTCGGTGACTGTCGACTTGCCGATGCGGCCGCTGATCGGCGCGATGACCTTGGTGTATTCAAGATTGATCTGGGCGCTGTCGAGAGAAGCCTTGGCGGCGGCAACGTCGGCGACCGTCTGTTTCCAGTTGGCCTCCATTTCGACCTGATCCTGCTCGCTCACCGCCTTGGTCTGCACCAGGGATCGGTAGCGTTCGGCCTTGAGCCGGGCGGAATGTTCCAGGGCCTCGGCCTTGGCCTGCGCGGCCTTGGCGCTGTCGAATCGGGCCTGATAGGTGTCTGGATCGATCTGATAGAGCAACTGGCCGGCCTTGACCTCGCTCCCCTCGGTAAACATTCGTTTCTTAATGATACCGCCCACCTGTGGCCTGACCTCGGCAATCCGATAGGCTGCGGTTCGGCCGGGTAATTCCGTCGCCAGATTGACCGGTTGAGGCCTGACGGTGGTCACTTCCACTTCCACGGGGCCTGGCGCGACGATTTTTTTGTCCTCCTGCCTGCAGGCGCTCAACAACGCGGCAGCCAGCAATAAGGAGAAGAGGAGGAATTTTCTGGTGTTCATTGTTTTCATGTCTGGGTTCCTTCGCATACGTTAACTTGTTTAAAATAGGTAATTGTATTGTTCATCGACGTCTCCATTGCTGTTTATTGCCGTTGCTTTGCCGTTGCGCATGGCCACCAAACCGCATCTGGGCATCTGACGCCCAGAACCGCCGGCCAGGGGATGTTTTTATCAAAGCGCACATAAACCCAGCCGGTCACTCCGCCTTTTATCTCGCTGCCGCAAACTTTGATGAGTTCCGGCGCGATTTTCACGCGAACGGCGATCTGTGGTTCGTGTTGATCCGGCGGGATTCCCCATGCCGCGTGCGAAAATTGCGCATCGCCGGCGATGGACGACACCTGCGCCGGCAGAACGATTGGAGACGCAAGGTCGAGCGCCACCCGCACTTCTGTGCCGATGCCCAGGATTTTCTCTTCGTGTGCGGGCCGGAAAAAGGTCATGTTGACCTCCCTCAGATCCAGGAGCTGCAGCACTCTGCCGCCTTGCGCCAACAGATCGCCGTCCTTGGCGTATTGCTGGAGGACTCGGGCGGTACAGGGAGCCTTCACAACACAGGCGTCGATGCCGGATTTCAGCCGCTCAATAGCGGTTTCAGCGGCAATGACCGCTGACTGCGCTGCAAACAATTGCGACCTGACGGCAGTGACCTTTATTCGCCGCATCGCAGTTTCCGCTCTGGCGCGGTAGACGTCGCGTTGTCGCTGCTCCGGGAGGAGATCCGCCTTTTGCAAATGTTGCAGTGCGAACACGTTGTCGGAGGATGCGTCGTTGGAGTTTTGCCGAAGGTCGTTATCCTCGCTCATTTCCGCGCCTAGCGGCGTCGCGTGTTGCAAAACCAAAGTCTTTTCTTTCATCCAGTCTTCCAGTTGGCTTCTTGCCGTTTCCGCGCTCTTGCGCGCTTGCAGAAGATTGATTCGGGCCTCGTGCAATTGCGCTTCCAGCTGTCGAGCATCCATGCGGGCAAGCGTCTGGCCGCACGCGACAACACCGCCTGCAGGGACAAGGATCTTTGCAATTCGCCCCTCTTTTGGAGCGACAATGTCGAATTCTTTTGTCTCTATGTGGCCTCCACTGCTTACAAGACCTTCACTTGGCTTTTCGGAACGCAACTGCCGCCACTCCCCCAAACCAATGGCAGTCAATGCGGCTAGGCTGATCCACCACAGGAATTTCTTTGTCATGCGTTCCTCCGACCCAGACGGCTGCTTTTTGATTACAATGTGGTATAGCGACAACCGTGCCATCTTGAAAAGATACATTTTTTCAAATAGATACGTTTGAGTTAAATTTATATATGCTATATATGGCAAATAAAGTGTTATATATGGCAACAAACGAGGATATTCGTTAAATATGACGAGAAGGACCGTTGCGGCGGGAACTCAGGTGGCAGGAGATGATCAGAAAGGACGATTTTTTTAAGGAGACCACGTTGCGCATCTGTGGCAGTCTGCAGATTGCAACGGCTTTGGCCGATGTCTTCGACTATTTCAAGCATCAATTTCCCATCATTGGCATGTGCTTGAGCATCAGAGACGACGATTTAGGAGCCATCCGCCGCATAGCGCTGGCAACGGACAATCAGAAAGAATTTCCGGAGGAGATCGTTGCTGTCCCCAAGGAAATTTGGGCGCAGATACAGGCTGTGCCGATCCGAGAGCCCCTCATCATCACCACAGAATTCAACAAACCCCATTCCGACCTGGCGGTTTTATTGAAACTTGAAGACAAGGCCGACCTTATCCTGCCGCTGTGGATTGACGCGAATCTCTGCGGAATTCTTGCTCTGCGGGCGGGAAATAAAGATCAATTTACAAAACGACACCTCGAATTGTTGACCAGCATCAGGCGTCCGGTGACCATTGCCCTGGTAAACGCCCTGGCTCATGAACGAATCAAACGCACCAGCGAGCTGTTGGCCGAGGACAACCGGCTGTTGCGCAAGGAATTTTATTTGAGTGCGGCCGACGAGGTCATCGGCCAAGATGGCGGCATGAGCAACGTCATGCAGATGGTGAAACAGGTGGCGTCGCTGAACAATACGGTGCTGCTTTTGGGAGAGACGGGAACCGGCAAGGAGTTAATCGCCAATGCAATTCATTTTTCCTCGGCCTACAAAGACGGCCCGTTTATCAAAGTGAATTGCGGCGCCATACCGGAACACCTGGTCGACAGTGAACTGTTCGGGCACGAGAAAGGGGCGTTCACCGGTGCCGTCACCGAGAAGCGCGGCCGTTTTGAACGGGCCAATCGGGGGACTATTTTTCTTGACGAGATAGGGGAACTTCCCGCGCAGGCCCAAATACGACTCCTCCGTGTTCTGCAAAACAGAGAGATCGAGCGGGTGGGCGGTCAACGGGCCGTACCTATCGACATACGGGTGATTGCAGCCACACACCGCAACCTGGAGAATATGGTGCAGGAGAACAGGTTCCGGGAGGATTTATGGTTCCGCCTCAATGTCTTTCCTTTGATCATTCCTCCCCTGCGACAGCGCAAGGAAGACATTCCGGCGCTTGCCGTACATTTTATCAATAAGAAAGCCAAGGAAATGGGCATCAAAAACATTCCGGCCATTGTTCCGGGAGCATTGGAACAACTGATGCAATATCGTTGGCCAGGCAATGTGCGCGAGCTGGAAAACATGGTGGAGCGGGAGCTTATCATTCAACGCGATGGGCTGCTTACCTTTGCCTCTCTGGCCAAAACCGACGCCCTTGGGATTACAAAACCGTGTCCTCCTGACGGCTTCAACATCGCCGCTGAACCGTTGCCGCTCAACGATGTTGTCGTTGCCCACATTGAGCGGGCACTCAAGCTGACCAAAGGAAGAATCAGCGGACCTGATGGCGCGGCGGCATTGCTGCGCGTCAATCCCAGCACGCTCCGGGCACGAATGAAAAAGCACGGCATTCGTTATGGCCGGGTACAATAACAAAGCTCTGGTTCAGGACATATCATCCGGACTGGCTGATTTCCGAACGCGACAGGGCAAACAGGGGAAAGCATTGTCACATTGGCAATCTCAACGATCACCCTGCCCACGTCGGTTATGGCGGCGCACGCATTGACGCCCAAAAGTTGGCACGCATCTGATCAATCGCGAGGGGCCACCTCGACGGGTTACCGCGCAGGCGCAGGTCTCCACGACTGAAAAAATATTCCGCAGTTGAGGTTCGCTTTGGTCATTTTCGCCGCCTTGCATGTTCCTGTAAACAGACCAATCCGTCGCCATGAGCAACCACCCTTGACCAGGCAAGCGCCCAAACCGCAATGCGGCGCGCCGGTTTTTGTCTGCATTGCGCCCCTGATGCCGCTGATTTTTTGCTTGCCCCTTTGGTGCTCAGCCCTGATTGAAAAAAATCAGGGGGAGCGGTATGCTCATGCACCTGCGTTCTTTGCCCTGAACACGGCGTTAACGCAAACGCAAAGCCTGCTCCGGCGCCAGTGACGACCGGACCAAACCATACCTTTTCGAGCACGCACACGCCTCCATGCACACACCGCCCCCGGCGCACGACGAGCAGTCGCCCGAGCCGCCCACAAAAGACGCCGAACACGACGCCTCCTTTGTTTTCCTTGACCGGCGCGGCAAGCGCTGGCCCCGATTGCGCCGCCTATCCTTTGCCGGCGGTCTGCTGTTGTTTGTCGCAACCGTGCTGTTTGTGCAAACCCTGGTGCTGCCCTCGCATCTCATCCTGCCGCCGGCGGTGGAACAACTCAAATCCCGCCTTAAAGCGAAAGCCCTGCAGGCTAAAGATCACAACCAGGCCGCCACCAAACCCCTGTGGCTGGACTACGCCAAGGGAAAAAAAGGAGTCACAGCCGGACCGCACTCAAGCGAAAAAGGACGGGCCTCGGCCGCGGCGACCAAATCGGCAACCGCGCCTTCGCTTGCCGCCAAAAATAATCAGGAAATCCGGCTGGGATTGTATGAGGGCTGGGACCCGGACAGCTTCGATTCCCTCAAGGCGCACGCCGACAAACTGACCCATCTCTGTCCTGACTGGCTTTCCCTTGAGGAAGGGACAAGCACGGTCAAGGTCGTCGTCGACGAGCAGGTTGTTGATCTGGCCAAGGAACAAAGCATTGCGCTCATGCCCCTGCTGCGCAATCTGGGCGAGGGCGACGCCTGGCTGGTGGAAACGGTGGAGAGTTTGCTCAACGGGCCTGAGGCGCGCCGGCAACAGTTCATCGCCCAGCTCACAACCGCCCTGACCGGCATGGGCGCCGCCGGGGTGGTGATTGACTGGCAGCAGGTCGACCCCACCTACCACAGAGCCATGAGCGGTCTGCTGGCGCAAACGGCTGAAGCGCTGCACGCAAAAAACATGGAGTTGTGGATCTGCGTGCCCGTGGGCCGCGAGCTGAAGGTCTTTGACCTCGATGTTCTCTCCCGCCACGTTGATCGTTTTGTGGCCATGCTCCACGACGAAAACGCCGAATCCGATCCGCCGGGGCCCATCGCCTCGCGCGAGTTTTTTAACGGCTGGCTCTCCACCCTGGTCGACGGCTACGGCAAGCCCGAACAATGGATCATTTCCCAGGGATCCTACGGTTACGACTGGGCCGAGGGCGAGGAACAGGCCGAGCACATTAGCTTTCAGGACGTGATGAGCCGCGCCGGTCGTTCAGCGCAGACCGCCTGCGAATTTCATCCCGCCGCATCCAACCCTCATTTTGTCTATGAGGATGGGGGCACGGTCCACACCATCTGGTTCCTCGACGCGGTCACCTTTCTCAACCAGTTGACTGCGGCGCGGGAGCGTCATGTGGGCGGTTTTGCAATCAACCGGCTGGGCACTGAAGACCCCGGCGTCTGGGACGTTCTGGACGTTGCCACCGACAAGCCGTTGCGCCGCGCCGATCTGGCTTCTTTGGAAACCATCCCGCCCGGCGAGGGCATCGCCCATATCGGCCGGGGCAACCTGATCACCATTGCCGACGAGCGCGGCGAGGGGTTGCGCCGCATCCAGGTCGACAAAAAAGCCGCGCCAGGGGCAAGGGTCAGCGAAACCTATGAAAAATTCCCCAGTTATCTGACTATTCTCCATCAGGGCCGAGGCCCGGACGACGGCGTTGTCCTCACCTTTGACGACGGTCCGGACAGCGAGTGGACCCCGCAAATCCTCGACATCCTCAAACAGCGCGGGGTTAAGGCGACCTTTTTCATGATCGGCGCCAACATGGAAAACCACCCCCGGATCGTCCGCCGCATCCTCCGCGAGGGCCACATGATCGGGGTGCACACCTACAGCCACCCCAACATCGCCCTGGTTTCCGAAGAACGCGCCCACCTGGAGTTTAACGCCACCCAGCGGCTGATCGAATCGATCACCGGCCACTCCACCATCCTGTTCCGGCCGCCGTACAACGCCGACACCAATCCCCACGATCCGGACGAACTGGTCCCGATCAAACTGGCCCAGGACATGGGCTACGCAACCGTGACCGAAGACGTGGACCCCGAGGACTGGGCCGAACCCGGCGTAGCCGTGATGCTTGATCGGATCAAGCGGGGCCGGATGCAGGGCGGCAACGTGGTGCTGCTCCACGACGCCGGCGGCGACCGCAGCCAGACCGTTGCCGCCCTGCCGCGCATCATCGACTACCTCGAAGCCAGGGGCGACCGCATCCTGCCCCTGCCCGAAATGCTGGAGATCCCCACTGACCAGTTGATGCCGGCCCTGCCCACCAACCAGCAGCCCCTGACCCGGATGATCAGCGAAAGCGGCTTTACCGCCATCCACGAGGTGACCAATTTCTTCTGGGCCTTCATGATTGTGGCCACCGGCCTGACCGTGCTCAAAACCCTGGTCGTTTCCTGGCTGGCGATCCGCAGCCGCCGCGGCGACGCGCTCTTGGCGACGGCTCCCGCATCAGAAGCGTACACGCCGCCGGTCAGCGTGCTGATCGCCGCCTACAACGAGGCCAAGGTGATCCGCGACACCCTGCGGGCGGTCGTCAACACCGAGTATGCCGGCCCCATGGAGATCATCGTGGTCGACGACGGTTCCCAGGACGAGACCGCCGCCATTGTCGCCGCCATGGCCGAGGGCGATTCCCGCATTCGCCTGATCCGCCAGAGCAATCACGGCAAGGCTGTGGCCCTACGCACTGGGTTAGACGCAGCCCAATGCGCCATTGTGGTCACCCTGGACGCCGACACCCAGTTTACCCCCCAGACCATCGCCCATCTGGTGCAGCCGTTCACCGACCCCACCGTGGCCGCAGTCAGCGGTCGGGCCCGGGTGGGCAATCCCAAAACCCTGTTTGCCCGGTTCCAGTCGCTGGAATACACCTGCGGTTTCAACCTGGACCGCCGCGCCTATCACCAGTTGAACTGCATCACCGTGGTGCCGGGGGCGGTCAGCGGATTGCGGCTGAGCGCCATTGCGGAGGTCGGCGGCATCAGCACCGACACCCTGGCCGAGGACACCGACCTCACCCTGAGCCTGCACAAATGCGGCTATCGCATCTGCTACGCCTCCCAGGCCATCGCCTGGACCGAGGCCCCAGAGACTCTGCGCACCTTTGCCAAGCAGCGATTCCGCTGGGCCTTTGGCACCCTGCAATGCCTGTGGAAGCATCGGGAGCTGCTGTTCAACGCCCGGTTCAAGGCCCTGGGGTGGTTCAGCCTGCCCAGCGCCTGGTTTTTCAACATCTTCCTGGTGGCCTTTGGCTCGATCATTGACCTGATTCTGCTGCTCTCTCTGCTGGTGAGTCCGGCCAACACCATCCTCTATGTTTACTTTTTCGTTTTTCTCGCCGCCGACCTGCTGCTGGCGGCCGTCGCCTGTCTGGTGGAACGCGAACCCCTGCGCCAAATCTGGCTGGTCCTGCCGATGCGGTTTGTCTATCGCCCAGTGCTCAATTTTGTGGTCGTCAAGGCGATCCTCCGAGCCTTCAAAGGGGTCTGGGTCGGTTGGGGCAAACTCGACCGCACCGCCTCGGTCACCTACAAAGCGTAGCCGCATCTCCCTGGTGAACCTTATGCTCACACGTCAACGCCAACGCCTGCACGCGCCGCCCGCCTTTCTGTTGGCGCTCTGGTGCTGCCTTCTTCTGACCCTGCTGAGTTCCGGCTGCAACGAGCAAGCTGAACCGGAAACAAAAGCAGCGACAACGACCACAACGACCAGCGCGCCGAAGGGTCCGCTGACCTTGGCGATGCCCGCCAACGGGGCCTACACCGGGGCCTATGTGGATTTCGGCGAAGGCGAGGCCCAGGTTACCTATGACGCCCTCACCGCCTTTGAACAGATGACTGGCAAACACCAGGCGGTGATTGCCTTTGGCAATTTCTGGGGCGATCAGGCCTTTCCCACCAAAACCGTGCGCATCGTCGCCGGTTATGGGGCGGTGCCGCTGATTTTCTGGTCGCCCTGGGACAAACCCTATGAAGAGAGCCGGGGACCGGATCGATTCAAACTTCCCGACATTCTGGCCGGCAAATGGGACGCTTACATCGACGCCTGGGCCGAGGGGGCAAAAAACTACGGCAAACCCCTGCTGGTGACCTGGGGCCTGGAAATGAACGGAACCTGGTTTCCCTGGTCCGGCTGTTTTTACGGCGGCGGCAAGGTGGTTGGCCATAATAACGGCCATCCGCTCTATGAAGGGCCGGAAACCTTCAAGCAGGCCTACCGCTATGTGGTGGATCGGGTGCGGGCGAAAAAAGCGACCAACGTGCTCTGGGGATTCCACGCCAACAACTTCAGCACCCCGCGAACCGCCTGGAACCACATGGCCAGCTATTATCCGGGAAAAGAATATGTGGATTGGCTGGGTTTGAGCGTCTACGGCAAGATGAGCAAATCCGAGGGGTGGGCCGATTTTGTCGCCATGATCGATGAGCCCTACAAGGAAATCGCCAAGTTGGATCCGAACAAACCAATATTCCTGGCCGAGTGGGGGGTGGGCGAATTTCCGCCGGCCGACAAGGCGGGATTCATCACCAAGGCCTTCAATCTCATCCCCACCCAGTATCCCAGGGTGCGGCTGGCGGTGTACTGGCACGAACGCTGGGAAAACGGGGACGGCAGTTTCAGCAACCTGCGCGTCAACTCGTCGCCCGAGGCCCTGGAGGCCTATAAAACCGGCGTTGCCGCGCCGTATTGGATCGACCGGCCGCAATTTGCGCCGCAAACCCCGACCCATTGACGCGGAGGGGATGTACGATCCGCCTTGCACAAGAATTGCCGGCCAGAGTATGATGCCGTCAATGTTGCTTATATCCGCCAACTTTTCCTCAAAGAGTCGCGTGCGTTGCCCATGAAATTTCTTTTCGATTTTTTCCCGATTCTGTTGTTCTTCATCGCCTACAAACTGTTCGACATCTATGTGGCCACCGGCGTCGCCATTGCCGCCACCTTCGCGCAGATTGCCGTAGCCTGGATAAAAACGCGCACCGTGGCGCCGATGCAACTGGTCACCCTGGCGGTTATTCTTGTCTTCGGCGGCCTGACTCTGTATCTGCACGACGAGCAATTCATCAAGTGGAAACCCACGGTGATCAACTGGCTTTTTGCCGTCGCCTTTCTCGTCAGCCATGCCTTTGGCCCCAAAACCGCGATCGAGCGGATGCTGAGCGGCAACTTTGCGCTGCCGCAACCGGTCTGGCGACGCCTCAATCTTGCCTGGGTGCTCTTTTTTCTGTGCATGGGCGGGGCCAATTGGTACGTGATGTCGTTTTTTGACCGCGACACCTGGGTCAATTTCAAGCTCTTTGGCATGCTCGGCCTGACCTTGGTCTTTGTCGTGCTTCAGTCCTTGTATCTCGCCCGGCACATGGAAGAATCCGGGACAAAAGAATAGTCGCCCCGCACGGCGACCATCGCCAAAGGCGCGTGCCGCACTGATCCAGGTGAAAGACCATCCGCGCCTCCCCCAAACCAACCACAGGATGACACGACCATGAACATTCTCATCTTGAACGGCAGCCCGCGCAAACGCGGCAACACCGATCTGTTGCTGGAAAAAATCGAGGAAGGCGTCCACCGGGCGGGCCAGCGGGCCGAGCACGTCAATCTGGCGCACCTGTCCATTCATCCCTGTACCGGCTGCGGCCACTGTGAAACCGAAGGGGTGTGCATTTTCAAGGACGACATGACGCTCTTGTACCAGAAAATCGAGGCGGCCAACCGGATTGTGATCGGCTCGCCGATCTATTTTTACGGGGTCACGGCCCAGACCAAGGCCTTTATTGACCGCTGCCAGGCCCTGTGGTGCCGCAAGTATCTGCTGGGCGAGATCAAACCGGAACGCGACTACCGACGCGGCTACATGGTCAGCGTTGCCGCCACCGACGGCGGCAAAATCTTCGACGGGGCGCGCCTTACCGTGCGTTACGCCTTTGACGCCATGGAATTCACCTACAGCGGCGAACTGCTGGCTCAGGGGGTGGACGTCAAAGGCGCGGTGGCCGAACGAACCGAAATCATGGAAAAGGCGGTGCAAATGGGTCTGGAGATCGGCCGTAAAGCATGACCGCACCAGCGTCCACGCCGCAATCGACCTTAGCTGCCCTGAAAGGCTCCATGCCGCCAATGCGACGTCCGGCTCTCAGCCAGGAACGTCCTCGCGCCAGGCGACGTCCTTGCCTGCTGCTGGCCCTGCTCCCGACGCTGCTGGCTGGCCCCCAACCCGCCGCCCTGGCCGGTTCGACCGATCTGGAGGCCAGCTACCGTTTTCTCACCAGCGACCGCGCCGCCGGCGGCATCCTGTACACAGCCACCGCCGGCAAGCTCCAGGGTCGCCGCTTGCCGCTCAGTTTTTACGACAGCGCCGCCTACTGGGGCGAGCATGTCTGCGCGGCAGCCGATTGCGCGGTGGTCGACGTCTACAACCCGCACACCTACACCCTGACCCCTGCGCCGTCCGTTGCCGGCGATCTCCAAACCGAGCGGGTCAACACCCATAACGGCGCCAACATCTACGACGCCGCAGCCTGGCAGATTGCGGTCATGCTCGGCCGGGCAATCAATGGCCTGTCGGCGCCCACCGGCGAAGACGTCTACGCATTGGCGAGCAATCAAAACATGCTACTACGCGAAGGTCACAGCGGCGACAGCAGCCACCCGACGCCGAACGAAATCAAGGCGGTCACCGCTGGGTCGGTGTTTGTCTACAATGGCCAGCGGGTCGACGATCCCCGCCGTGCCTACAGCTTTCGCATGACGCCGCGCAGTTGGCTCTCTAAAGATCCCTTTGCCGGCACGCCCTATAGCCGCCACCTCACCCTTGCCAACCCGCCCGCCGACAACAAAGAATACCAGCCCGGCAAGGTCAGTTGGACCGATTGGAAGCCAATCACCGGCGAAAACAGCTGGGCCTTGCTGCTCGGCCCCCTGCAGGCGGCCGCACTCCATTACCAGATCGAAAAAAAATCAACCTTCGTCCCCTTCCACGACCCAGCCCTGGGCAACGCCCTGGCAATGCTGCCGACTTTTGCCGCCATGCAGTCGTCGCTGGGCGCGGTCTACTACGCTCCGGCCGGCACGGTGGCCAATCAGGGCGACCAGTTGGTGGACCCGTACTTTGTCGCGGTTGAAAACAACATCAGCCTCTATGCGGGGTTGCAGGTGCTGCAGAGCGTGTTGCAGACCACCCTGCGCCAGGAAAAAGGGCTCTCCCCAACAGACCGTGCCAGCATCGAGGCGGCGCTCCAGTTGAGCGGGGCCATGATCCACGGCGGCAATATCGGCACACCCGACAAACCGCGCGCCTCCGACGGCCTGCTCGCCTTTTTCAAAAATGCCGCCTGGCGGGACGGCGAGTTTGTTCAAGGCGGCCGCGCCGACGCCCCTGGCGCCGCAAGCCGCTGGCAGCCCAGCTTGGAAACTAAGGCGGTGGACGTCAACACCTGGGGCATTGCCGCGCTGGGTGGCGAGCAGATCGACGCCTGGTTCGGCTTTGGCGCCGGCTATCGCAACTGGAGCCAGGTAAAACGCTGGGGCGGCTACGGCAAAGGAACAACGCTGTGGGGAGTGGGCTTTTCCGACCAGGACGGCAACGGCATTGACCCGGACGGCAACTTCCGCCAGGGTGTGCTTTCGGTTGAATGGACCGCCGGCGCGGTCACCATGGTGCGTAGCCTGATCGCCCATTATCAGGCCATTGCCGACGCTTCGCCGAATTACGCCCAGGCGCGCCAATTTGTGGAGTCACTCCGTCAAGACGAGCAATCGATGCTGGCGGCCATGGAAACCCTGCGCGCCGACACCTACGCAAGCGCTGATTTCAACGGCAAACCAAACAATTACAACAAACTGTTGCCGCTTTCCACCAAGCCCTATCTCTACGCCAGCAAACGCTATTTCATCCCCTTTGGTTGGTACGCCAATCCCCTCCCCAGCACCTGCGCCACCGCCTGGATGATCATGATCAAAAACAACTACAATCCTTTTCTCCCCGGCGGCGGCCTGGAAAAAAACCAATAAAAAAGCCGTCCTCTGCACTTGGGTGCAGCGGACGGCTTGCGCCACGCTTCAACGCGTCAAATAATGGTCGGCGCTCAACACGCCGGCAATTTTGCCGATCAGGCGTAGGTGTTAATCGATTGTGACTCCATGGTCTCTGCGGCGGAGCTCGCCTCTTTGCTCTGCACAGCCGAGCTTTCCTTGCTTTCCTCAGGCGCCTTCTCGGGCGGCGGAGGCGGGGCCTGCTGCTGGACAACTTGACCGCCGCTTTTCTGCGGGGGCGCCTGATATGCCTGAAATCCGGTTGAACTTCCTACACTGCCTACGCTCATGTTAAACCTCCCTGTTCTCATGGTCGAACGGTTTGCTCATCTTTTCTGCACTCTGGTCACGCCGTCGTGTTGATGATCGTTCCTGTTCCGCTTGGCGCGACGGGCTGAACCGGAGTTTGCACGGTCTGCGTCTGCATCAACCCCTCAATGGTTTTGCTGATCAACTCGCCGGCCAGATGCGGTTGTTCGTTAGCCGATTTCAACACGGAAAGATTGGCGGTTGCGGCGACGCTGGATGCGATCTGCATAAAACCTCCGAGAAAAGATAATAAATAATCCTATTTCAAATATTAGGGCCATAGAAACAAAAAGTCAAGGTCGTATCCCTATTAGCTTGTACAATCGGCAAGATACAGAACGCTTCCCGCATCCCTTGTCATTGCAACGGGTTGATCATGCCGCTGCTCAGGCTGTCCGAACGCGTCAGGACCATCTTTTAAGACAAGCTCTTCTCCTTGAAAAAAACGAGACTGGCCGAAGAAAGCACCACCAGCACCGAGCCAACGTTATGCACCACCGCGCCCATGATCGGGGTCATCAACCCGCTGGCCCCGGCGACCACCGCCACGAGGTTGAACAGCAGGCCAAAGGCGATGTTGAGTTTGATGATCAACAGCATCCGCCGGCCCAGGGCAATAAGAAAGGGCAGTTTGCCGATGTCGTCGCCCATCAGGGCGATGTCGGCGGTTTCCAGGGCCACTGCCGTTCCCTTGGCCCCCATGGCGATGCCGACGTCGGCTGCAGCCAGGGCCGGCGCGTCGTTGATGCCGTCGCCGACAAAGATCACCCTGGCGCGCTTGGTCTGCAGCTCCTGAATAACCTGGAGTTTACCCTCTGGTTTCAACCCGGACCAAAGACGGGTGACGCCGACTTGGGCGCCGACTAGATCCACCGAACGCGCATGGTCGCCGGAGAGAATGCCGATCTCGCGCAGGCCCAGTTGCTTCAACCGGGTCACGATCTGCTCGGCCCCGGACCGCACCCGGTCGGAAACACTGAGAAACCCGAGCGGTTGGCTGTCGCGGTACACCATCAGCGGGGTGGCGCCGCGCTCCTTGACAGCGTTCAATTGCGGCTGCAGCGCGCCCGGCACAGCGGCGACGCCGCCGTAGAGATAGACGCTGCCCACCTCGACCAGCCGGCCGTCGACGCTGCCGCGCACCCCTATCCCGATTTCGGTGAACAGATCGCGGGCCGCGTTAACGGTGATTTTGGCGTAATGAGCCGCCTGGATAACAGCCCGGGCCAGGGGATGGGTGGCGTCGCACTCGACGCAGGCCGCCTGCCGCAGCAACTCGTCGCGGGTGACGCCCGCCGCCGGGATGATCGCGTCCACCCTCGGGTTGCCCTCGGTAAGGGTGCCGGTCTTGTCGAACAAAATGGCGTCGGCCAGGGCAACGCTCTCAAGGTGCTGCCCACCTTTGACCAGGACGCCGGCGCGCGCCGCCCGACCAATAGCGGCCACCGTGGCGGTGGGCACGGCCAGGATCAGGGCGCAGGGGCAGCCGACAATCAATACCGCCACGGCGCGGCCAAACTCGCCGGACAGCAACCAGGCCGCAAGCGCGCAGCCCAGGATTAAGGGCGTGAAGTACTGGGCAAAGCGGTCGATAAAGGCGATGGTTTTCGGTTTGTGCGCCTCGGCCTCGGACACCAACCGAATCACCTGCCCCAGAGTGGTGTCGGCGCCCACTTTTTCGGCGCGGACGCGGAGCACGCCGTTATGGTTGAGCGTTCCGGCATACACGGCGTCGCCGACCTGCTTCTCCACCGGCATGGCCTCGCCGGTGATGGCCGACTCGTCCAGCGCTGAACCCCCCTCAATCACCAAACCGTCAACCGGCGTTTGCTCGCCCGGCTTGATCAGGAGAATATCCCCGACCCGCACCTCCTCGACCGCCACCAACCGCTCCCGGCCGTCGGTCACAATCACCGCCTGTTTGGGCGACACCTGAATCAGGGCCTGGATCGATTTGCGCGCCGATTCGGCGGTGGCCTCCTCGATCAGGGCGCCGAGCACCATGATGCAGCTGACCACCGCGGCGGTAAGCAATTCGCCGTTGAGCAGACAGGCGATGATCGCCAGGGCCAGCAGCTCGTCGACGTTGACCCGCCTTGCCAGCAGGCCTTTTATCGCCCCGAGAATGACCGGCAAACCGTTGATCGCCACCGAGGCGAGGATCAACCCCTGGCTGAGCCACAACAGCGCCGAAGAACCAACCGCGTCCGGGACATGTCGGCCAAGCAAAAATCCGGCCAGCGCCAGCAAGGCGCCGCAACCAACCTTGATAAAATCTCTATTCTGCAGCAATTCTTCATACGCGCCAAGTTTGGCAAAACGACCTATCATACTATTTTCCCTTGATTAATATCAACACCACAATCTTCCTTGCTGCCCCTTTCGGGCAACTAACGAATGTTCCCCAGATGTTCCATCAACTCGTCGATCAATTTTTCGTCGTGCTCAACCAGCGACTTGGCAATGCAGCCGCGCAGGTGGTCGCCGATGACCTGGGTCCAGACGCCGCGCAGGGCGCCGCTGACCGAATTGATCTGGCGCAGCACCTCAATGCAGTCCTTGTCCTGCTCGACCATGGCGCAGAGGCCGCGCACCTGTCCTTCGATCCGCCGCAACCGCTTGACCACCCGTTCCTTGTCCTGATCCGTTCCGCACAAACTCATCCTGTTCTCCTTTGCCCGAGGCACGCCGCAGGCGGTTTATGGAATATAGGGGTATACCCTATTGCAACCGGCGCCTGTATACTCCGTGTGGGCAGTCAACGCAACCACATAGTTAAGGGGAGGCGAAAATAATCAGGGGGTTCAGAACGACGAAAACGTACGGGCAGGATTCAACCCGTCGGCACACTCGGATGAACTACGATTTCCGGAAGGAGAAACGCCTGGAGAGGCAATGAGATACAACCGCGCCAAGGAGGATGCCCGCAAGATCGGCCAGCAAATCGCCGGCGTCAAGGGTGCGTTGCGGAAAGAAAATCTGGGTCAATTCTTCGCCCAAGGCAAACGCGGCAACCAACACGCTGCCCCGATAGAGCGGCAAACCGCCAAGCGTGAACGCTGCATGCCGGCACGCGGCGTTGCACAACACGGTGAACAGGCCAAACAAACCGAAATGTCCCAGCTTGTCGCCATAGGGCAGGGAGCGCGCCAGATCGAAAAAAACGCTTGGCGTCCCGGTGTCGGCCAGAAAGATGATCCACAGGAGGAACAGAAAAAAACTGACGGCGGCCAAGGCGGCAATCTTATGCATGGCGGATGCTTGCGGCGGAATGCGTGGTCGGCCTTAACCGAGTGACAAAAGCGAGGAAGACGGAATTGTGGACGGAGTTACGCTTTTTTGCCGGTCATCAGAAATACGCTGAACCGGGCCGGCGGGCCGTTGTCGTCGTTCTTGACGATCTCGGCCGCAGTGTCGTCGACGATGTCGACAAATCCGGCCTCGGCAAAACAGCGGCGCAGAACATCGCGCTCAAAGCCAAAATGAAACACGCCGGTGTTGTCCCCGTGAAACCGACCGCCCTCGTCATCAAGGTCCGCTATGCACAGGCGGCCGCCCGGCGCCAAAACCCCATAAAAATGGGCCAGCAGAGGCGCAACCACGGGGATATGATGGAGGGTCATGCTGCTGACGACCAGATCGTATTTGCCCGGCAGGGCACCGCCGTTTTCCAGGTCGCACAGGACGGTGCGGGCGTTGGCCAATTTCCGGCCGGAGATCTTGCCGTTTAAAATCTCAAGCATGCCCCGTGAACTGTCGACGCCGGTGATGGACCGAACCTGCGGCTGCAACTGCAGGGTCAGCAAACCGGTGCCGCAGCCAAAATCCAGCACGTCCATGGTCGGATGGACGCCGCCCAGACGCACGATGGCGTCGGCCACGTCTTTTGCCAGCTTGACCCGCTGCGGCCGCTCATCCCAGGAGGCCGCCTCCTGATCAAAATCCCGTTTTTCCCTGCTCATGGACAGCTCCTCTGGTGACGGCCAAAAACTTGAAACCAATCGCAAGCGACGCTCTACAAAACACTCTGGAGAAACCGGGCGTTTCTGTTCCATCTGCGCCGGGACAGCGGGGCGCCAGCGGATAATATCGCCGATTGCCCGTAAAACGCCCCTTTCTACCACGAGCAGGAGGATTAGGCAAGGCTTGCCGTGCGGGCAACTGCTTCTATTTTATCGGTAAAACAGCGCATAAAGTCGTTCGGACCGAAGCGGCCGTAGCCTTGCCGCCAGGACCGGCCAACAGGCGAGCAACACGCGTGGCGCCAACCGCTCCCCGATTCCGCCCCCATTCAAATGAGAATGTGTATTGACATTGGCCTGATACGGTCAAAGTGTAGCAATACGCTCAAAACAAAGCACGCCTTGGGCCGGCCTGCGGTGTTCGTTGGTCGATGCCCTCTGCGCGTGACTAATCGTTTCGTACCCATTATTCCATGAACAGGAGAATTTATGAGCACCTACACCATAGCCGTGATTGTCGGCAGTCTGCGCAAGGATTCCTTCAACCGCACCCTGGCAACCGCCCTGGTCAAACTGGCCCCGCCGGAATTCACTTTCAAACAGTTGGAGATCGGCGATCTGCCGCTCTACAACCAAGACGACGACGGCGACCAGGCACCGTCGGTCAAGCGGATGAAGAGTGAAATCGCGGCGGCAAACGGCCTGCTGTTCGTCACCCCCGAGTACAACCGCTCCATTCCCGGGGTGCTGAAAAACGCCATTGACCATGGCTCCCGGCCCTACGGCCAGAGTGTTTGGGCCGGCAAACCAGCCGGGGTGATCGGCATTTCGGTCGGAGCCATCGGCACGGCCTTGGCGCAACAGCATCTGCGCAACGTGCTGGCCTACCTTGACGCGCCGACCCTGGGCGCCCCAGAAGCCTTTCTCCAAGCCAAGGACGGATTTTTCGACGCGGACGGCGGCATCGGCCCAGAGAGCAAGGCCTTTCTCCAGGGCTGGATGGACCGGTACACCGCCTGGGTGAAACAACATCAGGGTTGATCGCCTCTGTTCCGAGCTGATTGTTCCGCCCTGCCTGCCGATTTCCGGGGCAGGCGGGGCCCACGTATCGTTTGGACGACGGCTCCACAAGGGCTGGGCTATAGAGCGCGCACGAAAATTCGCTTCTTTTTTGGGGCGAAAAGGTGTATTAAAAAAATAGCATTATATTCAACAGTTATGATCAACAGGGAACTGCGGCGCGCACGTCATGAAAACACATACCATCAAATTAATCCAACCAACAAACAACTTTCCGTTTTTTAAAGATATTCTTGAAAACGGCTACCATGTGTTCAGCCGGGAGAACGCAAAACTGCCGGATTACTACCCCAGCAAATTTCCCAATTACCCCGGCGTCCAGCTGAGTGAACTGAACATCGGCGACGTTGTCACCATCCGAGCCTTTTTCAGCATCGGCTCCGGGGCAACGGCGCGCGCCGACGGCGGCTATCTGGATCTGGAAGTCGAGGCCATCGAGGGCGACACGGTGTTCGGAGTGATCTTGACCAGCCTGCCCAAGGAATTCCCGCTGCAACTCGGCGATTCCATGGAAATCTATCCAGATGAAATGCTCTACAAGGCGCAGATGACCGAACACTGAAACGAGGCGGCAACCCATCGCGCCCCTGCCCCTCTTTTCGATTCCACTCCCTGGAGCGACAGTCATGCCCTCCACGACCGCTGTTTCCCCCGCTGATTGCCACAACGACGCCCTGATCGCCAATGTTCGTCCGACCGATTGGGTCAACCCGGAACCCCGCGGGCGCTACAACCTGGTGGTGATCGGCGCCGGCGCGGCCGGTTTGGTCTCCGCCGCCGGCGCCGCCGGCCTGGGCGCCAAGGTGGCGCTGATTGAGCGGAATTTGCTCGGAGGCGATTGCCTGAACGTGGGTTGCGTGCCCTCAAAGGCGCTTATCCGCGCCTCGCGGGCCCTCTTTGACGCCCGCAACAGCCTGGAGTTTGGCGTGCAAGGCGGAGACCAGCTCACCTTTGATTTTGGCGTTGCCATGGAACGGATGCGGCGTTTGCGCGCGACCCTCAGCCGTCACGACTCGGCCCGCCGTTTCCGCGACGAACTCGGGGTGGACGTGTTTCTCGGCCAGGCGCGGTTTGTCGGCCAGGATTGCATCGAGGTCGACGGCAAGCAGCTGCGGTTTGCCCGAGCCGCCGTTTGCACCGGCGCCAGGGCCATGGCGCCGCCTATTCCAGGCTTGGCCGAGGCCGGGTATCTCACCAACGAAACCGTCTTCTCGCTCACCGAACTGCCCCGGCGTCTGGCCATCATTGGCGGCGGTCCCATTGGCTGCGAGCTGGCCCAGGCTTTTGCCCGCTTCGGCAGCCGCGTCACCCTGATCCAGCGCGGCCGCCAGCTGCTCCGCCGCGAGGACGCCGATGTCGCCGCAATCCTCCAGGCGGCCCTGGTTCGCGACGGGGTGGATCTCCATCTGGACACCAAAATCCTCCAAGTTGCAACCAGCAGGCAGGAGAAGATCCTGCACCTGGAACGGGACGGCGCCGTTATGGACGTCACCGTGGACGCGATCCTGGTCGGGGTGGGACGGGTCGCCAACATCGCAGGGCTTGGTCTGGAGCAGGCCGGGGTTGACTTTGACCAGCAGGGGGTGCGCGTCAACGACGCCCTGCAAACAACCAATCGGCACGTCTACGCCGCAGGCGACATCTGCTCCCCCTACAAATTTACCCACGCCGCAGACGCCCAGGCGCGCATCCTGATTGCCAACGCCCTGTTCATGGGGCGGCAAAAAGCATCAAAACTGACCATTCCCTGGTGTACCTACACCGACCCGGAAATCGCCCGCGTGGGTTTGAACGAACAGGAGGCCCGCGACCAGGGCATTGCCGCAACCACCCTGACCGTGCCGCTGGCCGACGTTGACCGGGCCGTGCTTGACGGCGAAACCCAGGGATTTGCCCGCGTGGTCCTGCACAAGGGAACGGGCGCCATTCTTGGGGCCACGATTGTCGCCCGCCACGCCGGCGAGATGATCAACGTCTTTTCCCTGGCCATGACCAACAACCTTGGCCTTTCGTCCATCGGCCGCGCCATCCACCCCTACCCCACCCAGGCTGAGGTCGTCAAACGTCTGGCCGACGCCTACAACCGCACCCGCCTGACCGGGCCGATTAAAAAATTCCTGGCAGCCTGGCTCCGCTGGCGGCGCTCATGACGATGTTCACAGCGCTGTGGAATCATCCCAACGCCCTGCGCCTGGCGGCCTTCCTGGTGCTGTTCGCCGGCTTTGCAGCCGCTGAGGCGATCTGGCCGCGCCGGCCGCTGACTGTGGCCAAATCGCGGCGTTGGTTCAGCAACTTGTCGCTCACGGTCCTCAACACCGTGCTGCTCCGTCTGGCAACGCTCATCGTTCCGGTGGCTCCGGCAGCCGTCGCCGCCTTGGCCCAGTCCCAGGGCTGGGGTCTGTTCAACCGGCTCCAGATCGGCGGCGGGCTGGAACTAGCGGCAAGCCTGCTTCTCCTGGATCTCCTTATCTACACTCAGCACCGCCTTTTTCATCGCCTGCCGATCTGCTGGCGGTTGCACCGGGTGCACCACACCGACCTGGACCTCGACGTGTCCAGCGGCATCCGGTTCCACCCGCTGGAAATTCTGCTTTCTCTGGCGATCAAGCTCGGCGCCGTGGTCGTTCTCGGGTGCTCGCCGCTCTCTGTGCTGTTGTTTGAGATCCTGCTCAACGCCACCTCCCTGTTCAGCCACGCCAATCTGCGCATCCCCACGGCCCTCGACCAATGGCTGCGGCTGGTGCTGGTGACCCCGGATATGCACCGGGTCCATCATTCGGTGATCGTGCGGGAAACCGACAGCAATTTCGGCTTCAACCTCTCCTGTTGGGATCGGCTGTTGGGCACCTACCGGGCCCAGCCGCGCGACGGTCACGATCTGATGACCATTGGCCTGAAACAATGGCAAAAACCGGATGAACTGGGCCTGGGCTCGCTTTTGAAACTCCCGTTTTCCCGCCCCCAGGCCAAGAAGGCCGCATGAAGGCGCCAAAAATCATCCTGTTGGGTCTCGCGGCAGCGGCAATCTGCCTGTTTTTCTGGCTGGATCTGGGACAATTCCTGACCCTGGCCGCGCTCAAGGCCCATCACCACACCCTGATGGAGTTCCAGGCCGCGCACAAAGCGCTCACTGCCCTCGGCTTCATGCTGCTCTACATCGCGCAAACGGCCCTGTCCCTCCCAGGGGCCGCGATGCTTTCGCTGGCCGCCGGAGCCCTGTTCGGCACAGTTTTGGGGACTGTGTACGCCAACATCGCGGCCACCGTTGGCGCCACCCTGGCCTTTCTGGCCACCCGTTATCTGCTGCGCGAGGCGGTGCAGGGACGATTTGGCGACAAACTGACAGTCATCAACCGGGAGATTGAAAGCGGCGGCTTCCATTACCTGCTTTTTTTACGGCTAGTTCCGGCCTTCCCCTTCTTTCTGGTCAATCTCGCCGCCGGTCTGACCCGGTTGCCGCTGCGCACCTTTTTCCTGGCCACCATGCTCGGCATCATTCCCGGCGGATTTGTCTACGTCAACGCCGGCGCCAGCCTCGCCACCATCGATTCCCTGGCCGGGATCGCCTCGCCTCGGGTGCTCGGTTCGTTTGCGCTGCTCGGACTGTTTGCGCTCGCACCGGTGCTGTACGGCAAATTCAAAACCAAGCGATAGCAGCATGCGTTCCGACCAAGAGTGCGCGAAAACAGCCTGCGCGGCAAAAGAACCTGCGGAGCGGGAACCTTCACCCGCGGCCGGCGGCGCTCGTCCCTTGCTCACCGTTGTCATCCCCACACTTAACGAGGCCGAAACCCTGCCGCTGCTGCTGGCCGATCTCAACCAACAGGCGGGCGTTTCCCTGGAGATCGTGGTCGGTGACGGCGGCTCCACGGACTCCACCTGCTCGCTTGCGGCCTCGCTGGGGGCCAAGGTGGTCAACGCCGAGCGCGGCCGGGGAGCGCAGATGAACACCGCCGCGCAACAGGCCGGCGGCGAGTATTTTTTATTCCTCCACGCCGATTGCCGCCTGAGCGATCCCGGCCTGCTCGCCAAGGCCCTCAACGCCTTGCAGCAGGCGGAGCGCGCACAGCCCAGCATTGCCGGTCATTTACGCCTGCGCTTTCTCCGCACCACCCAGCGCAACCGGCTAGCCTATCGCTACCTCGAAGGCAAGACCGCGCTTAACCGGGTCAACACCACCAACGGCGACCAGGGGATGCTGCTTTCTCGTCATTTTTTCGCACGTCTTGGCGGGTTTGACCCCAGCCTGCCCTTTCTTGAAGATCAGCGCATCGCCGCAAAAATCCGAGCCCAGGGCCAATGGATTACCCTCCCCGGCTGTTTGACCACCTCGGCCCGTCGTTTTGAAAGCGAGGGATTCCACCGCCGTTACCTGCTGATGGCGATGATGATGGGGTTCTACAGCCTGGGCGAAACCTCGTTTTTTCTGCGCGCCCCGGGCGTGTACCGGGTGCAGCGGGAAACCGGCCGGTTGCTGCTGTCGCCCTTTTTCGCGCTCGTCTGGCGCATGATTCGCGAGGATTGGGGATTCGCCGGCTCGGTCCGCGCCTTCTTGCGGCTGGGCCGGTATCTGCTGGACAACTGTTGGCAGGTCTTCTTCTTCCTCGACGTCTGCATGCAACCGCTGCTTGGAGTCAACCGCTCGCCCCTGCTCGCCGCCTATGATCGTTTCATCGCCCCCTGCCTAAGGTGGCGCCTCTTAAACGGTCTTGCCGGTCTGCTCTGTTTTGCCTGGTTCATGGGGGCGCTGGCCCCGTTTTTCTGGTTGAGCGAAACCTTGGCTGCAGCAAACAAGGGCGCGCGAATCACGACATGAACCAACCCCAGGCCGCCACCACCGCCGTCGCCCTGTTTGTGCGGGCGCCGATTCCTGGTCGGGTGAAAACCCGCCTAGCCGCCGGCATGGGCAACGAAAACGCCTGCCTGCTCTACCGGGCCATGGCGGACGATGTTGTCCGCGCGGTCCAGCATTCCGGCCTAGCGCTCCATCTCTTCCACGACGGCAACGACGCCGAAGCCCAGGCCGTCTTGCCCACGTCCTGGGGGGCAGCTGCACGCCAGGTGGTTGCCCAGCAGGGAAACGACATTGGCGAGCGGATGGCAACGGCTTTCACCCACTGCTTTGCCCGCAACATCAACCAGGTGATTGTGGCGGGCAGCGACGTTCCCGACCTGGGCGCCGCTGTCTTCACCGCCGCCGCCCACGCCCTGCGCAGCCATGACGTGGTCCTTGCGCCGACCGTTGACGGCGGGTATGGTCTGATCGGTGTGCATCAGACAAGTTACTGCCCCGAATTATTTCACAATATCCCCTGGAGCACCGACCAGGTGGCGCCGGCGACCCTGGCGATCATCAAACAACTCGGGCTGACGGTTTGTCTGCTCGAAACCCTGCGCGACCTCGACACCTTGGACGACGTCCGCAGGTATGCCCGATGCCCTGCCCGAGAGGCCCGGGCAACCAACCAAATGATCGCGCATCTCAAAGACAATCTTTGCATCTGAACCCACAACAAGGAGCGGCATGAGCTGGAAAATTTCCGCAAGCGTTGAAGAAATACTGAAAAAAGGCAGGGACGCGGCGGTGTTGAGCCGCGAGGAGGCGCTCGCCCTGATGCGCCTGGATCTGGAAAGTCGGGAGACCTACGCGCTGATGGAGAGCGCCAACCACCTCTCCCGCGCCCAGTTCGGCCGGAAAGGCGAAAAGCACATGCACATCGGGCTCAACGTCGAGCCCTGCCCGATGGACTGCGCCTTTTGCTCCCTGACCCGACAGGCCGGTTTGTTCACCGACAAGGTCGAATTTCCCCTGGAACAGATCCTGGCCTGGGCTCGGCAAGGCCAGGCCGAAGGCGCCGACGCCCTTAATCTGATGAGCACCGGAACCTTTTCCTTTTCCCGCCTGCTGGAGATTGGCCGACGCCTGCGGCAAGAGGTGCGAACGCCCTTGGTCGCCAACGCCCGGGACATCAACCACGTCGAGGGCGAACAGCTGCTCGACGCCGGATTTGTCGGCTTTTACCACGCGGTGCGGCTTGGCGAGGGCACGGACACCCCCTTCAATCCGGAGCGCCGCATTCAAACCATCCGGGTGCTCCACGACGTCGGCCTGCAATGGATGAATTGCGTTGAACCGGTGGGACCGGAGCATTCGCCGGAGGAAATCGTGGATCTGATGCTGCTCGCCCGCCGGGAAAAGGCCACCTACAGCGGCATCATGCGCCGGATCAATTTCCCTGGCTCGCCCAAGGAGTCGATGGGGATGATCAGCGAGCGGCGCATGGCCCAGATGGTGGCGGTCAGCCGTCTGGTCATGGGCGACACGGTCCGCGCCCATTGCACCCACGAACCGCACAGCCTCTCCCTGGTGGCCGGCGCCAATCTGTTCTTCCCCGAGGTCGGCTCCAGCCCGCGCGACGGCCAGGCCGACACCGGCAAGGGCCGGGGCCGCTCGGTGCTCGACTGCGCCGCCATGCTCCGGGAAATGGAATGGAACCCGGATTTGGCGTCGAATTGTTTTTGATGCAGGCAATGTTGTTCGAACGCCGACGCTGCCACATAATATTTAACTGTTGCGAGCGAATCCATGACGTTTGCCACTGAACTTACGGCACTTAACGAGTGGCACTTCTTTCGGGAATTCGTATATTCAGAAAATACCTTCCGCCCCATGCCCAGTATGGAAGTTGAGCTTGCCGACAGCATGATTTGGCTGGGCGATTTGCTCATTGCCTTCCAACTCAAAGAGCGGGGAATAGTCGTTGGAGCCAATGCAGATACGGAAAAGCGATGGTTTGAGCGAAAGGTCCTTAAAAAGGCCACCCGACAGATTCGAGATACCGTGAACTATCTCAACCGCAATAAAAGTATCGAGGTTCGAAATCAATGTGGCCAAACATTCGACCTTTCCTTCGCAGCGATTCATCAAATTTACAAGTTGGTGGTGTACCTTCCTCACAATGCCCTTCCTACTGAGCAAAGGCGTGTTAAGCATCATCGTAGCCGTACCGCTGGTTTTATACACATAATTCCTGCCCACGATTATTTGGACATAGTTCGCACTCTTCTTACACCAACCGAAGTTGTGGAATATCTGAGTTTCCGCGAGTCACTTATTGATCGTTGTGGCACCGAGCTTTACGCTATCCCCGAACCAGCCCTTATCGGTCAATTCTTAAGCCGTGAGCTGGAAGCTCGCCCATCACTTAATTATTTAGATTACCTAAGGAAATTGAAAGATCGAAGTGAAGAGTGGGACATGTCTGCTGTTATCTCCAAGTTTCCAGATCGAATCAGCTCTGCCAACGGACCCACAGATTATTACCCGATCATTCGGGAGCTTGCGTTGCTCAAAAGAAATGAACTACGAGAGTTCAAGAAGCGGTTTCAATTGTGCATTGTGAAGGCAAAGACAGATACATTCGCTCGCCCGTACCGAATCGCCGTTCCTCGGACAGGCTGCGGTTTCGTGTTTTTACCAATTACGAAAGATATGCTGCCTTATCGACAAACCGGGCTAAAAAATTTTACATACGCTCATAAATATGACCAACGCCTAATAAAGTGCATTGGCGTATCTATTGCGAACGACTCAGATGGTTGGTTCAACGCAGAATGGTGCTACATTGAAAACAAATGGGTACAGGACTTAGACATGGATAGCTTGCTTCAAAACAATAACCCTTTTCGCGAGGTTAATAATTCTGAATTACCCAGGTATTCCTACTGAAACACAGTAAGAAAAAGAAAACATGCGCGCTGACTTCTCGGCTAACCGGATCGTCAACAAGTTGGCTTTTTGCCTTCCGATTATTTCTAAAAAACCACATTCAACGCAAGCAAAACCAAAGCACTCTTGCAATCGCTGATAAAAACAGAAACCAACCATGCGAACTACGTTATCCACAGCCTCAGTCCTTGCCCTGCTGACAATCCTCACTCTTTGCCCATTCGCCCAGGCCGAGCAGTTCCGGGTCGGGACCTGGAAAACCGCCCAGACCATCCAGCCCTTTTTCTATCAGGAGTTCCTGGCCAAGGGCGACACGGTCACGGTGTTTCCCTTTACCAATCCAGCGGACCAGAAGACGGCGCTGCTGGCCGGCAGCCTGGACATGACCGGGACCACCTTGGCCCACGCCATCCAGTCGGCGGTCATGGGGCAGCCGGTGGTGATGGTGGCGGCGCTGTGCAACAAATGTTCGGCCCTGGTGGTCCGCACGGATGGGCCGGTGCGCCAAGTTGAGGACCTCAAGGGGCTTAAAATCGGCTATGTTCCCGGCACCATGCACGAAATTCTGCTGCGCGAACTTTTGACCCGCAACGGTCTTTCACCGATGACGGACGTCACTCTGGTGCGGGTCGATTTCTTTGACATGGGAACCGCATTGGCGCGGGGGGCAATCGACGCCTTTCTCTCCGGCGAGCCCTTCCCCTCCGTGGCGGTGGAGCAGGGCTATGGACGAACGCTGGCCTCGCCCTACTTCGACGAGTCGGTGGGCACGATCAACGCCGCCTTGCTGGTGACCCGCGACATGATCGAGAAAAACCCCGAGACAGTACAGAAGCTGGTCAACGCCCACGCCCGAGCCACCGAGGCCCTCAACCGCGATCAGACCCGCTGGCTGCGCGAGGCGCAGACCTTTGGCACGCCGCTGGCCGTGCTGGAGCAGGCGGCAACCAACATGGAGCTGGCCTGGAACATGGATGCGGCCTTTGTCCGCCGGACCAGGGCGCTGGGGGAACGGATGCAGGCCCTGGGGGTGATCGACCGGCAGCCGGATTATGACCGGCTGTTTGACCTGCGATTCGTCGGCCAGGCCGCCTCAAACGTCGCGCCGTAACCCCCTGCCGCTGCCCGCCTCTGCCTATCATCCGCTTACCCGCCGCGCGCCGAGACCAACCGCCATGCACGCCAAGGACATCCCGCTCAGCCTGCTGATTCCGTTAATAGCCCTGGCCGCCTGGCAGGCGACAAGCGCGTTCGGGATGGTCCCTACCTACCTGCTGCCGCCGCCGGCTGCGGTGTGGGAAGCCGGCCTGCGCTACATCTTTGCCGCCGCCGGACAGGGGCCCTATGCCGGCAGATTTTGGTCCGATCTGGCCGCCTCTCTGACCCGAGTGCTGCTGGGCTTTTCCCTTGCCGCCGCTCTCGGCGTTCCCCTGGGCGTGGTCTCCGGCCGCATGGCCCTGGCCCACCGCCTGACGGCCGGCGCCATTGGCGGCCTGCGCGCGGTTCCCGGCATCTGCTGGCTGCCCCTGGCCATGATCTGGTTTGGCATCGGCGTTAAAACCACGGTCTTCCTTGTGGCCATGGCCGCCTTTTTCCCCATCTATCAAAACGCCCTGACCGGGGCGCGGCTGGTGGCCCCGATCTACTGCCAGGCCGGGGCCATGCTGGGCGTTGGTCGGCTGCGCGGAGTCTTTGCGGTTCTCCTGCCCATGGCCATGCCCAACATCATCGCCGGGCTGCGCCTGGGCATGGGCGTTTCCTGGGCCTATCTGGTGCTGGGCGAGCTGACCGGCGTGCCCGACGGCCTGGGCGCGGTGATCATGGATGCGCGGATGCTGGGCCAGACCGACGTCATCCTGGTCGGCGTTCTGCTCATTGCCCTGATCGGCAGGCTGTGCGATCTGGCGCTGGTCGCCCTGATGCGCCTCTGTTTCAAGAGCGCCCGCAGGCAATCCTGAGGAGCAGCACTGCATGACCGTAAACAACTCGCCGGCGCTCCTTGAAATTGTCAATCTCAGTCACAGCTACAGTCGCAACGGCGGGGCCGAACCGGTGCTGCGCCGCATTTCCCTGTCAATCCGGGCCGGGGAATTGGTCTGCCTGATTGGCCGCAGCGGTTGCGGCAAGTCGACCCTGCTCAAAATTGTGGCTGGTTTTCTTGCGCCAACTCAGGGGCAGTGTCTGCTGGCCGGCAAGCGGATCGTCAAACCCGGGCCGGATAGGTGCGTGGTGTTTCAGGAAGACGCGCTTTTTCCCTGGCTGACGGTGCGGGAAAACATCGCGTTCGGCCTTGGCGGAAGCTCCGGCACGCAACGGCGCCTGGAGACGGAGCGGTTGATTGATCTGGTCGGACTGGAAGGATACGGCGACTACCTGCCCCGGACCCTGTCCGGCGGCATGAAACAGCGGGTGGCCCTGGCCAGGGTGCTGATCCGCTCGCCCCAGATTCTGCTGATGGACGAACCCTTTGGCGCCCTAGACGCCCAGACCAGGGAGGAGATGCAGGAGTTGTTGTTGAGGCTGGCGCAGAAGCGCAACCAGACCATCCTCTTTGTCACCCACGACGTGCAGGAGGCGGTGACCATTGCCGACCGGGCCCTGGTTTTAGATCGCGACTCCGAGCAAATTGGCGCAACAGTGCCCATTGCACTGCCCCGCCCCCGCAATCGGAGCAGCCACGATTTCCAGGACCTTTGCGCCCGGTTGCACGCCCTGCTGCGGCAACCGTAACTGGGACGGGATGCGGGATGCGTTCCCGCCCCGTTATTCCATTTCCATTTCAACAGTGAAACACGCCGCTTCGTCTTTTCGACGAGCACAGCGAGGAGAAATCTCGCAGAGGAACATTTCGCGAAGGCGCAAGATTTCTCCCTTGGTCGACATGACGCAGCGTTTTGGCTGGCCCCACGAAACGTTCCCCATGCGGCGCCTGGACACCAGCGAACGAGAGCTGGTCGGCGGACCGTAGCCTGGATGCAGTGCAACGGAATCCGGGAACAGATCACATCAAAACCCGGATTCCGCAAGCTGCATCCAGGCTACGAGTTGATGTGACGCACCCTCATCGACGAGATGTTGCTGTGTGCATGTGCAGCAGGCTTCTTTTGGTTGAGAAATAGCCTCAGCGCCCGAATATCCCCTGGAGCAGATTGCCTGATTGCGACTTTTGCGTCTCCGTCTTGGGCTTGGCCTGACCCTGCGGGGCTTGGCCAAGGGCGGTGCGACAGGGATCGTCGTCGCCCGACACCTTGTCGAGCAGCAGCTCGCCCAGGGTCGACAGACCGCCGGTGGCAACGCCGGCGCCCACGGAAGCCGCAGTTTTGAGCGTGCCGCCGGCGTCGATGCCCATGGAAGGTTTGGCCAGGGTGCCGTTCACCCGCACCAGTCCGGCCAGGGGCGAGGACAGGCTCAGGCCGACGCCGCCCCGGGGTCGGGGTTTGATGCCCAGATCCAGCTGTTCGGATCGCAGATCGACCGTGCCCGAACCCACCACATCCACCTTGGCGGTGCGCATGGCAAGACCCTTGTCCGTGGTGGCCACGCCGTCACGGATGACAAAACGGACCGCCGCGCAGGTCATCTGGGTGGAATCCTCGCTTTTGGCCAGGGGATTGATTGCGCCCAGCACCTGGAAGAGCAGATCGCCGGCGGCCCAATCCATGGCCTTGTTCTGCAGCCGTCCCTCACCAACGCTGAGGCTCGTCTCGCCGGTCGCCCCGGCCATCAGGGCGCGCACCGAGCCGCCGCTGCTTTTCAAATCCACCTTCAAATCGCTCTTGCCGCCGCTGATCGGACCGCCGCTATTGAGCTTGCCCAGCTCGAACTGACGGGCGTTGACACGCAGAGCCAGGGTCGGCGTCTTGCCGGCCGCATCCAGTTGGAGATCCCCTTCAAACACGCCGCCGGCCAGACCAAAACGAAAGGGTTTGACCGTAAGCCGGCCGTTGTTGAGCTGCAGGGTCAGGCCTAAGTCGGACAACTGTCGGTCGTCCACCGCTAGCTTGCCCACCTGCAGCGACAAATCCGCATCCAAGGCGCGCAAGGGGGCAAAAGGCAGCGGTTGATCCGAAAACAGCCGGCCGTCGCCACCCTTGGCTTTAGGCTTGGCCTTGGCTGTTTGCACGCCTGGTTGCGCCGTCGGAGTTGTTGCCTGCGCCTGTCCGGAGAAATCAGCCGGATTGAGCGCTGCGGCTGAAAGTTTACCCGAAACACGCGGCCGGTCGTTCAGTTGCACCGCTACGTCGCCGGCAAGGTCACTTGCGCCGACAACGGATTTGAGCGCTGTCATCTTCCAGGTCTTGCCGCCGCCGGTCAACTGGCCAGCGAGTTGCACCGGCCCCTTGACCGGAATGTCGGCGCCCGCCATTTGGGACAGGCTTGCAGGATTGTCGCTTTCCAGGTTCACGGCCAGATCCACGGCCATCGCCCCGGTGAGGTCTTTGACCCCGCCCTTGGCGCTCAGCAACAGCACCTCGCGTTTGCCGGCCTGCACCTCCACATCCGCCAACTGCAATTGCTTGCCTGCGTCGCTCAACCGGGCCGTAATTGCATAGGGTCCCAAAATCTGGGGCATTTCCGGCTTGCTCAGGCCTGCGGCGCGAATCGCGTCCATCAGCTCCGGACCCTGGGTCGACGCCTTGAAGTTTAGCCCCTTGAACGCGGCAAGCTCGGCGACATTGCCCTCCACGTGCACTTTCAAACCGTCGATCACCGCGTTGAGGTTCAGGGGCCAGGGTTTGCCGGCAAGCGCAGCGGCGACCCCGCCCATGGTTCCGTTCATTTCAATCGTATGGTTCAGCGCCTTGGCGGCCAGACGCACCGTCAACAGGGCCGGATCAGTCTTGTCCCGCCGCAGGGTGAGTTCCTGGATGGCAGCGGTTTCGGTTTTCTTGGAGGTGCGGTCATGCCAGGCCACCTTGCCGTTTTTGATTTTGACCTCGACAAAGTCAAGACTGAAGGCGGCTCCCTCCTTGGGTTCGGCCTTGGGCTCGACCTTAGGAGCGGCGGCAGGCGCGCTGAAATCCAAATTTCCCGGCCCTTTGGCGTCGGTTTCGATCAGGATGTCGGGCGAGGAGAGGATCAGGCGGGTGATCAAAATCTGCCGTTTGAGCAGCGGCTGCAAGGCCACTTCCATCTCAAAGGAATCGATCTTGACCATCTCCGGACGCATTGAGCCAGGCGGATTGGACAGGGTCACCCCCTTGGCGGTCACGCCGGGCACAAGCCCTGGCCGCAATTCCAGCGGACCGGCTATGGTCAGAGTCCGACCGGTGACGCTCTGCACCTGAGTCGTCAACATTTCCTTGATCCGGTCGAGATTCATGGATTTGACGGCGATCACCAAGCCCACCGCCGCAACGGCTGCAACTGCCGCCAGGACAACGCCAACTTTCACGAATGAACGAACACGCATGGTTCTCCTCCTTGAGGCAAAGAGTGAGTGGACGACGCCTTGTTGCGCCCTGCCAATCTTTCTCGAAAACAGCCGGGGCGCCCTTCCCTGCCCCTATTTTAACTTGTTGTTTTCTTATTAAATTTATAATAACTATCACAGAATCTTGAAAGTCAATTTTCAGTAAAAACATCCCTCCCGCGCCGGCGCCCGCCGCGGCGGCAACCGACAAGGAGTTCCCATGCCTCCGGTCATCAGTTTCATAGGTTGGCACAATTCCGGAAAAACCACACTGACCCGGCAGGTGGTCGCCCTGCTCAAGGCCAAGGGATATGTGGTGGCAGTGATCAAGTCCACCAAGGAACGCGGCATCGCGTTCGATTCACCGCACACTGACACAGCCCTCTACAAGGAATCCGGGGCCGACGGCGTGGCCCTGCTGGCCCCGGATCAGCTGGTGGTTCAAACCCGGCCGCCGCAGCTTGCCCTGCTGCCTCTGGCCAGGCGTCTTTTTCCTGAAGCGGACATCGTGGTGGCCGAGGGATTTAAACGGGCTGTGGACGTAGCGAAAATCGAGGTCCGGCGGGACAGCGAGGCGCCCCTGTTGCGCGACCAGGTAGCCGGCGTCGTTGCCCTGGCCACGGATCTGCCCTGCTCGGAAGGACTGTGTTTTGGCCTGGATCAGGCTCAGGAGATCGCCGATTTTATCGAGGCCCGCTTGCTGGTCAACCGGGAAACACGCGATGGTCAGTGGTCGCTGACCCTGGACGGCGTGGCCCTGCCCCTGGACGCGCCCATCCGCCGCCAACTCGCCCATCTGCTGGCGGCGGCGCTGCCCGCAGACCGGCAAGGCAATATAACGCTGCAGGTCGAACGGTCCATACCGCGTTTAAAGTCTTCCAGGGAGTAAACCATGGCGGCCTCGTTCAACTACCCCTCCGGAAAAGCCGGCCTGCCGCCAGGCGCGCTGGTCCACGTCGGCAAGCAACCGGCGGCGGCCAGCCGCATCACCCTGATCAGTTACAGCGGCAGCCACTGTGAAGAACAGGCGGTGACCTCGATTGACGACATTCTCAACCGCCGCTCCGCCGACACGGTGCTCTGGGTCCATTGCGAAGGGTTGGACATGGTCGAGACCCTGGAGGCCATTGGCCGGAGTTTCGCGGTCCACCCGCTGGTCCTGGAGGACATCCTCAACACCCATCAGCGGCCCAAATTCGAGGAATACGACGACTATCTCTTCCTGGTGCTCAAAACCTTAAACGGCGATCACACCTTGAAGGTTGAGCACGAGCAAATCAGCATCCTGCTCTTTGAAGGCCTGCTGTTTACCTTCCGGGAAAAAAGCGACGGTCTGTTCCAGGGGCTCCACCAACGATTGACCAACGCCAAGGGCCGCATCCGGGCGTTAGGCGCGGATTATCTCACCTATGCGGTGATGGATCTGGTGGTGGACAACTACTTTGCCCTGGCCGACACCCTGGAGGAGAGCATCGAGAAAATCGAGCTCAAACTGCTGGCCCGGCCGCAACCGCAAATCTTTGCCACCATCCAGCTGCTCAAGCGGCAACTGGTGTTCATCCGCAAGGCAATCACCCCCTTGCGCGAGGTGCTGCTGGCTGTCCAGCGCAGCGAAAGCCCTCTGATCCAAGAAAAAACCCTGCCCTATTTTCGCGACGTGTTTGACCACACCCTACGGGTGATCGACACCATGGATTCCTACCGCGATCTGATCAACGGCCTGCTCGACATTTATCTGTCCAGCGTCAGCAACCGGATGAACGAAGTGATGAAGGTGCTGACCGTGTTTGCCACCATCTTCATTCCCCTGACCTTCCTGGTCGGGGTGTATGGGATGAATTTCGACTACATGCCGGAGTTGCGCTGGAAGTGGTCCTACCCGATCCTGTGGGGCTTCTTTTTTCTGATTCCGGCCGGGCTGCTGACCTATTTTCGCCGCAAAAAATGGCTATGAATTGAGCTGGGCGGTTTGTCGACGGAATGTTGGCGGCTTTACGCCTCGCTTTCGCCGCCCGCCTGCGGGGCGCAGAAACCCTCGGCAATCGGCAAAAAAACCTGGAGAACGCTCCCCTGGCCTGGTTTGCTCGCCACGGTGATCGCTCCGTCCAGCGCCTTGGTCAATCCCAGGACCACCGGCAACCCTAGCCCCCGACCGGTGAATTTGTTGGTAAAAAATGGGTCGAACAGTTTTTCGATGTTCTCGGGGGCGATGCCGTCGCCGTTGTCGGTCACGTTCAGGCAGGCATAGGTCTGGTCCAAGGGTTGCCAGTCCACCGGAAAACGATGCATCAGAGGAATATCGCCGCTCGCGACCGTTGCGACGCGCAATGCAATCCATCCGGAGTCCTCCGCAACCGCCTCAATACTGTTGGTCGTCAAATTGGTCAGGATTTGCTGAATATGTTCAACGCTCAGCAAGACAATCGGTCCGGAAACCGGAAGGTCTGTCCGCAGCTCTACCCCGCTGGGCAGTAGCGCCTCAAGAAGGGGGAGCGATTGTCGGCACACTTCCGCCAGATCCATCGGCCGTCGCCCTGCTGTCGGTTGACCAAGATAGGTCTGCATCAGCTTGCTCAGTTGCGACGCCTTGCTGGCCGCCTTTAAAGCGAGCGCCAGATCTCCTTGATGATTTTCCGCATCGTCTTGATCTTCCATGGCCATTTGGACAAATCCCTCAACAATCATCAGCTGGTTGTTAAAGTGGTGCGCCACGGCGCCGGCCATAATGCCCAGACTTTTCTCTTTTTCCAACTGCCCCTTCAGCGCCTCCATCTGCAGCCGTTCCTGCTCTATCTGCTTGCGCTTGCTGATGTCGCGCACGATGGCAAAATTGAATTCCTGGCCATTGAAATTGACAAAATTTGCTCTAATTTCAACCGGGAAAGTCCTGCCATCCTTCGTTTTATGCACGCTTTCACGCAGCTTGCTCCCCTCTGCCTTTAATTCCCGCCAATACTGCGGCCACGTCGCAAGGGGAAACTCAGCGTCAACGTCCGCAACCGTCATGTCGAGCAGCTCCTCCTTGGCATAGCCCAACGACCGGCATCCTTCCCGATTCACGGAGAGAAAGCGACCCTCCGGGGAGACCCAAAAGGCGGCGTCAGCGCTGCTATCCACCGCAAACTGGGTGAAGCGCAGCTGAGCCTCCATGTGTTTGCGCGTCGTGACGTCGCGAACAGCGGCAAGATGCACCGACTGCTCCTTATGGATAAAAAATCGGCCGGTGATCTCCACCGGAAAAACAGCGCCGTCTTTTTTTCGATGGAATGCAAGAGGCACGTCGATCATCTGATCGTCGGCAGGGGGCGCGTCGCTGCTTCCTTGCGGGGCGTCCTCGGGTGCAGCCCAAAGATCGGCGCTGCGCATGGTCAGCAGTTCGTTGCGGTTATACCCGTAGAGCAGGGCTGCGGCCTGGTTGGCCTCAAGGATGCGGCCGGTCTGGTTTTCCACCAGAAAAATTGCATCGGACTCGGATTCAAACAACTGTCGATACCGGGATTCGCTCTCCTCTAAAGCGGATTTCGACGCCCTTACGTGATGTCGATAGGCCGCCAAACTGATGAGCAGCACCAGCGACACAACGCCGAGCAGCACCGAAAGAATGCGGCCGGTCCGTCTGCCCAGCATGGCGATCTCGGTGCGCGCCGCCGTGCGCAGGAGCAGCAACGGCTTACTCCCCATATCGACCAGGAGCTGATAGACAAAGCCCCCCTCCAACACCTTGCGCCCTTGCATGGACGGGGACGAAAGCTGATCAAACAGCGCCTGTTCAGCAGGGGCCAGCATGGAGCGCGGCAACAGGTTGACCGCCACCTTGGTCCGTTTTGCCAGTTCCGCAAGGTCTGTTTCTTTGAAAAAACGACCAATGAGCATAATGCCCCGAGCAGGGCCCTGCTGCGAAGAGGTGAGGATAGGGCGAACCACCAACAGCAACAGCCCGTGTTCGGTGGCGAGCCAACCCTCCATGCCAAGGGCCTGCTGCATGACGGGCGCCGTGAGGGTCAAGATGGGCGGGGTTTCTCCAAGCAACAGCTGCAACGACACGGATCGTCCCAACACGGGATGATACACCCCTTCCAGCAAACGGCGACCGTTCTGGTCGTAATAGGCAAGCAGATCAATGCCGCTAACTGCGGACAGGGTGGAGGCGTCTGAATAGTTGGATCTGACAAAGGCTTGGTTGCGGTTGTGGGCAAAGGCATAGGCGTCGTCCCAGTAGGCCCAATCGTTGGCCACCTCCGCCAGGGCGGAAAGTTCGTGGTGCAGATCCGCCAAGGCGCGATCACTGTCTTCCAGGGCCTGCGTGCTGGCCAATTCCCGAAACGCCGGTTGGATAATCTGCTGATCAAGACCCAGGAGGGCAGCCAGAACCAAGGCAAAACCGATCAGCACCAGCAGGATTCCCTGGCCAAAACGATCAAACAGACGCGACGTCCGATTCGTGCTCAAAATGGGCCTCCTGGGCGGTTGAAAACAGATTGTTTCCCCTTCCTTGCCGCATTTATCCCCTTAACCTGCCTGAAAAACAGTATTTATGTTTATTTATAGCCGAATATTCGCCGCAATGTCAAATCTCGCCCCCGCAGGTTTTATGGCTTGGCCAATGTCTTTCAACGAGGCTGGTCGATCCGTGTGCGGCCATTCCAGCCTACGCCCGACTGCATCTGGCCACTGCATCTAGCCCACTGCTCCTGGGCGTTCATGGCGCCGGCGCTGTTTTTCCGTTGGTGTGCTCTTCGTGAGCGTTACATTTCTTTACTCTTCTTTGTATGGCATAATACACCGGAGAAAACAGAGGGGGGATTGGCCATGGCGCTCGGCGTTTTACGGCAGGGGTTGGGCAAGATACATTGCGCGAGGGCGGCCTCACGCCTTTCATCCCCAGAATGAATACGAAAAAAAGGCCAGAAAAGATGTCAATCACCAAAGCAGCGGTTCACGCGGCATGACCACGAACATTCTCCCTGCGCAGTGGTCGCTTTGGCTCCTCGCCTTGACCCTTTGGGGCCTGGTCTTTGCCGGGCAGGGGTGGGCTGAGCAGCGTCAGCCCAACATCCTTATCCTCAACTCCTATCATCAAGGCGAGAACTGGTCGGACAACGAAATTGCCGGCATTCTCAGTGCATTGCGGACGCGGCGCCCGCATCTGGTTCCCAGAATTGAGTTGATTGACGCCAAACGTTTTCCGACGCCCGCGCATCTCGACTTTTTCAAGGGCTATCTGGTGCACAAGTATCACGGCCGCACCTTTGACCTGATCATCGCCCTCGACAATCCTGCCCTCGACCTGCTGGTCGGCAACGCAAACGACCTCTTTCCGGAAACGCCGGTCGTCTTTGCCGGCATCAACGGCTATCGTCCCGCAATGATTGCCGGCAGGAAAAAGGTCACCGGCGTGGTCCAGCGGCTGGATGCGGCCGGCACGCTCGAAATGGCGCTCTCCATGCATCCCGGGGCGGCAAAGGTATTGGTGATCCACGACTATACCGCCAGCGGCCTTGCGGTTCGGCAGGAAACCGAACAGTCCCTGGCCCGCTTTGCGGACAAAGTAGAGCTGCGTTACGCATCCGATGGTCCAGTCGAGACGCTGAGCCAAGAACTGCGAGCAATGCCGCCCAATGGACTCGTGCTGCTGTTGACCTATGTCACCGACAAGGCTGGGCGCACCTTTACCCGGGAGGAAAGCGCGCGGCTGATTGCATCTGTCAGCCCGGCGCCGGTTTACACGGTGCATGCAACTGACCTCGGTTTTGGCGTTGTAGGCGGTTTGCTGCTGGAGGGGCAGGAGCACGGTCGACAAGCCGCCGACCTTGCTCTCCGCGTGCTTGGTGGGGCAGATTCTGAGCACACGGCGATAGAAGAAAGTCGCTCTCGATGCATGATTGATTACACTGTCGCAACCAAACTGCAGATCACTGAACGTCTCTGGCCCGATAGCGCCCTTGTCGTCAACCGCCCGATCTCCTTTTGGAATCGCCACCGCAGTGCGCTCATCCCATCGTTTGCGGCTATTCTCGTGCTGACGGCGCTTTCGTTGCTGCTTTGGGTCACGGTGATTCGATTGCGGCGCACCAAGCAGACCATACACAAAAGCGAAGAGAAATACCGCGTGCTTTTCTCTAACATTCCCCTTGGGATCACAGTGACCAATCGTTTGGGGAAAATAATCGAAACCAACGATATGGCCGCCAAACTTTTGGGCCTTTCCAAGGAGGATCACGAGGCGCGGACTCTCGACAGCACGGAATGGCGCATAATCCGCCCAGACGGCACCCCGATGCCGGTTGACGAATATGCCGGCATGCGGGCGTTGCACGAGAACGCTCTGATTGAACATGTCGAAATGGGCATTGTGAGGCCAAACGCTGAAACCATCTGGCTCAGTGTGGCGGCCGCTCCGCTTCATCTCGAAGACTATGGGGTCATGGTTATTTACAGCGACGTCAGCGAGCGGAAACAGGCCGAGAAAGCCCTCCTCCGCAAAGATGCCTTGCTGGGAGCGATGCTGCGCAACCTGCCTTTCGACTTTTGGGCGCGCGACGCCAACCAGCGCATCCTCATGCAAAGCGACGAGTCCGTCAATTTGTGGGGCGACCTGGCGGCAGACACAGCTTCATTGCAGCAGTTTGACGCTAAAACCCTGGAACAAGGGGCTGCCAACAATCGCCGCGTCCTTGCGGGGGAGATCATCTCAGAAGAGTGCGCCCTCGTTACTAAGCATGGCGATTTGCGAGAGTTTCATCACATTTTGGCGCCGATCCGCGAGGGGACGGAAATACTAGGCGTCCTCGGGATCAACATCGACATCACTGAACACAAGCAGATTTTGGAAGAAGTGCGCAGATCAAACGAACTGCTCTCCTCGTTCATCAAGCACTCGCCTATTTACGCCTATATCAAGGAGGTCGTACCTTTTGAAAGTCGCGTTTTGAAAGCCAGTGACAATTTCCAGGAGATGATCGGCGTACCGGGGTCTCAAATTGCTGGAAAAACCATGGAGGAGCTTTTTCCAGCCGAATTCGCGGCGAAAATTACCGCTGACGACTGGTTGGTCGTTTCCCGTGGCGAGATTCTCCATCAGGATGAGGAATTGAATGGCCGCTGCTATACAACGTTTAAATTTCCCATTCCGATCGGAAGGAAAAGCTATTTAGCCGGGTATACAATAGACCTCACCGAGCGCAGGCGAGCGGCAGAGGAAAAAAGCAAACTGGAAGTCCAATTGGCCCAAGCCCAAAAAATGGAGTCGGTGGGGCGTCTTGCGGGAGGCGTGGCCCACGCTTCAACAACATGCTCGGCGTGATTCTGGGGCAGACCGAGTTGACTATGAGTCGGCTGGAACCCACCCATCCCCTTTTTGCCAGTTTGCAGAACATTCATAACGCCGCCGAACGGTCCGCCGACCTGACCAAGCAACTCCTGGCGTTCGCTCGCAAGCAGACGGTTGTCCCCAAAATGCTCGACTTGAACGAGATCGTGGAAGGCATGCTGAGCATGCTGCGACGGCTCATCAGCGAGGACATCAATCTGGTTTGGTTGCCGGGGAGGAATCTTGGGGCGATCAAAATGGACCCGTCGCAGATCGACCAGATCCTGGTGAATCTGTGCGTCAACGCCCGAGACGCCATCAGCGAGGCAGGCGTTCTCACCATTGAGACCGGGACCGCAGTCTTCGACGAGGCCTACTGCGCCGCACATCCAGGCTTTTTTCCTGGCGAGTATGTGCTGTTGGCGCTCGGCGACAATGGCTCTGGCATGGACGCGGAGACGATTTCGCACCTGTTCGAACCCTTTTTCACCACCAAGGACTTTGGCAAAGGGACTGGCCTGGGATTGGCCACGGTTTACGGCATCGTTCGGCAGAATAACGGTTTCATCGATGTCGACAGCGCGCCGGGCCAGGGAACGACCTTTAGGGTCTATCTTCCCCGCCATGAGATCCAGGCAGAGCGGACGGCTCAAACGGATGCGGTGGAACTGCTCGCGGGCGGCCGCGAAACCCTTTTATTGGTGGAAGACGAGCCCATGATCCTCGAGATGACCAAGGAGATGCTCGAAGGCCAGGGCTATGCCGTCCTGCCCGTTGCCGCGCCGAACGAGGCCATCCGTTTGAGTCAGGAACATGCCGGCAAGATTGATCTGCTGATCACCGACGTGGTGATGCCCGAGATGAACGGCCGGGATCTCGCGGCGCAGTTGTTGTTGCTCCGCCCTGACCTGCAATTGCTTTTCATGTCCGGCTACACCGCCGACGTCATCGCCCAGCATGGCGTGCTTGAGGAGGGCGTTCACTTTATCCAGAAACCCTTTTCTCTCAAGAACCTGTCCGCCAAGGTGCGGGCAGTTCTGGATGCGGGAACGATGGAGAAGAGACGCACACCCAATTAAATCAACCAAGCGCCGAAAATCTCATCGCGGTGCATCCATGCTGCGTCGTTTAACCGGCAGTTTCTCTGTTATTCCATTTCCAAAGCAAGCGAAGCATGATGCACAGCGCAAAACATCGCCGACGAAGGAGTGTCATATTCGAACGAAGTGAGAAATCTCGTGCCATAATGAGATTTCTCCTCGCTGTGCTCGTCGAAATGACCAACAGGATTATTTCACTTTTGAAATGGAAATGGAATTACAGCCAATCCGTCAACGACAATCCCACCCCCACCCGATTCACGTACTGATCGTAGTCGATCAGGCTTTCGCCGTAGCCGTTGTAATACTGCACATAACCGCGCAGATAGGGCCAATCCCCCATGGGAAAACTCCAGCTGACCTGGACCGCGCCGCGATGAAAATCGGATTCAAAGGCATTGCGGGTCATCAGGCTGAAGGTGTGGTCGTCCCATTTGTAGGTGGCGCCCAGCTCGTAATGGCCCATATAGTCGGTGATGTCTGGGTTGTCGTCGTCGTCCGCGTCTTCCGGGAGGCGGTAATAGGGCGTGGCGCTGAGGCCGAGATCGCCGTATTCGAATACAAAGGTGGCAAAGAGCCGGTTCCAGCTGCGCGACAGGGCGCTGCTTTGGCCGTTGGATTGGTGGTTGACGCCGAAGGAGTTGCTGGCGTTGACCACGCCCCACAGTTCCCAGCCGGGATTGAATTGCACCCACATCTCGGGTTCGTGGTTGGTTTCGCGAAACGGGGCCGATATTTCACTGTTGTAGACCTGCCAGAAGCTGTGGTTGGTGTAGGCGGCGTACACGTCGGTGGAATCGCCGAACAGGCCCACCACCAAGGGCGTCTTGATGCTGATCTGGAACTGGGCTTCCACCGGATCAAAATCATACTCGCTGTCGCCGTTGGCCGCGCGGTGGTGTTCAGAATTGTAGCCGTGGGAGTTGTAGGCCAGCGGCAGGATGTAGTTGGGCTTGTGCGGCAGGATGCTAAACGGCCGCATCACGTTTTTCTTTTCCGCTTCCAATCGTTTTTCCACCGCTCCTTGCCGCTTGGGCAGACTGCGCTCAACGCCGACCGCGTTCTGCAGGCATTGCCGCCGCAGATCGCCCACGGTGACGCTGTCGTCGGCTGTGGCCAGCTTGCGCTGCACGCATTGCTCCAACTGATCATCGGCCAGGGCGCGCATAGAAGGCAACAACAAAACAGACAGCGCGGCCGATCCGGCTGCAACAAGGGAAACAACAGAGGTTGACATGTTTCAATCCAAGGTGGGTAAAGGAAATGAGGTTTGCTTGATCGCGGGAGACGGTGGGACGGTCAGCGGCGGCTGACGTTGCAGGATTGGACCTGGACCAGGATAACGCTCAAGGCCTGAAAAAAGGCCGCGGCTTCGGGGTCGTCCGGATGCTGCTCGCGCCGCTGTTCGTAGCGGGCAAACAGCTGGGTCAGCACCTGGAAGGATTGATTGTCGTCCATGGAGCCAAGGGCTTCCCAGAGATCATTGGTGTTCATATTTTTTTATTCTTTTTCGCTGTATTGCGGAGGTTTCGGCGGTTGTAGCGGTTGCGGCGGGTTTGCGCCGTTGCCGTGTTCGCCTTCCATCACATAACCCAAGCCGCAGCAGGCCGGGCACTCTTCGCGGGTGATGAAAAAGCGACTCTCGCCCTGAAAAAAACCGATCTCGCCGCTGCCGCCGCAGGTGTTGCACACTTTTTTCTGCTCGCTCATGGCGCCGCCGTTGGGTTCAGATCACGGTTACACGATCCCCGCCGCCTGTTTGGCCGCCTGCAGGGTGTTTTTCATCAGCATGGTGATGGTCATCGGGCCGACGCCGCCGGGCACCGGGGTGATGGCGCCGGCCTTGTTGACCACGTCGTCGAAATCAACGTCGCCCGCCAGGATGGCCTTGCCGCTGGCCGCCTGACCAATGCGGTTGACGCCGACGTCGATAATCACCGCACCTTCCTTGATCTGGTCGGCCTTGATCATCTTGGCCACGCCGGCGGCCACAATCAGGATGTCGGCCCGGCGGGTGTGGAAATCCATGTCCTTGGTGCGGGTGTGGCAGACGGTGACCGTGGCGTTGCCGCCGGCGCGCTTCTGCAGCATCAGGTTGGCGATCGGTTTGCCGACGATGTTGGAGCGCCCCACCACCACCACCTCGGCCCCGGAGGTTTCGGTTCCGGAACGCTGCAGCAGCTCCAGGATGCCGTGCGGGGTGCAGGGCAGAAAGCAGCGCTCGCCCAGCATCATCTTGCCGACGTTGACCGGATGAAAACCGTCGACGTCCTTATCCGGATCAATCGCGAACAACACCCTGGCCTCGTTGATGTGACGCGGCAGCGGCAGCTGCACCAGAATGCCGTGGATGGCCGGGTTTCGGTTGTACTGGTCGACAATCTCCAGCAGTTCCGCCTCGGTGGTTGCCGCCGGCAAGGTGCGCTGCTCGGAATGGATGCCCAAGTCGTGGGCGGTCTTGTTCTTGGCCGCCACATAGGACTGGGAGGCCGGATCTTCGCCGACCAGAATGGTCGCCAGTCCTGGAATAAGCCCGTGGCTGGCTTTGAGGCTCGCCGCTTCGGCGGCGATCTCTTCGCGGATGGCCTTGGCTGTTGCTGTGCCGCTGATAATCTGTGCAGGCATGGTTTCCACGTAAAAAAAAGGATCAATCAAAGACCGGGGCTGTGCCCGACGCTGTTTCAGAGAGCATAACCTAGCACAACGAATGATTTTATCAAGGCGAGACTGGATTCTCCGCCCAGCTTAACCAAAATTTACCTTTCAGCCGATGGCGCGCCAGCCCCCGCCGACCGATACTCGCGGATCAACAAATCCAGGGCGGTCTGCCGTTTCGAGGTATCCTGATTGCGCACCGCCATGGCCAGGGACTGGCGGCTGCCGACCAGCACCGCCAGTTTCTTGCCCCGGGTCAGGCCGGTGTAGATCAGGTTGCGAAAGAGCATGCGGAAGTGCTGACTGAGCACCGGAATGATCACCACGTCAAACTCCGAACCCTGCGATTTATGAATGGTAATGGCGTAGGCCAGATCCAGCTCGGTGATCTGATCGCGGGTGTATTCCACCCGCCGCTGATCGGGAAAAAAGGCCACCGCCAGGCTGAGGTTGACGTTGTCGATGGCCTCAATCCGGCCGATGTCGCCGTTGAACACGTTCAATTCGTAGTTGTTGCGGCGGTGGATCACCCGGTCGCCAACCCGGAACACCCGCTCGCCGATGCTGATCTGCGCCTTGGTCGGGTCCGGCGGGTTGACGCTCTGCTGCAGCATCAGGTTGAGGCTGGCTGCGCCCAGGGAGCCGCGAATCATCGGCGTCAGCACCTGAATCTCCGCGCCGGGAAAATACTTGGGCGCCCATTCCTGGTAGAGCTTGCGCACCACGTCAAGCGCGGTCAGGCCGTAATAGAGCGAGGACCAAGGATGGGTTTTCCTGGCCAGGGCCAGCAGTTCGGTGGCGGCGGAATCGGCGGTGGCCAGGGTTCCCAGGGATACGTGGCGGAACTGCTCGGGCACGGCGAACTCGTAGACCGGGCTGTTCGCCGAACACTCCGGGGCCGCAGGATCAACCGGCTCATAGGGCGTTTGCGCAAACAGGGCTTCGCGCGCCTCAATGCCGGCGTAGCGGTTCTTGACCCGGTGGACAAACTGCAGCTGCTGCTGGGTGGCCTCGGCGGAATCGATGAAAAAACAGTCCGCCTGCTTCCACACCGCCGGCGTTTTAAACGGCGACTCCAGCATGGGCATCTCGCCGCGATTGATCTGATGCGCAGCCTGGATGATGACCGACTCCCGGGCCTGGCGGAAAATGGTGGTGAGGCGGAAACAGGGCAGGCAGCCGCAGTTGATCAGATCGCGCAGCACATTGCCCGCGCCCACCGAAGGCAGCTGGTCGGCGTCGCCAATGAACAGCAAGGCCGTGTCCGGGGCGGTTGCCTTGAGCAGCGAGGCGGTCAGCGAAACATCGAGCATCGAACTCTCGTCGATGATCAAAAAATCGGTCTGCAACGGATTTTCTTCGCAGCGCTTGAAGCCGCTGCCCTGGAATTCGAGCAAACGGTGGATGGTCTTGGCCGGCACGCCGATCACTTCGCCCATCCGCTGGGCGGCCCGGCCGGTGGGCGCGGTCAGGGTCACGCGCAGGTTCATGGCCAGGAGCAGGGCCACGATCACCTTGGTGGCGGTGGTTTTGCCGCAACCGGGCCCGCCGGTGAGGATCGAGCAGCGCTGATCCGCCGCCGAACAGACCGCCATGGCCTGTTCCGGGCTCAAGGCCATGGCCTGGCTTTCGGTGTGGCGGTGCATCCAGGCGGAGACCCGGGCCGGATCAACGCCGCGCACGCCAATCGCCCCGGCCAGTCGTTTGGCCACATAATCTTCGTCGTAGTAAAGCGATTTGGCGTAATAACAGGGCACAGGCTCGCCGATTTTCATTTCCGGCAGCACCCGCACCCGCAGTTGGTCGTCCCGCTGCATCACCGCCAGATGCTCGGGGATGTGTTCCCCTAGCGACAGCTGGAGCAGTTCCTCGACCTGAGTCGTAATCTGCTGGCGACTGAGGTAGCAATGGCCCTGCTCGCGCGAGGCGGACAGCACATGGCGGATGGCGGCCCGCACCCGCAGATCCGAATCCGGGGCAAAGCCGATGGAGAGCGCCACCCGGTCGGCGGTGAAAAAGCCGATGCCGTAGAAATCCTGCGCCAGCCGATAGGGATTTTCCTGGACCAAGGCGATCGAGCGGTCGCCGTACTGCTTGTAGATGCGCACCGCAAACAGGGTCGAGATGCCGTGCGCCTGGAGAAAGATCATCACCTCACGGATGGCCCGGTGCAGGGTCCAGGCCTCCTTGATCATGGCCAGCTTTTTTTCGGCGATGCCGGGCACGTCGGCCAGCTCATCGATGGCCTCTTCGAACACGCTCAGGGTGCGGTCGCCGAAGTGCCGGACAATGCGCTTTGCGGTCTGGGGCCCCACCCCTTTGACCAGGCCCGAGCCAAGGTACTTTTCCAGGGCACCGGCGTCGGCGGGTTTAAGCTCAACGGCGAACCGCGCCTTGAACTGCCGGCCGAATTTCGAATGCTGGGTCCAGACCCCGGAGAACTCCATGGTCGAGCCGGCAAAGACCCTGGTCTGGTGCACAGTGACCGTTTCCAACTGGCCGTAATTCTGAAAAGGAGCGACCCGGAGCACCGACCAGCCGCTGGCCTCGTCATGATAGGTGACGCGTTCGACGACACCACGAATTTTTTCTTGAATTTCCGACTGTTCCAACCTTTGATGAACCGGTGTTGAAATTGTTTACTTGTCTGATCGATTCAGTGATGCTATATTCTCCCCATTCATACTCCAAAATTGCAATGGGGTAAAGGAGTCATTCATGCAACAATTACAGGAAAACGTTATAAAAGTGCCGGCGCAAATCCGCTCCGCTTTTCAGCGGGATGGCAACAACGGCGTGTTGGTCGGATTGACCCCGGATCAGGCGGTCAAGATTCAACCCCGTGGGGCCGTTCAGGGACGCCCCATGTCGCCCGTCACTTTGCAGGAGGGCATCGAGCAGTTCGCCGCACGCGAACTCCCGACCATCCGGGCCGTAGAGGCGGCTGTATAGCGCTATGCCTCTTGGTTTTGTCGAAAGTCTGCTCTGGTTAAGTCTCAACGTCTACCACGAATCGCGCGGCGAACCGGAAATCGGTCAGCTCGCCGTGGCCCACGTCACCCTCAATCGGGCCCTTGAGGACAACAAAAGCATTGTTGACGTCATTCTGGCGCCCAATCAATTCAGCTGGACCTTTCAGAAAAAATCCTACGTTCCGCTCGAAATCAATCCGCTGCAAGAGAGCCTGCGTGTCGCCCTCAAGGCCATGACCACGCCGGATTTCACCAGCGGCTCCACCTTCTATCATCATGTGGGCGTCGACCCCAAGTGGACGGTCGGCAAATCCTACATCGGCCAATACGGATCGCATAAGTTTTACCGCGACAGCAATCCGACGATATCGGCATCTGCCTTTTAACGTCTCGGCATTTCTTATCTTTTCCATGTTTTTCCCATTCTGCCTATCCCGGAGTTGACAAACGGACCCATCTCTTTTATAGCTTCAAACATCGCGAGGGGTGGCGTAACTAACGCCTGAGATAATACCCATGGAACCTGATCCGGATAATACCGGCGAAGGGAAGCGGACAAGACACTGATAAACCGGGGCGTACTCCGGTTTTCCGGCCTCAAGCCGCTTGCCCTTCCCTGAAAGGACAAGCGGCTTTTTTTATTGGGGCAACTGTATGGAATTATTTATCAATGGAGTCAAAGAAACCGGAGAGCCCTGCACCATCGCCGAGTTGGCGGCGCGCAAAGGGCTGGCCCCGGGGGCGCTGGTTGTGGAACTGAACCAGCAGATTATCAAACAGGAACAGTGGTCGGTTACCGCGTTGCAAGACGGCGACCGGCTGGAACTGCTCAGTTTTGTCGGCGGAGGCTGAACCATGAAGGACGACGTACTGATACTCGGGGGCAAGAGCTTTACCAATCGACTGTTGACCGGCACCGGCAAGTTTGCCGCCCATGCCCAAATTCCCAAAATGCTGGCCGCCAGCGGTTCGCAGATGATCACCGTGGCCCTGCGCCGGATCGACGCCACCGCCCAGTCGGAGAACATCCTTGAGTACATTCCCAACAACGTGACTCTGCTGCCCAACACCTCCGGGGCGCGCACCGCTGAGCAGGCGGTGCGGATCGCCCGCATCGCCCGCGAGGCCGGCTGCGGCGATTTCATCAAGATCGAGGTGATCACCGACATGAAATACCTGATGCCGGACAACTGGGAGACCCTCAAAGCCACCGAAATCCTGGCCAAAGAGGGCTTTCTTGTGCTGCCCTATGTGCTGCCCGACCTGCCGCTGGCCAAACGGTTGGAGAACGCCGGGGCGGCGGCGGTGATGCCGCTGGGCGCGCCGATCGGCACCAACCGCGGCCTGGAGACCAGGCCGCTGATCGAGATGCTGATTGAGAACTGCACCGTGCCGATTGTGGTCGACGCCGGCATCGGCAAACCGTCCCAGGCCGCAGCGGCCATGGAAATGGGGGCTGACGCGGTGCTGGTCAACACCGCCATTGCCACCGCCCGCGACCCCGAAGCCATGGGCCGGGCCTTTGACTTGGCAGTCAAGGCCGGACGCGCCGCTTATCTGGCTGAAATGGCCGAGGAGTCCACCCTGGCTAGGGCCTCGTCGCCGCTCACCGGATTTCTCGATGACTAACCCCTTGGTTCCACCTTTGAGAGGAGCACGTTATGTCGTTTTTTGAAGTTGTCGAACAATACCAAGGTTTTGATTTCTCAAGATTTTTTGATCAGGTGACCGATGCGGCCGTTGAGCAGAGCCTAGCCAAGGAAAAACCCAGCCCCATGGATTTTCTCACCCTGCTCAGCCCCAGGGCGGCGGGGCATTTGGAATCCATGGCGCACAAGGCCCATCAGTTGACCGTGCAGTATTTCGGCCGCACCATCCAGATGTTCATTCCGCTCTACATCTCCAACCACTGCAACAACGGCTGCGCCTACTGCGGATTCAACCACAAGAACCCGATCCTGCGCCGCAAACTCACTCTGGAAGAGATCGAAACCGAGGCCAAGGCCATTGCCGCAATCGGCATGCAGCACGTGCTGTTTCTCACCGGCGAGGCCCACCACGTCACCCCCATGGACTACCTGCTGGAGGCGGCCCGGCTGCTGAAGCGGTATTTTGCCTCGGTGTCTGTTGAGGTCTATCCGCTGACGGTTGAGGAGTATCGGCAGTTGAATCAAGCCGGGGTGGACGGCATGACCATGTTCCAGGAGACCTACAACCAGGAGGTCTACAAACGGGTGCATCTGGCCGGCAAAAAAATGGACTACCACTGGCGGCTTAACGCCCCGGAACGGGCGGCCCAGGGCGGCATGCGCGTGGTCAATCTCGGCGCCCTGCTGGGGCTGGCCGAACCGCGCAGCGAGATTTTTTTCACCGCCATGCACGCCCGCTACCTGGAAAACACCTACCTGAACACCGAGGTGGCGCTGTCGCTGCCGCGCTTCAACGAGGCCGAGGGCGATTTCCAGCCCGATTATCTGGTGAACGACAAAACATTTGTCCAGTTCATGACCGCCCTCCGCATCTTTCTCCCCCGGGCCGGGATCACCGTTTCCACCAGAGAGAGCGCCGCCTTCCGCGACCGCATTCTGCCGCTGGGCGCAACTCGCTATTCCGCCGGCTCCAGCACCGGAGTGGGCGGCTACACCGAAATCAAAGTGGAACAGACGCCCCAATTTGAGATCACCGACGACCGCAGCGTCGAAGAGGTGGCCCGGGCAATTGTCGCCCACGGCTATCAGCCGGTCTTTAAAGACTGGGACATGATCGGATGAAAATCGGCATTGCAGGGGTGGGCGGCATTGGCTCCAACGTGGCGGTCAATCTGGTTCGCAGCGGGGTCGATTGGTTGCGGATTGTCGACTTCGACCGGGTGGAGATCTCCAACCTCAATCGCCAGTTCTATTTTTTTGATCAGATCGGCCGGCTCAAAGTTGAAGCTTTGGGTGAGAATCTGCAGCGCATCCGCCCGGATTTGCGGATCGAAGCACAGGTTGTGCGCATCAACGCCGCCAACTGTCGCGCCCTTTTTGCCGACTGCGACCTGATCGTCGAAGGCTTTGATCGTCAGGCCGACAAAAAAATGCTGGTCGAGGCCTTCGGGCCCGAGCGCATCGTGGTCTCGGCCTGCGGCATTGCCGGCAGCGATCTGGGTGGTGTTCGCACCCGGCGGCTCGGCGCCTGCCACATCGTCGGCGATTTTGCCACCGACTGCGCCGACGCGCCCCTGTTCGCCCACAAGGTGTCCACCGTCGCCAACCACATGAGCGCCGTTATTTTAAGCCAACCAGGTGTTATCCATGGAACAATCGCAGAGTAAACCCGTCTTTCCCGCCGGCGTCTACGGCATCACCGCCGCCAAATTTTCCGCTGACCGCTCCAACCTTGAGGTGGTGCGGCAGATGATTGCCGGCGGCATTCGCCTGATCCAGTACCGGGAGAAACGGCCGCACAAGAGTTTTGCCGAAATGCTGGACGAGTGCCGCGCCATCCGCCAACTGACCCGCGAGGCCGGGGTGGTGTTCATTGTCAACGATTACCCGGATATCGCCCAATTGGTCGACGCCGACGGGGTGCATGTCGGTCAGGATGATTTTCCGGTGGCCGAAGTGCGCCGACTGATCGGCCCGAACAAGCTGATCGGGCTGTCCACCCACGGCCCCGAGCAGGCGGCCGCAGCCGTTGCTTCCGGCGCCGACTACCTCGGCGTAGGCCCGATCTTCAGCACCCAGACCAAGGAAGACGTCTGCGCGCCAGTGGGGCTCGGCTACCTCGACCACGTGGCGCGCACCTGTCCCCTGCCCTTTGTCGCCATCGGCGGCATCAAGGAACATAATCTGCACCAGGTGCTAGCCCACGGCGCCAAGACCGTCTGCCTGGTCACCGAAATCGTCGGCGCCGCCGACATCGCCGCCACCGCCCGCCGGTTGCAGGCGGCCTGCATCTAACCTTCCCAGACAGCTAACCTGTATTCAAACAAGGAGAATCGATCATGGTCCATGCAACCCAGATGGCTGCCGCCCGCGCAGGCGGCTTTACCCCGCAGATGCAACAGGTGTTGGCCTCCGAGCGAATCCATGAGGCCGACCTGCTGGAGCGGGTCGCCAACGGCCGCATTGCCATTCCGGCCAACCGCAACCATAAAAATCTCATTGCCAAGGGCATTGGCGCCGGGCTATCCACCAAGATCAACGTCAACCTCGGCGTTTCCGAGGATTGCTGCAACGTCGAGAACGAACTGAACAAGGTGCGGCGCTCGATTGAACTCAAGGCCGACGCAATCATGGACCTGAGCACCTTTGGCGACACCCGCGCCTTCCGGCGACGGACCGTGGAAATCAGCCCGGTGATGATCGGCACGGTGCCGGTCTACGACGCCGTGGCCCGCTACGGCAAGGAAGTGGCCAGCATCTCGGTGGATGATTTTTTTGACGTGGTGCGGATTCACGCCGAGGATGGGGTCGATTTCATGACCATCCACGCCGGCCTGACCCAGACGGCAGTGCAGCGGCTGCGCACTAATCCACGCCTCACCCACGTGGTCAGCCGGGGCGGCTCCTTATTGCTAGACTGGATGACCACCAATGAACGGGAAAATCCCTTTTACGAGCATTTCGACCGGCTGCTGGAACTCTGCCGCGAATTTGACGTCACCCTCAGCCTGGGCGACGGTCTGCGGCCCGGTAGCCTGCGCGACGCCACCGACGCGGCCCAGATTCAAGAGTTAATTATTTTAGGAGAACTGACCAAACGATGTTGGCAGGCGGATGTGCAGGTGATGATTGAGGGGCCGGGACATGTGCCGCTCAATGAAGTGGTGGCCAATATGCAGTTGGAGAAAAAACTCTGCCACGGCGCGCCGTTCTACGTGCTGGGACCAATCGTCACCGATGTGGCGCCGGGCTACGACCACATCACCTCGGCCATCGGCGGGGCGCTGGCAGCGGCCAACGGCGCCGACTTTCTCTGCTACGTCACCCCGGCCGAACACCTGCGGCTGCCCGACGCCGACGATATGAAGGAAGGCATTATCGCCTCACGCATTGCCGCCCACGCCGCCGACGTGGCCAAGGGCATTCCCGGCGCCATTGACTGGGACAACGCCATGAGCAAGGCGCGCAAAAATCTCGACTGGACCACCATGTTTGAACTGGCCATGGACCCGGAAAAAGCCAAGGCCTACCGCGCCTCTTCCCAGCCCATTGATCAGGAGGTGTGCACCATGTGCGGCGATCTTTGTGCAGTCAAACGCAGCCGCAACATTCTTGAGAAGGCGTAAAGCTGGTCCGCAAAGCCCTGTTTTTCACGCTCCATCAAACAGCGCTTTCGCTTATAAACCCTTAAATTTCTTTATCCCCCGGCTTTGCCGGGGGATAACCGTCAGGTCGACGGTTCCAGTAAAATAAAAAAGCCTCCCGTCTCGTGATCCGGTCAAAGTCACGAAAAAGGAGGCTTCATGAACGACATCCCACCGGCTTTGCCGGTGGTTCTGTCTATGGAGTAATTCGCAATCGACCGACTGAGTTGACAATCACAGAAATGGTTCCCGCTGAGGAGTCAAAAGCAACCGTCCCGTTACCGGAAGGCATTCCCTTGGCGTCATAGGTGACTCGACTTACGCCCCCAGGGAAAAAAGAGGCAGAACTAATTATTACACTTGTCGGCATGTTCACCCTGCGCAGCTCCTGCTCTCCGGCATCCAGCAAATCGTTGGAGTTGTTATCCAAAAAAACGATGTAAGAATTAGGCGCATTAAACAGCGCCGTCACCGTTTCCGCCTCGCGTATGGCGCGAATGCGCGCCAGCTGGAGATCGCTAAGAAGATTATTGGCCGCCCCTCTCAATTGGCGTTCAGTCCGCCAACCAATCATATTGGGAATAGCAATTGCACTGACTATCCCGACGATTGCGATGGTCACCATAAGCTCAATCAGGGTGAATCCTCGATTTGAAAACCGTTTCATCACGCAGTACACCTCTGTTGGGGAATTTGCCAAACATCTGTCCGGCAATCGTTAATTTTTCCAGACACCGTTTTCCTTACGAGGGTCTGAAGCCGGCTTTTTCTCCCCTGAAGAGTCGGAATTGTCCTCAGGAGTCCCTTTCCCTTCGACAGCAGGCTTTGAGGATTTAGCAGCTCCCGTTGGCCACATTTTAGTCAACAAGGCGTCGATGGCGTAAAATTTCACAGCCATACCGTTGCTAAAACTGGCCAAGGAGGTTGTCCCGCCTGCTTGGGTTCGAAAAATCGTTTTACTGTCGATGGTATAGCTACTGTCGTTAACAACCACTGTTCGCACAATGTTTCCCTCGTCGGGCTCCCCCGCCCCATAAAAAATCCCGGTGAATTCCTCGGCCCCTGGACGAATGAGGTCGCCATGTACATCATAGCGCGGCTCAGCGGCCACACCCCCGCAGATCAACAAAACACATCCAAGCAAAACCGGCCATCGAAAGAAATAGTTCTTGAATATCATGTGTTCTCCTTTACTGTCACAAAGCTTTATTTCCAGTCCAGATCGCGCCAATACATAACTGGCGACTTGGCGTCAACCGCATCAGAATGGTCCGGATAGAGCATACGTTGTTTACCAAAATTCGTGTCAACCACATTGACCGCTGGACTGATGCCCTCAACCCCAATGGCCGAGACTGCGACCCATAAAGGGTTAGCGGCGGTGCCAATGTTGATGTAATCGCTGGAATCAAAAAGTTCATCCTCATTAAGATCGAAAAAAGTGCTGCCGGAACGACTGCCGGAACAAGAGCTCACCGACCAGTGATAAGATGTTCCACCACTTTCACAGGGCGAATCTGACGGAATTGTGCTGGTGAAAACCAAATTGCCGCTGACAACGGTCATGTCGCGAACAATGCGTTCTCCATTAGCGGGAAGGTCGAAATACCAACCGACATGTTTTGCTGTTTTTTTCCCACTGGCGCCAAAGGCGACGTTTTGCGAAGGCTTGTACCAATCTATCAGATTAGCGGAAAGGACCCGTGCAATCTGGTCGTACATATCGAAATCTGTAGCTCCATAGACGGTTTCCTTAACGGTGCCGTCGTCATTATAATTGATGCCGCCGGCCCAGATCTGTGTTTGCCGCAGCAAGGTAACATACGGAGCACTACTGCTGCCAACGACTTGAGTCATGTTGGAAAGAGGTCTCACTGCGCCACAGTTGCTGTAGCAGGACGCATAATCCGTATTACATTCCGTTTCACACTCACTGTCGCCGTCACATTCATAAATGCAGGAGCCGGGGACGGTGATGCTTCCAAGGGTGTTTCCGCAAACAGTTTGGCAAGACGATTTAATTGCCGTCGTTTCAGTGCTCAAAACCCCCAAGTAGGTATCCTCAGGTGTTGCATCCCCCGCCGCTTTCCAAGCCGCCGACCAGTCCCACAGCCCGTAAACGGTTTGAACGCTCTGATCAAGGAAATCCACATCAGGGTTCAGAATACGCCCAGTGCCGAAGAGGACCATATACCCTGCAGTGTCGGTTACACAACTGAGGGTGATGACTGGCTGCATGGTGATGGGCTGCCTGTACCCAGCATCACTCTTGGCCTGAAAGAACGGTTTTTTATTTCCAGTGCTGGTCTCTTTGAAATATATTCCCCAATTGTTTCTATCAGTGTCACTTAGGTCAAACTTCCAGAGATTTCCCAGTAAATCGCCAGCATACGCAAAATCATTTGCAGTATCGCCCTGAGGAAGGACGAGCGCCGGTGTTGACAGCCCATTGCAATCGCTGCCGCTCGTGTTGTTGCCGGTGTTGGTGTCGATGATCTTTGTCCACCTGATACCGCCCAAATTATCTAAACCAACGGTAAAGAGAACGGCCTTGCCAGATGGGCTTTCGTAGCCGTTGCCAAACACCAGCACCCAATTGGCGGTGGCATCGTTTGACGCGACAATCTGCGGCCGTGAAAAACTGTATCCTAAATTCTTCACGATATCGGCCTGTGTCGCAAAGGTCTCGGCAGAGTATTCCCACAAAACGATTTCATCGGCATTATCCTCAACGTCGTTTTTGTACGCAGCCGCCTTGGTCAGATCAAGGGCAAAAAAACCTTTACCGCCCTTGCCAAGCCCACCAACCAACACAACGCTGCCGCCAAGATCCTTGACCGTTACATAGCCATCAGCGAAAAATTTATGGTTGTCGTTATAGGTTTCCTCTTTCAGATGATACAGTTTCGAGAAAACCATTTGGGGAATATAGGCAAACACCTCCTCACCGGTGTTGCTGTCGAAGACATGCAGCATGCCGTCGTTGCCGCCGACAAAAACCCAATCAATGCCAAGCGTCGTATTTGCATAATGATAGGGTTCAGCATTGATAAAATCTCCGAGCTTGCTTGAACGGTTACGGAAATTAAAAAGACCGGCCGTATCGTTTTTCCGCTCATAGGTGCTATCGCCCCGCAGATAATCAAGAATTTGCGATTTGCCAAGCAATTGCGATTTCATGTCAGTTGTCAGATCATCCCAACGGAACGGCACGCCATCGGCCGCCACTTTATCAAACGTGATGATCTGGCGACTATCGGCTGTGCGGGGACTTATTATTTTTGCAGCTGACCACTTGATTTCAGGAGGACTAAGAAGACAGGTGTCTTTGGTGGCATTGCATGCCGTTTTGCAACTGGCGGTGGAACACGCGGTTGAACAGGTTGCATGCGCCTCGTCGCAGGTCTGACCGGTACAGGAGGCGGTGCAGGTCTTCAACGAAGTTTTGCAGGCGGTTTTACAGGTTGCATCGCTGCTCGCACAGGCGGCAGCGCAGGTTTCGTATGTTGTGTTGCAGGTCGCTTCGCAACTCACACGGCTGCACGCTGCTACAACACCTGTATTGTCGAGACATTTTGCCTGGGTGTCGCCATTCCAATCACTGGAATCATAGGTGGTCTGGAAGAGGAGCGTGTCTTCCTCTATTTTGTTGGCGTTGATCGCAAGCGACGAGGCCGTGCCAGTCTGATCGGCAATCAAATCTTTGATTGTCTGCATGGCCGCAACCAGTTCGGCAGGATCGGCTGCGTTAAGGAACTCGCCTCGGCTGTTGACTGCCGCATGGTAGAGGTCGTCAATGCGCTTGGGGGATTCCCCCGAGGTGTTCGGATCATCCCCCCACCAAGTAGGACATTTCCCTGCAAATTTTCCATCAACCGCACCGACGCCGCCCGTGTAATCGGAATAAGCAAGCTTGGACAGGCTGGAAAGAGAAGGGCAACCGCTTTCACCCGGAGTGTCGCAGGAGGGCAGACAGTCAGGAAAAAGCTCCGGCTTGTAGTAACCAGAGACACCAAACGCGACTGTATAGGTTACCAAATGCTGCCGGGCATTGTCGTCAAACCCCTTGGCGGCAACGTTGTTGCCAAGGACGCTGTCGAGATCTGTATCGTAAAAATTCATGGTCACATCGGCCAAGGTTTTACCGATGCTGTCGCGAAAGACAACCGTTGGGCTGGCGGTGTCGACATCCCCAACACTGGAGAAAGATTCGTTATAGTAACCGTCGGTCATGGCAATGACATACGCCCGTTGGCACTCGCCGCCGGAATCATCGCAGGTGTTTGTATCCACATCGCTGTTGGCGTCCCAGAAAACCGACGTATCGCCAGTGCACAATCCGGTAGCGGTTTTCAAGCCAGTGTAATCATCGGTTGCGCCTTTCTCAAAATACTTGCCGACCTCATACAACCCGCGACGCAACGGCGTGCCGCCGTCCGGCCTGATGTTATAAATCGTCGTCAGGTAGGTGATTTTTTCCGTGCCGTCAGCGGTGGGCATGAGAACCAGCGGTTTCGAATAGGTTCGGTTGATGGTGTGAATGCCCAATTCCACCTCTTTCATATCCGCCACCGTCAAACCAACAGCCGCCTTGGCAGTGAGGATGCGACGGCGATAAAAGGAAAACCAGTCGGCGAAATCCTGGCGCACCATATAAGCCAATTTGGCAGTGTCGGTAATCACGTTACCGGCCACATCCCGGCGCACCGGCTTGACCTTTGCCGGCACATCGGCAAAGGCCACGGGAATGAGTTCTCCGTCTTCTACCGAACTGTTATTATTGATATCGTTCACTTTATAAAATTCGAGTGAATAGCTGCCCTCGGCATAGCCAGTGCCAGGGATGTTGACGAGGTACACATCCTCACCGGTGTCTTGCACGCCGTCGCCGTCAAGATCGTTGAAGGTGTAATAATGGGCATTGCGAATGCTGACAGTGGCGCTGGTCGTGGTTTGCACCACAAAAGGCAATGGCGCGTTTGTGAGTCGAATCCAGCGAGCGCCGTTCGATGGCGAGGTGGTGGTGTTGGTAGGGCTTTGATCCTTTCGTACCGACACCGACTTCAAGGCTCCAGCGTCCGTATAATAAATTGTATACAGGGCATTGTTGTCCCTGGATCCATATTCGTCGACCCAGGCATACACATAATACGAGCCAGCGGTCGTTAGATTGAGTCGCCAATATGCCGAACGGTCAGCGCCATCCGTGTATCTATCGTCACCTTCCCATTCATATTTGACTTCACCGTTGGAATCATACCACGTGCCGCTTTCAGAATAGACAGTGCTGCCGTCGTTGTTATCGAAAATATAGAGAGGCTTAAACGCGGGGTTGGTGGCGAACCAACTATAGTAATGTCCTTGACTCAGTTCCAGAGTCCCATCAGTCGACAGGCCAACCGCATCCGCATAGGTGCTGTCTCCGTTGCTGCTCGCGTCCCTGGTCACGATCACCTGTTGCCCAGCGGCCTTGACGCTCAGGAATTCAGCATTCATTGCCATTTCATAGTTACTGCGACTGCCGCTCGCATCACCCGGATGATACATGGCGCTGTAGGTGCTGCTGGGATCATAGGTGTTGGTTCTGGGAAAATCCATGTCGGCGTGGGTATATCCAGCCGCATAAGCAATATCCGGAAATGTTGCCAGGGTCGGATTATACGCCTTTTCATGGCTGCGCACATTGGCGGCGCCGATTACATCCTCCCACATGGGCCAGGGGGCATACGTGACGCTGGGATTGAAATAAATCCGGTTGTAACTCGTCAACTGGCTTTGCCATTTTCTCCGTTGCGCTGTTGTGAGGGCAGTATCATCGTAGGCACGGCTGATGGCGTTATAATTATAGACGTAATATTTATTTTCAAACAGTTGATTGCTGGCGCTGGTCATGAACTCCCAGTCCATTGAACCGGAATCGTCCAGCAAAAACATAATCAGAGAAGGCGCGGGCTTGACTGCTGCATTGGCGGGAACATCGGAGGCTGCCACGCAGGTTTCCTCCAAGCCTTTTTCTTTAGGACCATCGTAGCAATCTTCATCAATTGAGGTCGCGGGGTTATCGTACAAACCGGGCGCAATGGCGACAGAGGCGTCGTTGCAATCCCCCTGGTTCTCGGTATAGCCGTCACCGTCATTGTCAGCATAATCGCCGGTGCAGGTCAGATCAGATCCGTCACAATTCTGATCAATGCCGTCGCCGCAAACTTCCGTGGCTCCTGGATAAATGGAGCTACTGGTGTCGTTGCAATCCACGGTGGTCGCCGAACAACTCGTTCCGCCCGTTCCGACGGTGTAGCCGTCTCCGTCGGCATCCTGACAGGGCTTCACAAAGACCGCTTCCACGGTTCGGTCCTTATCCATAGTGAGGTTAATAATAGGATTGGCTGCAGTGGCGCTGCCGATATCTCCTTGCCACAGAGAGAACATCCAGGGCGGCGTGCCGGAGGCGCTCAACTGCACGACGGTGTTCCGGAGAAAGAGATAACGTTGCACCCCGACCGCCGCCGCCCCCTCAGGGCTGAGGGTGACGTTGCCGTTAGTGGAAACGACCGTAAGAATTTGGGCTTCAGGTTCGTACAATCCCTCAACAACCTGATCGTTGAAACCAAGGCCCAGGTTAACCACGTATTGACTCGGCGACACATACCCGTCAACGGATAGAAACTCGATCAGGATATATTGCGTGTCGCAGGGGGTGGTGGGAATATCGCCAGGAATCGAAAAGGTTTGATTGTGCGTCCCGGTCTTGAATGGGGCGGTGTCCAATTTAGTGCCAGCACTATCCGACGCCCGATAGGCACGCCAACCACTGCCGCTGGCGGCGCTCTGTATAAATGCCGTTCTAGTGGGGTCGCCATCCATCGACGCAAGCTTAACCGTAATGGTGGCATCGTCAAAAACGCCTTCAATGGTGTGATTGGTCGTTACAGCGTTGAACTGGTACACATCTCCGTCATAATTGTTATTCACACTCTTAAAGGCGCCTTTCGAAACCCCGTCCGCAATTACATCGACCACGCAGGTTCCCACACCTTTGGTGAACTGAAAACTTTCATTCTGACCATAGTCGGCAAGCACTTGCGTCGTCGCCCCACTGGTTGCAGATAGGTTCACCCCCGCACTGTGCGTCGTTGTACCGGTAGTATGCAGAATCGTTCCGGCGCCACTGGCGGTCATCTCAATTGGTGGATCAAACAGAACCGCGATAGGGTGATACGAAGAGGCTGATGAGGCCACAACTGAAGGGGTAAACGTATAGGTTATCTCTTTGTGAGCGACAACTGTGGAGGAAGTGACATAGGCCAAAGGGGCAGACGAGGCGCCATTAAGATAATGATAATTCCAATCAATGGCGACGGAATGAATACGGTGCGTTGCACTGACGGTAATCACGGCGTCTTGCCCATCAGGCAGGCTCACCGTTGTTCCTGAAGTTATGGGGATGCTCGTGCCGCCACTCGTGAGGGTCACCGCGCCAAAGGCGGCATTCCAGGTGGGCCGTATACGATTGTCATTGTCCTTAATGGTTCCAGTGTTTCCTGCGAACTGAAAAAGCTCAGGAGACAATGTTCCACCAGAAGTTGGCGTAATGGTGAAACTTTGATCACCTTCGTCATCGGCGTCAGGTTTGATGTTCACCACGACGGATCCAGACACGCCACTCGGCTTGCCGAGGGTTAGCGCCCCGTTTGCGGCGACAAAATCACTGCCAGCAGTGGCTGAGCCGGAAGTGGTGGTCCATTGTATCGTTTTGCCGTCGTGTTCATCTTGGATTGTTGGGCTTATCGTTGGCGCTGGAGGCGCAAACGTCATTGGCGCAACGGCGCCAACCGGTTCGTCAAGAGATTGATTGCCAAATGTGACGGTATATTTATCCTGGATATTGATTGTAACCGTAGCTGTAACTGGGCCGGTTGATACATTCGCAGAGGTTGGAGAGAAAGTAACAGTAAATGTTTCCGCGGATTCCACGAGCGAATCATCAGTGATGGGAATCGTTATATCGGCGTGATCATCTCCAGAGACAATGGAACTTGGCGATGCGGGGGCGCTGTAATCCACACCTGCTCCAGCGGCCGTCCCATCTGTGGTCGTCACTGTGAAATCAACCTGATCTCCTGCTATCACCGCTTGATTCAGCGTGACCTTCAGGATGGCGGACCCACCATTTTCATTCACGCTGAGGCTGGGAAAGGATGTGATGGAATATTTATCGTCGTTGTTGATTGTCACCGTAGCCGTTTTGTCGCCTGTAGCCGCTCCGCCGAAAACAACGACTCCTGCTGTCGGAGTTATCGTGACGACAAAGGTTTCAGTTGCCTCCACCACCGCATCGTTTGCAATGGTAATGATCGTCGCCCCGCTCGTCGCCCCAGCTGGGATGGAGAGAGTCGCAGCGGAGGCGTCATAATCGGTTCCATCGGCAGTTCCTGATCCCGCTGACACGGAAAAAGACAAATCACTGTCGGCTGGAGCTGCTAACGTTACGGTCAAAGTAGCCGTCCCAGGACCAGCGCCTTCCGTTACCGTAACGTCGGGAAAAGACTGAACGGTGTTATCCGCTAAAGCCAGACTGCTTCCGCAAAGATTAAGAATCGTCAAAGCCATGAGCAGCATCAACATTTGCATGATATTCTTCATTTTCCCCGCCCCATTAACAAAAATTCGAAAGAATTTTCCACAATGCCCCTGACAACTCATTCTTTATAGATCGTTTTTTTGTAGCCAACCATGAGCATCCGCCTGCCATGATAGGACTTGCCTGCACCGGATTTCACATCGTACATGCCGTAAACGCTGTAGCATTTGACCACTTTGTCTTCATCGGAAACTGCTTCGTCAGGACAAAGATCATAATAATCCTCTTGTGTAGCCAGATTACCCTGCAACGCCGCATACCAGATGCGGTCGCCGGTAGAGGTGTTCGTATCGTTGTAGCCCTGTGGGGTTATCTTTGTCGTTCCACTGTCCAAGACGGTGTCAACTGGTTTTATACTGGCAGAGCCTTGATCCCATGCACTACTCAGGGTCAGATTGATGTCAGGTGTGACATCCTTAGGGTCGTTCGGTTTCAGCCAAGAGAGCGTAGTGGCGTCCAGGTTGAGCAAGGTGGCGTCCGCGAGGTTTTCAAGCGCCATTGTCCCTTCCAGAGTCACAGCTTCAACTGCATAAAAATTATTTTGCATCACTTCGAGATTAACGATTACCTGCTGTTCGGTATTGCGGACCGTCATGGCCGCAGCGCTCATAATGGAGAGAATAACCAGCATGACCAGCGCCATCACCAGGACAAATCCATGGTCGTTGGCCGCCACCGGCATTTTTAGCGGCGACAGTAATCCTTGTTCTTTATGCATGGCATTCTCCTCAGCTGTTGCGGCCGGCATTGCGAAAATCAACAACTGTTCTGTAAGTTCGCTCGATCCAGCCTTCGCTTCCCGCCGGAGCTTGAGCGGTGATGGTAATGACTGCGCTCCGAATCTCAGAAACAAGTTTCGTGTCTTTGTTGTTGCGATCACGGTAAGCGAAATCAAGTTGAGTCACCCGAACATTGGCGTCCGTGCCGCCAAGAATATACTGGGGGGGGGATGTAGAAGAGGTTCCTTCCCCGCAGACGATCTGAATACCTGTATTAACAAGAGAATAACGAAAGGAACGATTCTCGCAATCGCCATCTGTATTGGTGCTTTTGGCCCTCTCACCGTTTTCGTCAAGATCCGCCTCAAAGCGAAAACGAATAGGACTTGCCGTTTTGATGGCAAAAGAAACCTCACCGCGCCTCGGGTTATAGGCGGCCATGCGCATTTCCCCGACCATGTATTCCATGGCAAGGCGTACCTCCTGCTGCAAAGCTGCGGTTGCGTTCTGGGTTGTATATACTCGCCCCGAACGGATAAACACGCCGGTTACAGAGGCAAGGAGAATGCTGCTGATGGCTAAGACGATCAAGACTTCGACCAATGTAAACCCTTCCGCTGCGGTAAATTTTCTCCAAGGGTTAGGTTTCATTATAGCTTTCATTATATGCCACTCCCCATCGTGACGCTCTTTATAGCTATTTCATGCCCACCCACGCCGCCATTGCGCCTGACAGTGACAGTAACGAAACGTGCGGCAGCATTCTTTGAGGGTGCGGGAAGATTCTCAACTGTAACGGAGACATCGTACGGACCGCCAGCTTGACCGGTTTCATCCACGTTCACCAAGTTCAGGTCCTCTAAATCAGCAGGCGTCGGCCGATTTTTATACTGCTCCATGTATCTCTGGGCCAAATTGAGCTGTTGGGTGACGACGTTGCCGTTCGTATTGCCATTGACGATGAGATATTGAATAGCGACTATTGACAGGATTCCGACCGAGAGAATGACCATCGCGATCATCACTTCGATAAGGCTGAACCCCTGTTGCGAAACCCAATGCCTGTTCGTTGGTGGGACTGATAGATTCTGCATAGAAAAATTCCTCCGCAATCTGGCAACCAAAAATCAGGCCAGTAATCCTTTCGAGTGCTTTTAAGCCAGTATACTTCGTCAACCAGCTGTTTTCTTGGCCCTCTGGCCAAACCCATCACAAGACGCCGGAAGAACCAGAACCGCAAATAATATAAAAAAATATAACAATGGAGCGCCATATATAAAATCTTTTTATATTTCTTTCCCGTCACCCACACGCTCCAAACCATATTCCTTGATCTTGCTGAGCAATGAAGGATAGCTGATCTCCAACAGTTCTGCAGCCTTGGATTTATTGCCTCCGGTGGATTGGAGGGCTCGACCGATGAGCGACGTTTCCATGATCTTTTGCGCCTGTTTGATGGAAAACCCGCCAAAGAAATCATCGAGCCGTCGACCGTTTTGACGGGCGCCAAACGTATCGGGCAGATTTTCCGGCAGCACAACTTTCTTCTCCGCCAAAACCACCGCCCGTTCGATCACATTTTCCAATTCGCGAACATTGCCGGGCCAGGCATGTTGGAGCAACAACGTCATGGCAGACGGCGCAATCCCGGCAACCGGCGACTCCAGCCTTTTCACATAGCGTTTGAGGAAAAATTCGCTCAACAGAGCGATGTCCCCGGTGCGTTCGCGCAAAGGGGGCAAGACAATATGCACAACATTGAGCCGGTAAAATAGATCCTGACGAAAAAGGCCCAGCCCAACTTCCTGCGCCAAGTCGCGGGCTGTGGCGGCGATAATCCGAACATCGACCTTACTCGGCCCGGAAGCGCCTATCGGTTGAACCTCGCCTTCCTGCAACACCCTCAGCAGTTTCACCTGCAGCGATAGTGGCAACTCGCCGATCTCGTCGAGAAACAGGGTGCCGCCGTCCGCCTCGGCAAAAAGGCCCATCTTATTTTTGTCGGCGCCGGTAAAGGCTCCCTTGACATAGCCGAACAGTTCGCTTTCAATCAGGTTTTCAGGCAGCCCCCCGCAGTTGACAGCCACAAATTTACCGGCGGCGCGACCGCTGCGCTGGTGAATGCCTTGAGCCACCAACTCCTTGCCCGTGCCGCTTTCTCCGGTGATCAGCACCGTGGTTGCATGCGGCGCAACCTTGGCGGCCAGGGTAAAAACATCTTGCATGGCTTTGCTTCGCGCCACCATCTTGCCGAAATCGCACTCTCCTTCCAATGATGCAACCTTGTCGCGCAGTTCGCGGTTGGCGCGTTTCAGCCCTTCCCGCTCTTCGGCTTTATGCAGAGTCAGTTCAATTTCGTCGGCCTTGAACGGCTTGGAAATATAATCATAGGCCCCCAGGCGCATTGCCGCCAAGGCCGTGTCCACCGAGCCAAAGGCCGACATCATGACAATGGTGGCGCTGATGCCGGCAGCCGTAGCCTGGCGCAAAAATTCCATGCCGTCCATCTCTGGCATGCGGATGTCGCAGAGCACGGCATCAAACTCCTGAGCAGCTAGAGTTTCGAGACCAATACGGCCGTTCGCCGCCGATTCCACCTGATACCCAAGGCGAACCAACACGGACGCAAGCATGTGCCGCATGTTGTCTTCGTCGTCAATAATCAGGATACGTTGCTTGTTGTGCATAGGGTTTCGCCTTTAAGCGGCTTGCTGTTTTATGTCGAGCATCGAATCACCACCTTGCGCTCCAAAGCAGTGAGTAGCTTGGATGGACCCAGGCGGAATCGGAATTTCAGACGCCAGCCTGTAAGCTCGGCTTCGGATCTCGGGACGCTCCATCCAGGACCCACAAAACGAGAGATGGCCGGCGACCGTAGCCCGGATGCAGCCTGCGGAATCCGGGGCTTGATGTGAAGTGTTCCCGGATTCCGTTGCTCTTCATCCAGGCTACGAGTTGACGTGGTTGTGCTGTGTGCATCATGCCTCGTTTGATTTAGGCATAATGGAACACTCTGCACCGCATCGGAACCACAATAATCCTCTCTCTATTCCCTCCTTGCCGGCAAGGTAACAACAACTACAGCGCCGCCGCCTGAGCGGTTGGCAAGGGTAATGTCCCCGCCCATGGCCTGAAGCAACGCATAGGACACCGACAAACCCAGCCCGGTTCCCTTGCCGGGTTCCTTGGTGGTAAAAAAAGGGTCAAAAACATTGGCGAGTTCTTCTTCCGCGAGACCGACGCCGGTATCGGCAATGGTCACGCGCAGCATTGGGCCCGCTTCGGCGGCAAACGACTCGGTTGCCACTTCAATGGCGCCGCTCCCATTGCTTATGGCGTGGATGGCGTCGGCGGCATTGATCAGGCAATTCAAAAAAACCTGCAACAATTGCCCTGAGTTGCCGTGAACGACAGCATTCTCGGCGTCAAAACGAATAGTCAAATCGATGCCGTCCAGCAGCGGCTGGGGCTGTAACAGCGTCACCGCCTCATTCAATACCCAATGCACATCGACGTCTTCTTCAATGCCGCTTGCAGGCCGGGAATAATCGAGCAATTGACGAACCAAACGACTGATTCGTTGCAACTCCTGATCAGCCCGGTCACAAAATTCCCGTTTTTCCTCTTCCCCCAGATCATGCTGCTGGATCAAACCTAAATACCCCTGCACAATCCCAATCGGATTGCCGATTTCATGGGCCAAACCGGCGGCCAGCCTGCCGACCGAAGACAGTTTTTCCGTGCGCACCATCTCCTCGCGCCGGGCAATCAATTGCTGATTTGCCGCCTGGAGGGAATCAACATGCTGCTGCAGCTTTTCTCGATCAGCCTGGATGCGCCCTAACATCTGCTGCATCGATCCGGCCAACTGCTCCAACTCGTCTCCGCCCTGCAGGGCGAGAAAAGGCACGCCGCGCTCATCGATATAGGAATCGGTCAAACGGATCAAATGTTCCACTGGCTGAAAGACGCCGGCACGAAAGCGATAAAACCCGACGACCAGCAGTATGATCAAATTCACCCCAAGATAACCAGCTATGTAGCGCAGCAAAGAACGAATTTTTGCATAGTGGGGCTCCAGGGTATATCGCAGAGCAACCGCCCCGAAGGATTGATCCGGGGCTTTCAGCCGCAGAGCAATGTCCAGATGTTCTTTGCCGGGCACGAAGGCAACCCAGGCAAGGCCGCCTAAAGAGCGCACGCTCTTGCCCGATTGAAAGGATGCGGCCAAGGTTTGCTTCAGAGAGTCGAGGCTCGCATCATCGTCGCGAGAGCAAGCGACAGTCCGGCCCTCAGCCTGGAAACAGCCCACGGAGGCTCCAGAAATCTTGACGCCTTCTGTGACCAAGGCGGCGAGAAATGCAGGCGCAGCCATGCCGCCCCAGGGAGGAAGCGCCTCCCGTTGCTCAGCCAAAAGCATCAACTCCAACTCCTTTTCCCGCGCCAAGGACAAGGCGGATTCGCGCAGCCAAAATGAAACGACGACAAAAAAGGTCAGCACGGTCGCCAAGGCGAGCAGCACGCAGAGCGTAGCAGTGACATGGAACTTCAAACCAGGACGCACGGCACAGACACCCAATCACAGGAGAAAAAACAAAAGGGCCGCTCACCGGTGACAAATATTGTCAACTAAGGACAATCCTTGTCAGCAGCAGAGGGCGGTTAGCGTGAGTGCATTGTAGGAGGCGCGTTGCAAAAAAACAAAGGAAAGCTGATAACAAGCCGAAAGAAATGAAAATTTGAAACAAACGCAGAATTGGCACGCACAGTGCTTAGTGTTGGCAACAAGAAAATTCCGCTGGCCAACGACGGACTGGCGGCAACCAACACACCTATCGGAGGGTACCAAAATGACACTGAACAAACTGAGACTGCAGGCAAACGAAAAAGGCTTCACCCTGATCGAGTTGATGATCGTTATCGCGATTATCGGTATTTTGGCGGCTATTGCAATTCCTAACTTTATTTCGTATCGGAATAAAGCGTTCTGTTCAGGTGCAGAGTCAGATGCCAATGCAATCATTGCTTCATTATCAGATTATTTCTCTATTCCATCGCATCAAACTGGCCTCTCTGGAAGTATTGCTGCGGATGGAACCGGTGTAACGGGCCTAGTTCTCCCAGCCCTTTCAAACCGTAATACTGCTGCACTCACGACAGCTACTAGTGCCACTGGTAACTTGCAACACACAGTAGTTGTTACAGATTTCAGCACAAGATGCCCTCTTTCTTACCGAACATCTCAAGCTGGTGCTGGTTGGTCGACTTCCGCTAACACTTTTACTAAGTCAATGTTGTAATAGTTATTTATTAAGTGAACTAGTTAAAGATCAATTAATTGGCATGAACTGAATGCAAAGGAGAGGGTTCCCTCTCCTTTGCATTTTCATTACGCTTCTTCTCATTCACTGGCATGATACTCATCCGTTACAACTGAGATTCTCTCATCCATCATGAGTAAACACCCCCCCAGTTCCTATCGGTTTTATTCAGTTATCGTCGCACTTTTATGCCTATCAGGGTTGGGGGTCACTTTATATCTATCGTGGTCTCACTACCAGAGCTATACCGACATAAATTATTCAAGCTTTTGTGCTATCAGCCAAACAATCAATTGTGATACGGTTGCCCAAAGCCCATGGTCTATTCTTTTTGGTCTCCCTGTTGCTGTTTGGGGAGTGATAGGATATCTTCTTTTTGCCCTCCTCCTCATACCAACATATAGATATTCTTTAGTGATGGCATCAAGGTGGAGTGTTCTCACTATCCTAAGTTTGGTCTTTTCAATCATCTCCGTTTATTTTGGATACATAACAGCAATAAAAATTCACGCCTACTGCATTCTATGTATTTCAAGCTACACTATCAGCTTAATGCTCTTTTTTTTCTCTTGGATCACACATCGTCGGTTCGGTAACGGCACCATTGTTGCAAATATTAGAACATCCATCCTTTACTTAAAATCCAGCACGCCAAACAAAATCATATTTTCTGTTTTTTTTACAACTGTTGCAATTGCCATAATCAGCACACCTCATTATTGGCAATATTCTCCGCCACCCCTAAGCAAAAGTATTTTAACGGGCATCACAAAAGAAGGCCACCCTTGGATTGGAGCAGAACAACCCAAACTCACCATAGATGAGTATACAGACTATCAATGCTTCCAATGCTATAAAACCCATTATAACATTCGACAACTTATTGCCAAATATCCAGATCGTATTCGTCTAGTTCACCATCATTACCCTATGGACAATGAAGTAAATTCTGTTATTGTCCCCGAACCTTTTCACGTAGGGTCTGGAAAAATGGCTCAATTGGCCATCTATGCATTAAGCAAACAGAAGTTCTGGCAAACAAATGATCTACTCTACGAACTTGGCCGCAACAAAAAATCATTTAACCTCAAAATAGTTTCTGAAAAAATTGAAATACCAGAAGAAGAACTTGCCTGGGCATTAGAATCAAAAGAAGTAAAAGAAATTTTACGGTATGATGTATGGCATGGAATGAAATTGGGCATAACAGGAACGCCCGCATTTGTAATCGAAGGCAAAGTATATAGCGGCACTATTCCACCGGAAATTATAAAGGGAATTTTATATTAAAAGACTTGTCTTCATTAAAGAAGCTACATCTACCTTTCATCCTCTACACATTGCTCATTTTGCTGATTGGGAAATTCTCATCCTTGCTTCGGTGCCTCCAATCAGTAGAGATGCACTCAGCAATCACTTCTTTGCACCCGAGACTTTGCCTTCAGCACGGTGGTATAGATAAGATCCCAGAGATTTCCTTCTCTTACTACCAAATTAACTCGACCAGCTGTACCTGTTGCCGCTTTGGTTGGATTTACCCCCTTCTCTGCCGGGCACACAATCAACTCCCTGTTGTTTTCATGGCGTCGGCTGTATAATGGCAAAGCAACCGACCAGAAAAAATTCAGATCCAAGCTGATGCCATGGCACGCAATCACAAGCAAACACAAACCCTCCCCCCCAATAACATCACCGCCGTTTGTCGAGCACTCAGTGCCGAGCCCAACCTGGAGTTTGCCGTTCTGATTGGCAGCCGTGCCGACAATCGTCACACCTCAAACAGCGACTGGGACATTGCCTTGCAATGGCAAAAAGACATGAACTGGCTGGAGCAACTGAGCCGCACCGAAACCCTGCGCCATAACTTGGCCAGCGCACTGGCACTTCCTGCAAATGCCATTGATCTCATAGACACCCCTTGGGCAAGCTTGGCAATGCGTGCTGAAATCGCCGAAAACGGGATTGCCCTCATGGGCGAGGACGGACTGCCCTGGCAACGATTTCTGCGGAGAACATGGCGAGAGCTGGAAGACCATTATTGGCAGGAGATCTATGCGCACTGACCTGTACCATGCTGAAACCAAACGTATCGCCACTCAACAAGGCGCCTTGTTGGACGAAGCCCGTTCTCGTCTGCTTGCCTCGCAGCCTCTCTCGCCTCTTGAACAAAACGGCGTGCTGCATGGGCTCCAAGTGCTGATCGAAAATGCCATCGGCAAAGCCAAGCAGCAGCTCAAGGTACGGGACAAAGAAGTGCCCATTTCCGCTTACGACGCCTTTGCAACCTTGGCCCTGACAGGGCTCATCAGCCAGGAAAAACTGCCTGAATGGCACGGCATCATTGGTCTCCGCAACCGTATTGTTCACGATTACATGAATGTGGATATGGATAAAATCCTCGATCTGGTCAGCCAGGGCCACTATGCACTCCTGCTCGACTTTCTCATGGCCCCAATGAACAATGAAACTACCTGAAAAGGCCCTGACCTGGGGCCTGATCCTACTGCTGCTTGCCCTGATTATCGCCACCATTATCCTCGGCTCGGTGCCGCCCGTTGACCGGGACGCCCTCACCCACCACCTTTTCGTCCCCAAACTGTGGCTCAAGCACGGCGGCATCTACGAGATTCCAGAGATCCCTTTCTCGTATTACCCGATGAATCTCGACTTGCTGTATACGATCCCTCTCTATTTCGGCAACGACATCATACCGAAATACATTCACTATTTTTTCGCCCTGCTTACCGGACTGCTGCTGTACCGGCATCTCAAGAAACGGTTGGGCGTGCACTACGGATTGCTTGGCGCGCTCTTTTTCCTTTCTGTTCCGATTATCGTCAAATTGTCCATCACGGTCTATGTCGATCTGGGGGTTGTTTTTTTCACAACGGCTTCTTTACTCTTGCTGCTCCACTGGTCGGAACAAAATTTCAAGTGGCGCTCGCTTGTGCTGGCGGGACTCTGCTGCGGGTTGGCCGCAGGAACGAAGTACAACGGCCTGATTTCAATTGTCGTCCTCACTCTCTTTGTGCCGATTATCTACCAACAAAACACCCGCAAGGAAAAACAGAGCAACGGCAAAGCGCTGCTTTGGGGTTGCGTCTTTGGCATGGCCGCTTTGACTTCCTTTTCCCCTTGGCTTATCCGGAACTACGCCTGGACGGGCAACCCCATCTATCCCTTGCACAACTCGCTGTTTCAGAAACTGCACCAATCGAACGATAATCAGCAAGGGACTGATTCCGCCAGCCTGGCAAACACCCTGCAACAAATCAGCCATCAAGGCAGCAATGCCTTTGTCGGACGAAAAATCCTTTACAACGAATCCTGGTGGCAGTCCCTGTTACTGCCGTTCCGTTTTTTCTATGAAGGCAAAGACGACGACCCCCGCTACTTCGACGGCAAATTGACGCCCTTTCTCCTGGTCCTGCCTGCCCTAGCCTTTCTCTTCCGGCCCCCTGGCGCCCAACAACGGCGGGAACAAAATTTTCTCCTATCGTTTGCCCTGCTCTATTTTTTCCTCACCTTTTTTCAGGAGGCAATGCGCATCCGCTACATCGTGCCCATTGTTCCACCCTTGGTCATTCTTTCTATGTATGGGGTCCATAGTCTCCTTAACAAAATCCGTTTATCGTCAAGGACAGCTATTTTACGAATAACAGCGATCATTTTTTCAGCAGTCTGCCTACCGGGTTTCATGTTGTGGTATAACGGACAATATATTACGAATCAATTTTTCGCTGTTAATCCTTTGTCGTATCTACAAGGAAAGGTCAGCAGGGACGAATACATCACCACCTTTCGACCCGAATACCTAGCCATACAATGGCTCAATAAACACACCACCATGAACAATCGCGTCCTCTGCATTTTCCTCGGAAACCGTGGATACTACATGAATTTCTCTCCAATTTTCTTAAATCCTTATGATGGCCCCTTTCCGACCCATGCGAACAATAACAAGTATATAATAACTAGAGATGACATGTTCCTGAATTGGCTTGAATACGCAAACAAAAAAAACATTATAAACGACCTTCCCATTAGACGAGAAAACCTACTATATTCTATCAATGGTCACTCAATTTATAGATCTGACGATACAGCCCGTTAACAAATCAGTTACAACACCCCTAAGCTACTCCTCTCAATCACCTCTTCAAACAATTGCATATTTTGCTGGGCAACCATATCGATAGCAAATGTACTGGCCATTAATAAGTGATTTGAATCAGACATCGCTTTCCATCTTTCGATAGTCAAGCTCAAAGCTTCCAATAAGGCCAAATAAATTTGGTCGACGGATCCCTGATCGCATACCCATCCATTATCGTTGGATAAATATCTGTCGATTCCATTGCATCTAGTAACTAGACAAGGCAACCCAAAGGATAATGCCTCCAATACAGCATTAGACAACCCCTCATATCGAGAAGGCAAGACAAACAAATGCGCATCGATCAATTCTTTTTGCACTATAGACTGAGGTTGCTTGCCAAGAAAATGAACCTGCTGTTTCAAACCCATCTTTTCAGCCATATACTCAAGCCGTGATCTTTCCGGACCATCTCCTATTAATTTGAGCTCGAAATCAGGGCCGGTATTCATTAACCTGGCAAGTACGGTGAGCAACGTATCCAGGCCCTTCTGATACACTAACCGCCCGACAAATAATATTTTTTTTACGCGAGAAATAGGTCCTGAGGCCCTTAACACAGGTATCGGCACACCATTTGGAATACTGGCCGCCCGACAAGGCTGCACACCAATGGCCGCAAGCGATTCCCGGATTCCTGGAGCAATAAAATTTATACAATCACACTGACGGTTGAGTATTCCCACTATTGCGCGACTTGCTGGGAGTGAGCGCAGAAAAGCCATATCAGCTTTATCCTCGTCGCCTGCAGCGGCAGGCACTGCCACCAAAGGCAGTTTGATTAACTTCATACTTTTAAGTAATGCTATACTAATGGCAGCTTCACCAAGAAAGCGACAGTATAGCAAATCATAATCATTCCGATTCTTAATGAGATAACAGGACAACGAGAAAAAATATGTCGCTCCACGCAACAACTTGCCTCCACGATAAAACACCGGCAACCGAATGAGCCGGACACCCGCCTCACTCTTTTCAGGAATTCGGTGTCCGGCGATCACGACCGAATGCCCCATAGACACCCAGGAAGTCGCCAATCGCCAAGTTTGCATTTCAGCACCACCGATGACATAGGGTGGCACATCAGAAAAAGCCAAAATTCTCATGGCCGCCACTTCTCAAACCAAGCGAGCAGCATCAGCATGTTCCAAAGCAAATATCCGGCATTGATGTTTCCTTGCTGGTGCTGACGCCAAATTCTGTTTACAGCATCATACGAGAATCCCGGACACAGCCCGACTACTTGAGAAGAAAGTAAATTTTCCGCCCAATCACATAAAGGGCCTCGTAGCCAACCATCAAGAGGAACACCAAATCCCTGTTTGGGGCGATCAAACATAGAGTTGGGCAGATATCGACCGAGCACTTGCCGTAACATCCACTTTCCTTTACTATTTCGATATTTATAAGTCGACGGCAGGCTCCATGCCCACTCCACGACATGGTGATCCAAAAACGGCGCACGCATCTCCAGGCTCACCGACATGCTTGCTCTATCCACCTTAACCAAAATATCATCCGGCAAATATTGTGTTTGATCTCGGTACATCATCCGATCCATTCGCCCCATTGGACAATTGGGCAGTTGCGACAACAACTCCCAAACCGGAGGCGTACCGACAAGAAATATATCCGGATTGGGCAAAACTGAACCAAACGCCAAATAAAAAGCATCGAAGTCAGGGGCCGCAAGCCGTTGTCCAAATCGCCAAAAACGGTAATTCTTCACGGATTTTTGGCTAACTTGGCCTGCCAACCAACGCCTGAATTTAATTGGACACCGTCCATACCAATTCCACAATTTTGGAGCGATGCGATAACGATCATAACCGAAGAATAACTCGTCTCCGCCATCCCCACTCAATGCAACCGTTACATGCTGTTTTAGCATTTTTGACACAAGCAAGGTGGGGATTTGAGAGGAATCGGCGAACGGCTCATCGTAAACCGATGACAGTTGAGGGATCAGATTCAGAGCATCCTGCGGCCCCAATACAATCTCCGTGTGATCGGTTCCAAGATGCGCAGCAACCCTCCTCGCAAAGAGGGATTCATCATAAGCAGCTTCTTTAAAACCGACCGTGAAAGTTTTTATCGGTCTGTTTGATGACGCTTGCATGAGTGCTGCAATAAGCGAGGAGTCGATCCCTCCCGAAAGGCACATACCGAGTGGAACATCGGCGATCATGCGCTGTTCAACCGTTCGCTTCAACAACCCATCCAGTTCGCCAGTGATATCCTCATTTCTACGAGAATCACTTCTGCGTGCTGTGATGCCGTCCGATACCTTATCGGGTAGTGACCAATAGCAACGTAGTTTTGAGATAAACTCGGAAACTGCCACGCCAGCATGGCAGTCATTCACGTGGAGCCAAAGATAATGTGCAGGGGGCAGTTTAAACACACCCCTAAGGATCGAACAAGGTGCTGGTATATAGCCTAGACTTAGGAAAAGAGGGATAGCATCCGAATTAAGTGGTAAATTATATGCTCGAAGAAATGGTTTGAGTTCGGAGCCAAAATGAATAGATCTTCCTACCCATCCAACATACAGGGGCTTTTCCCCTATGCGGTCCCTGGCCAAGCACAACCGTTTGTCTCGACTATCCCACAATGCAAAGGCAAACATTCCGTTCAGTTGACTAAGGGCTTTCTGTATTCCCCAATTTTCAATCGCCGCCAGCAGTGTCTCGGTGTCACTCGTCCCCTTGAATAAGAGACTCTCTCGTTCTTGCAACAGAGCTCGACGAATCTCAAGATGATTGTAAATTTCGCCATTATAGGCGATCACATATCGTCCAGTCGACGAGACCATTGGCTGGTGTCCTCGCGGCGAAAGATCAAGAATCGCAAGCCGTCGGTGAGCCATGCCAAAGCCAACCATCTGATCTATGTAGACACCGGCATCATCAGGTCCACGGTGGCGGATGGAATTGGCAGCCGCCTCAAGCCATTCGGGGTCAACAGGTGATTCTGGGGAGAAAACACCTACAAAACCACACATTATAGCTCACCCGCATTTTCATCGTTCTTGCGGAAAACAAATTGATTACACCCTGTGCCTCCTCCAATTGTTGTCAGATATTCAAGGCTGAATCCGATCTTTTTTACAGCCATAAAGATCTCTTCCGGTCTGGCATATTCATAGGGAAACCCACCAACCCAATCCACCAAGTCGTGCCGTGCGGACATCCCTCTAGACCGATCTCCATAAATTTTCCAACTGTGCAAGAGATCCCCTGCCAATAAACCGCGAATGAACCAGCCTGATCGCAACCGTGTAAACCCATAACTTAGAAGCACCGGCCGTAAAAAAGGATATTTGACGTACATCGACTTTATATGCCACCACAACCTGCTTGTCCTGCCCGCGTCATTGTAGATAGCAATAAAGAATTTCCCTTGAGGCCTAACCAAAGAAGCAACGTTTTCGATAGCCTGCCACATTTCACCCGTATGGTGCAACACACCCCAAGAGTACACAATGTCATGCTTTCCCAACGAGGTCAGAAATGTTCTGTCAAGCACCGAACCCTCTATTACGGTCCAATCAGAATCGTCAGAGAAATACCGTGTCTTTAAAAAGTTTGCGCAACGGACAGCCTCGGTATCGTAATCAAACGAAACAACCTTTGCCCCTAGTCGTCGAGCCGCCAAAGAAAACAACCCACTCCCACAACCGGCGTCCAGAAAAAGGAGATTATCCCAGGACGTTATGCCCAGATATTCTTGCAGCGACAACTCAGCCTGGAGAATACGGGCTTCGGAAAGATCCACCAAAAACCTTTGCCAGTTGGCCCCGAAGCCAAATCGTTGTCCTTGTTCTATCTCTTGCTGATAATTGCTTGTCATAGTTATGCCTCCAAATTCTTAAAGCCCAACACTCGAAGATACTCATTGGTTACTTTTTCATGATCAAATCGTTCCAGTGCTTCTAAGCGGTCAAATCGCGGGTTTTCCCCGTTGAGGCTTTTTGCCATAGCTTCAGTCAATGCGGCATCATTGCCTACCGGAACAAGATGTCCATAACGGCCGTTGTCGAGAATTTCCTCAGGGCCGGAAGGACAGCGGGTCGACACCACCGGCACATTCAACGCCAAAGCCTCTATCAAGACATTCGGAAGTCCTTCAAAGCGAGAGGAAAGCACAAAAAGGTTTGCCCTAGCGATATAGGGGTAAGGATTGCCAATGTAGCCTGGCAGCCATACATTTTTAGCTATTCCAAATTTATTCGCTAACCGTTCCAGGTGCACACGCTCCTCCCCTTCACCAAGAATGACCAGATGCGCGGGCAATTGCTTTTGGAGCTCGGTAAACGATCTCATCAGCATTGGAAAGTCTTTCTCATTGCTTAGCCGGCCAGCGGAGATCATTACCGGTAAAGAATCATCCCAGGGAAACTTGATTGACTCTCTGGCCGATTCATTAATCTTTTCAAAAAAGACAGGGTTATATATTACACTAACATCATTGGTCGATAACCGTAGAGTTTGTATCAAACTTATTGCAGCCCCTTGGGAGACAGCCACAATTGCGTCGGCCAGTGGATAGAATTGTCTAGCCAATAATTTCGTCAACCAAGCGTCGAGATTAGAGCCATACCGACTTAGAGCATTTGCCAAATTCGTACGTTCGCTTAATACAAGCCGAGATTCGACATTGGAAAACTTATGAGCGATTACCAAAGCAATATTGGCATGCGTCAGGGCCGATAAGACTACCTTTGGTCTATTATCTCTTAAATAACGAACTAATGCCGGAACCGACCTGCTTGGCTTGGATTTTCCTAGGCAAATCAATTTTACCCCATCAGGAATCCTGGCTTGTCTAATTCCAGTTGGCTGCGCTACCAGCAAATCAACATTTAAACCATGTTGAACGAATAATCCCGAGAGCGCTAAAAATACTTTTTCCGCGCCGCCACGGGAAAGGGAGGGGAGAAATAGGGCTATATCAATGTTTGATCGCACGTATGACTACATCCCCTTGTCGTGACGGAGTGAGAAATGTAAAAAATTCAAGTGGCCAAAAACGCAACTGATTTTTTCTCCCAACAAAGGAAGACAAGTATATTGACTGAACTCCGAATTTCCCTTGTTGAATCGCTAGGGAAGCTCTCCAGTGGCTCTGAACATGAACCCCGCGACGTTCGATTATTGCATAAAATCCCATCGATTCCAGAATATTACGCAATTGTGCCACGCTAAACAAAACCAAATGGTCAGGGATAAAGTACAACCAATTATGTCCAAAAAATTGCCGAATTATGGAATCGGTGTTGGGTGTTGTCAGCCAAAATGCCCCACCATGTTTAAGTACTCTTGCACATTCGGCTAGAAGTTGAATAGGATTATGGACATGTTCAATCACGTTCGACAAAGTTATGACATCGAAGGTGCAGGAATCAAATTGTTGCGCTTCCAGCGAACCGAGTTGCGTTTTCACCCCACACTTAGAAGCAATTTCCAACGCTTTCTGATCAAAATCAATTCCGAAACCGTCCCACCCCGCCGAACAGGCGGCACGTAGGAAATCCCCATTGCCACATCCCACATCGAGTAATCGTTTTTTACCCGGCAAAGGTTTAGGCAGGTGGCGAGCAACATGATCCCATTCATGGCGCAACCAAGGTGGCAATAAATACATGAGCCAACTGCCGCCAGATTGTTGTGGGTGATATTGATATCCGTACTTCCAGTTCAGATAGTCGTTCCTTATCCCAAGAGCAAACTTATCCAACCAATTGGCTCGTTCCCGCTCCTCTATAGCGGAATGAGTAAAATAGTTTTCATATAGCCGCCCGACACTCTCTTGTGTAGGCCTGGGATCAAGATACAATACTCCACACTCATCGCATCGGTAATAATCCCAAAACCCGGGGATACCAGAGACCCTATCTTCAATGCCGCCATGCTCCAATACACGTATTGAAGATGAGCAAACAGGACAACATCCCAGATACTCAAGTTCATGTTTCTGCCAAGACGATTCGCTCATAAAATCTTCCAAATTTATTTATATCCTTGACGTACAGGCACGATAATAAGTGATCGACCTCACTATTAACAAACTCATTAAAACCTCAGCAAGATACGTAGCCACCACTGCTCCTCGCCAACCCCACCATGGGATCATACAAAAATTCAAGGCCAGATTAACGCAGGCGCCTGCAATCACGACCAGCATCCCGGTTCGTTGCAAGCCATTGGTGGCCAAGGGATATTGAAGTAGCAGTCGAGGAACAGTAACTAGTGGCAACCAAGCCAACCAACGGATGACGTTCACCGCTTCCTCAAATTCTTTTCCAAGTAAACATGGCAGAATAGGAGCAGCAAAAAACAATACGCAACCAGCAGAAATAGCATAGATCAAAGGAGCTAGACAAATACGCCGAGAATAACTCAATGCACTTAAAATACCATTTTGAGCGGAGCGAAAAAAACGTGGGGAAGCTGCATTCAACAAGGCATGCAGAGGCAGGAAGGCCATCTCCACAAAGCGGTATCCAGCAGAATACACACCAGCAGAACTCAGCGACGCAAAACGGGCGAGCATGAACTTATCTGCGTCTACATAGAATTTATCGGCTATGCCCCAGAATGAAAAAGGGGTGCTTTCTTTTAGATGCGCATACGACCTCAGAATATTGGGGAAAATCGGTCGACCAATTTCGTTAGCAACGCGGTGATGAATGAACAGTAAGGACGCGAATGTTGTCCCCGTATACAAACATGACCAAAGCACTAAGGGATTGGGCGAAGCGGTTATGGGGACGATCACAAGGAGCATTACAGCCCCTAACAATCTGAAGAGAACAGGTGAGAGTTGCATAATGGCTGCCGCACCAATCCGCTCAAAACCCTGATAAGCATAGGTTCCGGTGTTTGCTAACGGATTAAGAATCAACTCACCGATTCCAATCAAGGAGATTACGGTCCAAGGGATACTATCAGGCAAAAACCCCCATGCCATGGCAAAAAACAATGGCACAACGACTGGTACCCCCCAAAAGAAAGCCATGAGGGTCTGGCCCCAGCTTTGCCGGAATTTGCCGGGGTCGCAAGCTACATCACGCACCAATATAACATGAGCTCCCAGACCACTAAGACCTGACAAGGTTCCGGCAATTGAAAGGACTGCAACAAAACTCCCAAACCCCTCAACTCCAAGAATACGTGCGGTAATGACAACTATAACGGCTTGGGCAACAGCCCGAACCCCCATACCAAAAGCCATAATCACTGTATTTCTTGCAAGTTTCCCTGGCTTCCAGCTCATTTTAATATAACCCTTTTTTACAGTTCCATATACTCCGTGAGCACGCTGTTAGAATGTTCAAGCGGTAATATTTCAGAGCGATGTAGCTATAGCCGCTTTGTAAATTTCTACATAACGTTGCACCATAACCTCTAAACTAAAACGGCGTTGTGTTCGTTGAGCAGCTTCCCGGCACAGGTTTCTCCATAGTTCCACATCATTAGCCAGTTGTTCAGCAGCACAGGCAAAAGCAAAAATATCGTTTTCAGGACACAAAAAACCTGTGCCGCCGTTCTCGACAATTTCCGGCAAAGAAGAAGAACCTGTCGCGATGACGGGCAATCCGCAGGCTTGTGCCTCCAAAACTGTCAAAGGCAGTCCCTCCAAACGGGTTGGAAACAAAAGGGCATCAGCGGATTGCATAAGACCAACCAACTTATCTTCATTATTAACGTAGCCGAGAATCGTCATGTTTTCCGGCAAAGGCCCGATTGAAAAGCCCGCTTCGGGAAAACCAATGCACTGAAGGGCAAAATTTTTCCCAAGCTTATTCATGATAAGAGGCAGGAGCTCGGCACCCTTTCGACGCGAAAGGGTGCCGACAAAGAGAAGTCGAAATTGCTGATTAGGATTTTCCCGAAAGATGGGTTTGTAACGACGAGTATCGACTCCATTGTATATTATATGAAAATTTGAACGCCCAAACATTCTCTGAGTTTGCTGTGCGGTATAATGACTAACCGCCACCGCGCAGGTTGCTTGCGCCAAAACGGATCGCTCCACCCTTTTAATCCAAAAACGATGATATAAATACTGAGAAATGCGTTTATACGGTCGCAGTGCGGGGTCATGAACGCAGAGGTGAGAGGTAACTGTTACTGGCAAATTTTTCGGCAAAAAACGTCGATGAAGCCAAGTGTTGACGTGAACTGCATTAACCCAAGTGGGTATTGGGGGAATATTGACCGACCAAGGAAGATACTCGGCTCTGTGCGGCAACCAAGTAATTTCTGCACGTATGTTAGACCGCCTTAACCCATCAACTAGCCGCCTAGTAAAAACATCAGTGCCAGTACCAGCATTAATGGTGGGAAACCAAACAGCTGGCTCGGGGTTGACTTTCATCATCGAAACACAGCCATTGTTAAACAAAAATCAGCAACCACCTGCAAAACCGGTGGCTTGAAAAATTGTGCCCTGCCAAAATAGTCTATTACGCAAATCAACTGAAATTCCGTGCAATTAATTTTCGTTTCGAACAAGGTTACGAAACAATCTTATTATCTTTTGTCCAAAGTTCCCCCATTCAAATTCTTGAGCAAACCTCCTGCATCGAACGACTTTTTCAACTCCTGCATTCTCATGCAACAATTCAACAACTGCTTGCACAAAGCTCATGTTGCACCCTGGAGGAATCAACTTCCCACTGCAACCATTGGACACAGCATCAGGTATACCTCCGACTGCGAAGGCAACTGTTGGCAGTCCATGGGCTGCGGCCTCTAGGGCGACCATGCCAAAACCTTCTATGTCGAATTCACTTTCTTGTACAGGAAAGACAAGAATATTAGCCGAAAAATACGCATCTCCTAATTCCTGATCAGAACACTGCCCCAGAAAAATTGTTCGCTTGCCCAATCCGTTTTCTTTTAAAATTGTTTCAACTCGTTGGATTGCATTTCTTCCACCTTGCAATGCATCGACAGGGGAACCACCAAGAACCAGAAGAACTGCATCTGGCACTTCCAAGGAAATAAATGGGAATATATGTTCAACAAAGCAGGCCAAACCTTTGCGTTCCGTTATTCGTCCAACGAACAACAATATTGGCCGTTGCCCCAAATTATGACGAGACCGAAAGGATTGAGACCGAACGGCAGCATCTGCAAAATTGGGGAGTTCTACACCTGGATGTACAATTTGAATACGGTCAGGCACTACCCCTACACCCAACGCCAATTTTTTTGTGAAACGACTATTAACAAGAACACAATCAAAATAGCGAAAAAATGGCACCCAAAAAGTTTGGTAAACAGTGTGGGCCACTTGGATGTCTAAGCCGTGCAAATAAACTGCACACCGAGATTTTGTTATACGAGCTATAGGCCATACAACAGGAGCCAGCAAACCACTACCAGCAAAAACAATGACCGGTCGATGACGTATAGCCGACCATAAAGCAGCTAACGTGGCTTTCAAGAGAAAAAGAAGCACTGACTTCGCCCCTACTTCAACAACATGTACATCAGCAGACAAAGAGAATCTACAGCCTAAAGGTCCAACAACATGCACGGTATAATGCGAACGAAGGGTATCGACGACATGCCAAATCAGCCGCTCCATCCCTCCAACAAGCGGAGGTAAATTACGAGTAACAACTAGAACACTTGGTTTATTCATGCATTGAGTAAAAGGGGTGGAGGGGTATGCGCAAACACTATTCCACCCGGTCATATCGCATCTGGCTGATCTGTTCGGCAACGAGGCCGATCATGAAAACAATGATCGCGCTGTTGAAGAGCAAGGCCGACATGTTGGTGAATCGGCCTTGAGTGAAGAAGGTGTAGGCGTAGTAGCAGAGGCCGATGACAAAGAAGGCAAAACTGATTGGCAGGAACACCCGAAAGGGCGAAAACAATGTGGCTATCTTAGTAATAATGAGAAAAAAACGGGTCCCGTCTTTCATCAATTTGATTTTGCTTTTGCCGGTCCGCGCCTTGGTTTGAATCGGGATGTATTTGACGCTGCGACCGCTGCGCAGGTAGCCCAGAGTGAGGGTGGAGGGGTAAGAGAAAGTGTTGGGCAGAAGATAGATGAACTGTTTGGCCACGGAAAGCCGCACCAGGCGGAAACCGGAAGTCAGGTCCTCGACGTTGAACCGGGTGACGTAGGAGGCAAACTGATTGTAGACCCAGTTGGCCAGATCGCGGTGGGCGCTGGTTTCCGAGGTCTTGGTCCTCGCGCCCACGACCATGTCAAAGGCGTCTCGATGTTCCAGGAGGCGGGCAATGTCTTCCGGTTGGTGCTGGCCGTCGGCGTCCATCATCAACACCCATTCCCCTTGGGCGCAGCGCAGACCGGATTTAACGGCGGCACCGTTGCCGATGTTGTAGGGGTGCGGCCAGACGTTAGCCCCGGCAGCCATGGCCTCGTGCAGGGTATTGTCGATGGAACCGTCGTCCACCACGAGAATTTCAAAATCTGGATGCAGGGCGCGAATCTTTTCGATGGTGGCGCCGATGACGCCTTCTTCATTATACGCCGGCAGGAGGACGGTGACCTCGTATTTCGTTTTCTGCTCCATAGCCATACTCCACAGGATAAGAGGGGAAAGAGTCTGAAAGGATTAGAGCAGAAATGACAATAAAAGCAAAAGGTTTCAAGCCTGCAGGAGAAAATTGCGCATTGCCGAAGCCTTGCCCCTTGTCCGGCGCAGACTGTTGTTCCGTTTCCGTTTCAAAAGTGAAACGCATTTGTTTGATGTCATGAGTTCCCGGATTCCGTTGCACTGCATCCAGGCTACGGGTGGAGGGAGTGCGTTATTTCGACGAGCACTGCGAGGAGAAATCCCGTTATGGCACGAGATTTCTCACTTCGTTCGACATCCGAGTAGATGCAACAATTCAGAATTCACATCGCGATCAAGGTTCAGTCTTGTGCAGCAATCTCTCCCATCCAAGACACAAGCTTTTCCGGCTGTGGCCTTAATATGACAAACCTTCGTCGGCGATGTTTTGCGCTGTGCATCATGCTTCGCTTGATTGAGAAATGGAATAAGACGACGTTGATCACGAAAACGAGACAAGGCGCCAACTGGCAAAACCAACCTGCGCTTTTCCCCTTGATTTAGGCAAACACCTCAGCCTGATGCAGGGAAAGTCCCTGCGCATCCTTGGCCGACAAAACCGGCTCAGCGCCTGACGGCCAATTAACAGCAAGGTCGCGATCATTCCAGATGATAGTGCGCTCAAATTCCGGGGCGTAATAGTCGGTGGTTTTATAGAGAAAATCAGCCGTTTCGCTGAGCACCAGGAAACCGTGGGCAAAGCCCTCGGGTATCCACAGCTGGTTTCTGTTCTCCTCGCTGAGCATGGCTCCCACCCATTGACCGAAGGTCGGGGATTGCCTGCGAAGGTCCACAGCCACGTCAAACACTTCACCCTGCGCAACCCGCACCAGTTTGCCCTGCGGTTGCCGGATCTGATAATGCAGCCCGCGCAGCACGTGACGCACCGAATGGGAATGGTTGTCCTGAACAAACTGGACGCTCCTGCCAACGGCGCTTTCAAATTTCTTCTGATTGAAGCTCTCGAAAAACGAACCGCGGGCGTCGGCAAACACTCTGGGTTCCAACAGCAACACTTCAGGGATGGCTAAGAGGGTGACGTTCATCAGAACACTCGCTTTTTGAGAATACGCAACAAATACTGGCCATAGCCGCTTTTCACCAGCGGTTGCGCCAGCTTTTCCAATTGCTCGGCATCTATCCACTGCTGCCGATAGGCAATTTCTTCCGGGCAGGCAACCTTGAGGCCCTGCCGACGCTCCAGAGTGGCGATAAACTGGCCGGCCTCCAACAGCGATTCGTGGGTGCCGGTGTCCAGCCAGGCATAGCCGCGCCCCATGATTTCCACCTGCAATCGCCCCTGCTCCAAATAAAGACGGTTGAGGTCGGTGATTTCCAACTCGCCGCGCGGGGAAGGCTTCAGCGATTGCGCCAAATCAGCCACCTGGCTGTCGTAAAAATAGAGCCCGGTGACCGCGTAGCTCGATTTCGGCTGCAGCGGTTTTTCCTCCAGAGAAATGACCGTGCCGCCGGCGTCAAATTCGGCCACGCCGTAGCGTTCCGGATCATGGACGTGATAGGCGAAAATGGTGGCCCCTTCGGTGCGAGTCATGGCGCTGCCGAGGATCTGATGAAAATCGTGGCCGTAAAAGATGTTGTCGCCCAGCACTAGGGCCGAAGGCTTGCCGTCCAGGAAATCGCGGCCGATGACAAAGGCCTGCGCCAGCCCGTCCGGAGAAGGCTGTACCGCATAGGTGACGTCCAGGCCCCACTGGCTGCCGTCGCCAAGCAGCGACTGGAAGCGCGGCGTGTCCTCTGGGGTGGAAATCAGCAGGATCTCGCGGATGCCGGCAAGCATCAGGGTCGAGAGCGGGTAATAGACCATGGGTTTGTCGTACACCGGAAGCAACTGCTTGGAAACCGTGCGTGTGACCGGGTAGAGCCGGGTGCCGGAACCTCCGGCCAGGATAATGCCTTTGCGTGTCGTCATGGCTGCAGAATCTGTTGAAGAATGTGCCCGACGCCGGAACGCCAATCCGGCAAGGCCAAGTTGAACGTGGCGGCAAACAAGGAGGCGTCCAGGCGGGAGTTGAGCGGTCGTTTGGCCGGCAAGGGGTATTCGTCGGTGGTGATCGGCCGGATGTTCTCGGGCGCGGCTTGCAAGGTTTTACCGGCCTTGAGGGCCTCCTCAACCACAAAGCAGGCGTATTCGTGCCAGGAAGTAACGCCGGCGGAGACCGCGTGATAGAGGCCAAAGGGGAAGGTTTCCAGACCTTCCCGCTGTGCCCGGCCCACCAGTTGCGCCGTGACGTCGGCCAGGAGGGCGGCGGAGGTTGGGGCGCCAAATTGGTCGGCAACAATGCTGAGGCTGTCGCGTTCAGCGGCCAACCGCAGCATTGTTTTGGCGAAATTCTGCCCATGGGCGCCGATCACCCAACTGGTGCGCAAAATCAAATGCCGAGCGCAACTGTGTTGAAGGGCCAACTCGCCGTCGCTTTTGGTCAGGCCATAAACGTTAAGCGGCCGGGTAAGGTCGGTTTCCCGGTAAGCGCCGGTTTTTTCGCCGTCAAAGACGTAGTCAGTGGAATAGTGGATCACCCAGGCGCCCAGCCGGTCCGCCTCTTCGCCGAAAATCGCCGGTGTGCGGGCGTTGATGGCCGCAGCCAGCTCCGGTTCGCTTTCCGCCTTGTCGACCGCGGTGTAGGCGGCCGGGTTGACGATCAGATCCGGCGCAACCGAACGCACCAGATCGCGCACCGCGTCGCCGTCGGCAAGGTTGCATTCCTCCCGATCCACGGCAACAATGCTTCCCAGCGGCGCCAGGGCCCGTTGCAGTTCAAAACCAAGTTGACCGTTTTTTCCGGTCAGCAGAATCTTCATTTTCGATCTCCATAATTGCAGTCCAGCCATTGGCGATATTCGCCGCTGGTCACGCGGCCAACCCATTCCTGATTGGCCAGATACCATTCCACGGTCTTGCGCACCCCGGTTGCAAACACCTCGGCCGGACGCCAGCCGAGTTCGCGTTCGATCTTGCGGGCGTCGATGGCGTAGCGTCGGTCATGGCCGGGTCGATCAGCCACATAGGTGATCAACCGGGCGTAGCTGCCGGCCGGATCGGGCCTGAGCTCTTCAAGCAGGCGAAGAATGGTGGTGACGATTTCGATGTTGGTCATCTCGTTCCAGCCGCCGACATTGTACACCTCGCCTGGTTGCCCAGCCTCCAAAATACGGCGGATGGCGCTGCAGTGGTCGGTCACGTAGAGCCAATCACGGACCTGCAGGCCGTCGCCGTAGATGGGCAGCGGCTTGCCGGCCAGGGCGTTGGTGATCACCAGCGGAATGAGCTTCTCCGGAAAATGAAACGGCCCGTAATTATTGGAACAGTTGCTGATAGTCACCGGCAGCCTGTAGGTGTGGCGCCAAGCCCGCACCAGATGATCGCTGGCCGCCTTGCTGGCCGAATAAGGGCTGTTGGGCTGATAGGGGCTGGTTTCGGTGAACGGCGGATCGTCGGGCGCCAGCGAGCCGTACACCTCGTCGGTGCTCACATGGTGAAAGCGAAATTGCCGGGCTTCGGCCTCGTTCAAGCTGCTCCAGTGGGCTCGGGCCGCCTCCAGCAGGGTGAACGTGCCGTCGATGTTGGTGCGCATGAACTCGCCCGGCCCGTGGATGCTGCGGTCCACATGGCTTTCGGCGGCAAAGTGGACAATGGCGCGCGGCCGGTGGGTGGCCAGCAGATGATCGATCAGGCTGCGGTCGCAGACGTCGCCCTGGACAAAAACATGGCGGGCGTCGCCTGCCAGGGCGGCCAGGTTCTCCATGTTGCCGGCATAGGTGAGTTTGTCGAGGTTGACAACGGGTTCGTCCGACTGCGCCAGCCAGTCGAGCACAAAATTACTGCCGATAAAACCGGCGCCGCCGGTCACAAGAAGAGCCATTGTACCTGCTTATGGAAGGATAGAAAGGAATGCGCCAGGTTTGACCAAAAAAAACAGACTTATTCGCAATTGCAATCAAGGTGGCACTTAAGAAAACCACTCAGCACCTGAATTTCCAGCGCTGCGATGGATACATGGTGTCATCTTGAAAGCAAATTGGAGTCAGTAACCACCGGCAAAGCCGGTGGCTTGAAAGATTGTGAACCGCTCAAAGCGGTCTATTCAACAGATTCTCTGACCACCATTCGGTGGTCGACTATTTGAAAAGGTTTAATTGCTCGATACGATGGTCTTCCTGTTCTTGCTCGCGTATATACGCCCGCACAACATCTTCATCGGCGCCGACCGTTGAAACAAAATAACCTCGTGCCCAAAAATTCATACCGCTATAGTTCTTCCTCTGGCCGAGGCATGTCCACGCTATATGGATCGCGCTCTTCCCTTTCATATTGCCTACCACCTGCGATACCGCATATTTCGGTGGTATCGAGATCAGCATATGCACATGGTCGGGTTGTAGGCGCCCTTCCAACACCCGACTCTCCTTTTGTCGGGCAAGATCGTGAAACACATCCCCGAGGTTTTTCCGGAGTTGGCCGTAAAGCATTTTCCTCCGGCATTTCGGTATCCACACTACATGGAACTTGCATTCCCATTTCGTGTGGCTTAAACATTGTACGTTGTTCATGAAGCCTCCTTTTTCGTGACTTTGAGCGGTCCACGAAACCGGAGGCTTCTTTATTTTGCCGGAACCGTCAAACTGTTGTTGTCCCCCGGCAAAGCCGGGGGTTTACCCAAGGGAAATTACAAGCATCCGTCAACCGCTTCAGACGGCAGGATGTTTTTCACGTCATAGATCACGGCGGCCGGTTTGCACATCTTACGCAAATCCTGGATGGAAAGGGCTGCAAACTCGCGGTGGGCCACGGCCAGGATCACGGCGTCACAGCGATTTTCCGGCAGATGATCGATCATCGTCACCCCGTAGAGCCTGCGGGCCTCATCCGGGTTGATCCAAGGATCATACACTTCAACTTTGGCGCCAAAGGTGTTCAGCTCCGCAATGATGTCGATCACCCTGGTGTTGCGCAGGTCCGGGCAGTTTTCCTTGAAGGTCAGACCAAGGATGAGGATGTGCGCGTCGGCCACGTGGATGCGGCGTTTGAGCATCAGCTTGACCGTTTCCGACGCGATATAGCGGCCCATGTCGTCGTTGAGACGGCGGCCGGCCAGAATCATTTCCGGATGATAACCGACCTCCTGGGCCTTGTGGGTGAGGTAATAGGGGTCGACGCCGATGCAGTGGCCGCCCACCAGGCCGGGCCGGAAGGGGAGAAAATTCCATTTGGTGCCGGCTGCTTTCAACACTTCCAGGGTGTTGATGCCCAATCGGTTGAAAATCAAGGCCAATTCGTTGATTAGGGCGATGTTGACGTCGCGCTGGGTGTTTTCAATGACCTTGGCTGCCTCAGCCACCCGGATTGAGCTGGCCTTGAAGGTGCCGGCGGTGATCACCAGACCGTAGAGGGCGTCGACAAAGTCGGCAATCTCCGGGGTGGAGCCGGAGGTGACCTTCATAATGGTGGGCAGTCGGTGCTCATGATCGCCGGGATTGATTCGTTCCGGGCTGTAGCCGGCGAAGAAATCGCGGTTAAAGACCAAACCAGCGTTCTGCTCCAGGATCGGCACGCATATTTCTTCGGTGGCGCCGGGGTAGACGGTGGACTCGTAAATCACTACGTCACCCTGCTTCAGCACCTTGGCCACCGTTTCCGAGGCCTTGACCAGCGGGGTGAAGTCCGGCTGCTTGTTGGTGTCGATCGGGGTGGGAACGGCGACGATGAAGACGTTGCAGGGGCGCAAGGTCTCAATGTCGCAGGTAAAGCTGAGGTCGCCCGCCTGTTGCAACTCCTCGGTGGTCACCTCAAGGGTTACGTCGATATGTCGCTGCAGTTCCTCGATTCGCTGCGCCTTGAGGTCAAAGCCCACGGTCGGTTTTTTCTTGCTGAATTCAACGGCCAGCGGCAGGCCGACATAACCAAGTCCGATAATTCCGATGCGGGTGTTTTCCAAAGCAGGCATGGACGCGTCCTTTCAGGTTGTTTGGGGAAAGTGGGCTATTGGTTTGAAATGCTTCAGGGAGTATAGGACGAAGCAGGCCATTCGAAAAGCGGTTTTTCAAAAAAATCAGACGCCTCGGGACTGGCCGGGCCAGAGCAGGGTGTGCAGTTGCAGCTGCAGGCGGACGTTGAGCCGGTGCTCGAGCAGCAGTTGCGCCAGGGTTGCAGGATCAAGCCGTTCCCGAACCGGCGAGAACAGAACGGGAAGCACGCGGTCGAGTCGATGCCGCTCCACCACCTCCCGCGCCCAGTGATAATCGTCAAGCGAGCTGAGCACGAACTTGATTTCATCGAAGCAGCCTCGGCGCTTGCGCTCGCGCAGAAAGGCAAGATTATCGGCCAGATTGTGGCCGGCCATGCCGGAATCCGGGCATTTCAGGTCGACAATAATCCCTACCGCATCTGGAACGCCGCACAGCGGCAGGCTGCCGTTGGTCTCCAGCAGCACGGAACGGCAGGCGTCGAGCAGGGTCTGCATCAACGGATAGACCCCGGCCTGGCGCAACGGTTCGCCGCCGGTGATCTCCACCAGCACGCCGGGTTGTTGATCGGTCCAGGCGACAATGTCGGCAACATTCATCGGTTTGCCGGTCTCGTCCCAGGTGTAGCTGGCGTCGCAGTAGGCGCAGCGCAGGTTGCAGCCCGCCAGGCGGACGAACAGGCAGGGCAGGCCGGCGCGGGTCGACTCGCCCTGGATTGAGTAAAACAGCTCCGAAACCAGCAAGGGTTCAGTCGCCATAATATACCACGCCGCTGGAATCGGTCTCGCGCACCTCAACGCTGTACAGGCCGTACCGCTCGGTGTGCAGCGGCTCCTTCAGGCACCTGAAGAGGAACATCGCGATGTGTTCGGAGGAGGGATTGATGTCGCGAAAGGCCGGCAGATCGTTGAGGTCGCGGTGATCCAGTTGGTCGACCACCGCATTGACCGCTTGCTTGAGCTGCTTGAAATCAATGCCCATGCCGAGGTGATCGAGTTGCGTTGCCCGCACCGTGACCTTGACCTTCCAGTTGTGGCCATGCGGCCGCTCGCAGTTGCCCGGATAGGCGCGCAGGTGGTGCCCTCCGGAAAAGTGGGTTCTAATAAAGACGTCCATCACGCGCTCCTTGTGTGGTGTGGGGAAAAGAAGATCGAGCCGGGGCCGAAGCAGGCCGGCGAAAAGCGGCTTGCGCGCCACTGAATTAAAATGGTAAACAGCATTGCTGCGCTGTCGATACATTTGCCAAAGGCGGCGGAGTGTAGCAGGAAAACAGTTGCTTCGCCAGTCCTGATGTTTTTTCGCCCTCCCGCCAACCGGAGTTCCCTTTGCCGCAAACCCAGCCGCACCGCTTCAGCAACGACACCCTGTTTGACGGCAGATTGATCTGCCGTCAAGGTTGTGAAGGTTACCGTTTTTCGGTGGATGCGGTGCTGGCGGCCCACTTCCTGGCGCCCAAACCAGGGCAGCGGGTGCTTGATCTCGGGTGCGGGTGCGGCGTGATCGGGCTTATCCTGGCTCATCGCCACGCGCAGATTGCACTCGACGGCCTGGAACTGCAGCCCGAACTGGCGGCGCTGGCGGCGGAAAATGTGCGCCTCAACGGCTTTGCCGACCGGTTCCAGGTGAGGTGCGGCGACGTGCGCGCCGTGACCGAAACCTTTGCTGCAGAAAGCGTTGATTGCGTGGTCTGCAATCCGCCCTACGGCAAACCGGGCAGCGGTCGGATCAACCAGCATGACCAAGCCGCCCAGGCCCGCCATGAGTTGCACGGCACAATTGACGATTTTATCCGCGCCAGCGCTTTCTGCGTCAAAAATCGCGGCCAAGTTGCTTTGGTCTACCCGGCCCGGCGCTGCAACACCCTGCTCGCAGCCCTGCACGCGCACAAGCTCACGCCCAAACGGCTGCAGCCGGTCTATTCCTACCCCGGCACGGAAAATGCCCGTCTGGTGCTGGTCGAGGCAGTGAAAAACGGCGGCGAACAGATCGACATTTTACCCCCTTTCTATATCTACGAACACCAAAACGGCGACTATGCTCCGGCCATGCTCGCGCTCTACAAGGATTAACCGCCCATGCTTGCCAAGGTGATCAGCTGCTCTGTTTCCGGCGTGGACGGACTGCCCGTGCAGGTGGAGGTCGATCTGGCCCAGGGGCTGCCCAGCTTTTCCACCGTCGGCCTGCCCGAGGGCGCAGTGCGCGAGGCCAAGGATCGGGTGCGGGCCGCGATCAAGAACTCGGGCTACGAGTTCCCCCAGCGCCGCATCACCGTAAATCTGGCCCCAGCCGCAGTCAAGAAAGAGGGCACCGGTTACGACCTGCCCATTGCCCTGGGCATCCTGGCGGCGGGCGGCATGCTGCCCAGCGATCTGCTTGCCCGCACCGCCATCGTCGGCGAACTCTCGCTCGACGGTTCGGTTCGGCCAGTGCCCGGCGTGCTGCCCATGGCCCTGGCCGCGCGCCAGGAAGGGCTCACCCGTTTTCTGGTCCCGGCGGCCAACGCCGCCGAAGCCGCTATTGTGCAGGGTTTGGAGATTTACGGCATCGAGCGTCTTGATCAGGCAGTGGAATTCCTGGTGGGCAGGATAGCGCTCACGCCGCTGGTCATTGATCCGGCGGAGCTTTTTGCCCGTCACGACGGTTATGCGGTTGATTTCGCCGACGTCAAGGGGCAGCAATACGCCAAACGGGCTATGGAGATCGCCGCCGCTGGCGGGCATAACCTTTTACTCAGCGGCGTTCCCGGTACCGGCAAGACGATGATGGCCCGGCGTTTGCCCACCATTCTGCCAGATTTGACCTTGGATGAGGCCATCGAAACCACCAAGATTTTCTCCACCGCCGGCTTGCTGCCGGAACAGACTTCGCTGCTTGTCACCCGCCCTTTTCGCTCGCCGCATCACACCGTTTCCGACGCCGGCCTGATCGGCGGCGGCCAGATGCCGCGTCCCGGCGAGGTTTCCCTGGCTCACAACGGAGTGCTTTTTCTTGATGAACTGCCGGAATTCAAAAAACATGTGCTTGAGGTGCTGCGTCAGCCGCTTGAAGACGGCACAGTGACCATTGCCCGGGCCGCAACCAGCCTCAATTTTCCGGCCCGCTTCATGTTGGTGGCGGCGATGAATCCCTGCCCTTGCGGCTATCTGGGCGATCAAATCCGCGCCTGCACCTGCAGCCCGCTCCAGGTGCAGCGGTACCGCAGCCGCCTTTCCGGGCCGCTGCTGGACCGGATTGACATGCACATCGACGTGCCGGCGGTGCAAGTCAAGGAGTTGATCGGCCAACCGGCCGGCGAACCCTCGTCCGTGATTCGCGAGCGGGTCAACCGGGCGCGCACCCGCCAGCGGCAACGGTTTGCCGGCGCAGCCAAACTCTACTGCAACGCCCAGATGAGCGCCAAGGAGGTCAAACATTTCTGCCGCCTCGACGCGGCCTCAGCCGACCTGCTCAACCAGTCGATCACCCGCCTCGGGCTGTCGGCCCGCGCCTACCACCGCATCCTAAAAATTGCCCTCACCATCGCCGACCTGGCCGAAGTCAAAGCCCCGAGTCTGGCCCACGTCGCCGAGGCCATTCAATACCGGCGGGTCCAGTTCGAGTTGTAACCCGCCCATCCCTTCTCCTGCCCGGCAGGCCTCAGAGGTCAGTCGCCTTCGCTCTGGAAAGCCTCAAAATCAAGGCTTTTGCATCACCTTTCCGGCAGCGCAATCGCCCGGACAGCCACAAGCGGACACTCGCCAACCACTCGCAGCAACTCGTCGCACGCAAGGTCCCGCCCGCCCAAGGTGAGGACCGCCGGCGGTTGCAACAAGCCCTCGCGCATAACGGCAAAATCATGCACCGCCTTGCCGGGCATCAGAAAACCCAAGGTCAGCAGATCGCGGATCCGGTCGGCCGCTATGCTGTTGAACAGCTTCAGGGTAATGAATCCCGAAACAGGCCCTGCAACACCCTTCTTTTCGCCTGGCTGACTGCGCAGACTCCCGTGCACTCCTTGGCGACGAAAGATGGCGCCGGCAAGTCCGGGCATGGCGGCGGAAAGCGCCAAGGTGGACCCGCCGGTCAATTCGCGGTCCAGACTGTCGGCGGCAACGCCGTCAATGAAGATGGTCTGCACGGTCTGCTTGATGTAGTCGGCAGTGAATCCGGGCAGCGTAAGCAGAAAGGGCAGCATGGCCACCGGCCGCTCGACGGGAAAAAGCATGCCGTGCTGGAGCAGAGAAGCGAATCCGGCGAACGATTCCGACGGCAAGGTCAGGACCAATGGAGAAGCATCAGGGGAGGGACGCATAATTTTTACAACCTCAAGCGGGAGGATAGTTTTTTGAGAGCCACAGGTTTCATTCTACGTTTCGTCCTACCATAGGGAACGGGGAAAAGGAAGAATTCACCACTCTCCCCAGCAACAAAATATATCTTTTATTTTCAAATAGTTATCGCAAAAAATTTTCACTTCGGTCATTCTGTCCCACCCCTCATTTTCCCCGTGTCCTTTTGACACGTGCCGCTGTAGTCCATGATTTCACGGGCCTAACGCCAACCAATCGGTCCGATTTCCCTCTCTATCTTCCTCGTTTCACCAAGCCTAAGACACTTTGCCCCTTTTCCTGCCGCGCTGCTATTTTTTGCTCATTTTTCCCACCCAGGGACTTTTTATCCAAAGCTCGCCACCTGACGAGTCAGATTGACGCGCCAAAAACACTCCCTGTCGTTTTCGGTTGGAAACAGAAGGTTCGCCCCCTGGCAATTAGCTGACAAACCATTGAAAAGATAAGATTTAATCCTGGCACACCGTTTGCGATAGAGAAAGTGCGCATATTTGGATCCAAAGAGAGGCAGGAACTTTTTGCAGGACGAGCAGGAACCCAAAAAATATAAAAAAGGATGGTTTCATTATGGCAGT
>NZ_JAVBXR010000037.1 GCF_030824455.1 Desulfobulbus sp.
GGTGGGAAAGAAGGCGGCCCTGGCGGCGCCGATATTGGCGTGCGCTCCCTTCAAGGCATGCTCGGCAGCCATAATGTCCGGTCGTTGGAGCAAAACTCGCGACGGCAGTTGGGCGGGCGGGCGAGCCGCCATCGTTTGCGCATTCAAAGGGGTCGCGTTTTTGAAAAAAGACGGTGGCAAAGGCGCGCCGACAAGCAACGTTAAACTGTTGATTTCCTGGGCAACCAGACGCTGGTACTTGACCAGATTGCCCTTGGCCGTTTCCAGGCTGGTGCGGGACTGGGCCAGATCCAGCTGGGTGGCAATCCCTTCCTTGGCGCGCTGCTCGATCAGCTGGAAGGATTCCTGCTCAATGCGCAGGGTGTCCTCGGTGATAGCCAGCAATTCATGATCGGCAAGCCAGGTGAGATAGGCCCTGGCCACTTCGGCCACCAGACTGATCTGGGCGCTTCGATAGGTTTCCTCCTGGGCCAGATACTGCTCCAGGGCCTGATCCTTGAGGTTGCGCACCCGGCCGTACAGGTCGAGCTCATATGCGGTGACGCCCACCGAGGCCGAATAAACCTCGCTGGTGGCATAGCCGCCGCCGCTCATCGTTCGCTGTTTGACGCCGCTGCCTTCAGCGTTGATGGAAGGAAACAACGCGGAACGCTGGATCCGGTACTGGGCCTGATAGGACTCGACATTGAGGGCCGACACCCGCAAATCGCGGTTGTTGACCAGGGCGGTGGTGATGAGTTGTTGCAGGCGGGGATCGGCAAAAAAATCGCGCCAGCCAAGCTCAGCGCTGACAGAGGCCGCATCCTTGACCGTCGCCGGACTGTTCTTCCCATCCTGGGCAGCCGGCAATTGCTCCGCCACCGGCAGTTCCGGCTGCCGGTATTCCGGGGCCAGCGAACAGCCGCCCAGCAGCATGAGCAACAGGCCGGCGGCGCATAATTGTGTGTGCATGGCGTTCATTTCACACCTCCCGTACCGGGCTCGACGCTTTCGACCATCGCCCGTTTTGTTTTAAACAATCGCAACACGACGACAAAGAAGAGAGGGATGAAAAAGATGGCCAACACCGTGGCCGACAGCATGCCGCCCAGCACGCCGGTGCCGATGGCGTTGCGGCTGTTGGCGCCGGCGCCGGTGCTGATCGCCAGCGGCAGAACGCCGAGCATAAAGGCCATTGACGTCATCAGAATCGGCCGCAGCCGCAGCCGGCAGGCATTGACCGTGGCCTCGACCAAATCCTTGCCTTTGTCGTAGCGCCGTTTGGCGAATTCAACGATCAAGATGGCGTTTTTAGCCGACAAGCCAATGGTGGTGAGCAAACCGACCTGGAAATAGACGTCGTTCTCCATGCCGCGGAAATAGGCGGCGGCCAGCGCGCCCAGAACACCGAGGGGCACGGCCAGAATGACTGAAAACGGCACCGACCAGCTCTCGTACAGAGCGGCCAGACAGAGAAAAACCACCAGAATCGAGATGGCGTACAGGGCCGGCGCCTGGGCTCCGGCCTGCTGCTCCTGGAAAGATGCGCCGGTCCATTCGTAGCCGATGCCGGCGGGGAGTTGGGCCACCAGCTCGCCAATGATCTTCATGGCGTCGCCGCTCGATTTGCCGGGCGCGGCCTCGCCGACGATCTCCACCGCCGAGTTGCCGTTGAACCGTTCCAGACGCGGAGAACCATAGCTCCAGTGGCCGCTGCTGAAGGAGGAGAACGGGGCCATTTCGCCGCTGGCGTTGCGAACGTACCAGTGAACGAGATCCTCAGGCTGCATCCGGTAGGGGGCGTCAGCCTGCACATACACCTTCTTCACCCGCCCCTGATGGACGAAGTCGTTGACATAGCTTGAACCCCAGGCGGTGGCCAGGGTGGTGTTGATGTCGCTCACCGTCACACCCAGCGCCATGGCCTTCTCAAAATCGATGTCCACGTTGTATTGGGGGGTATCCTCCATGCCGTTGGGCCGCACCCGAACCAGGTTAGGATTTTTGGCCGCCATCCCAAGCAGCATGTTGCGCGCCTCGATCAGTTTTTCATGGCCAAGACCGGCGCGATCCTGGAGATAGAAATCAAAACCAGTGGAGGAGCCCAGACTTGAGATTGCCGGCAGGTTAAACGCAAAGACCTGCGCCTCCTTGATCTGCATGAATTTCCCCATGGCCCGTTGAATGACCCCGTCCACCGACTGCTCGGGGCGCTTGCGCTCGCTCCAGTCGCGCAACTGGGCAAACACCATCCCCATATTCTGTCCTGAACCGGCAAAGCTGAACCCGGCCACGGTAAAGGCGGATTTGACGTTCTCCTTCTCGTCAATCAGGTAATGATCGCGCACCCGGTTGAGAATCGCCTTGGTGCGCTCCTGGGTGGCGCCGGTGGGCAACTGCACCATGGTGAGAAACACGCCCTGATCCTCCTCGGGCAGGAAGGAACTGGGCAGCTTGGTGAAGAGGAAGATCATGCCGCCGATGAGCAGCAGATAGATCAGGCTAAAACGGCCGGCACGCCCAAGCACATAGCTGACGCTGTTGCGATAGCTGTCGGCGCTGCGCTCGAAGGAGCGGTTGAACCAGCCAAAAAAACCGCGTTTTTGTTCGTGATGTCCTTTCTTAACCGGCTTGAGCAGGGTGGCGCACAGGGCCGGGGTCAGGATCAGAGCCACCAGCACCGAGAGCACCATGGCAGACACAATGGTCAGCGAGAACTGGCGATAGATGGCGCCGGTGGAGCCGCCGAAAAACGACATGGGCACAAACACGGCGGACAGGACGAGCGCGATGCCGATCAGGGCGCCGGTGATCTGATCCATGGATTTGCGGGTGGCCTCCAGCGGCGACAACCCCTGCTCGGCCATGATCCGCTCCACGTTTTCCACCACCACGATGGCGTCGTCGACCAGCAGACCGATGGCCAAAACCAGACCAAACATGGTCAGAGTGTTGATCGAAAAGCCAAAGGCCGACATGATGCCGAAGGTGCCGAGCATGACCACCGGCACGGCAATGGTCGGAATGAGGGTGGCCCGAAAATTCTGGAGGAAGAGATACATCACCAGAAAGACCAGGATAACGGCCTCCACCAGGGTATGGGCCACTTCCTCGATGGAAATTTTGATAAAGGTAGTGGTGTCGTAGGGATAGACCACGGACACGCCGGCCGGAAAGTAGGGCTGCAGCTCGGTGAGTTTGGCGCGTACCGCCTCGGCGGTGTCCAGGGCGTTGGCCCCGGTGGCGAGCAAGATCGCCATACCGGCTGCCGGCTTGGCGTTAAAGGTGGTGTCCGAATTGTAGCTCTCGCCGCCGATTTCCACCCGTGCCACATCCTTGAGCCGGATCTGGGAGCCGTCGCTGTTGACCTTCAGCAGAATTTGAGAGAACTGCTCAGGCGAACTCATCTTGGTCTGGGCCATCATGCTGGCATTGACCTGGGTGCCCGCAGTCGACGGCGTGCCGCCGAGATCGCCTACAGCCACCTGATTGTTCTGGGCCTGGATGGCTGATTTCACATCGACCGGGGTAAGCTGATAGCTGTTGAGTTTGTGGGGGTCAAGCCAGATGCGCATGGCGTATTGGCTGCCGAAAACCTGAATCGAGCCGACCCCGCGAGTCCGGCTAAGGGGATCGCGCAGGGTCGAAACCATGAAATCCGACAAGTCGTTTTTTTCCATACTGCCGTCTTCGGAGATCAGACCGACAATCATCAGGAAGGTCGAGTTGGACTTGGTCACCTGGACCCCTTCATCCTGCACCTCTTCAGGGAGGAGGCTCTCCGCCTGCTGCAGCTTGTTCTGCACCTGGACCTGGGCGATATCCGGGTCAGTGCCGGCCTCAAAGGTGAGGGTGATGCTGACCTCGCCCGAAGAAGAACTCTGCGAGTTCATATAGAGCAGGTTGTCAAGCCCACTCATGTTCTGTTCGATGATCTGGGTAACGCTGTCCTCGATGGTTTTGGCCGAGGCGCCGGGATATTTGGAGGTTATTTTTACCGCAGGCGGGGCAATCTCCGGGTATTGAGAAATCGGCAGTTTCAGGATCGACAGCGCGCCGGCCAGCATGATGACAATGGCGATGACCCAGGCAAAGATGGGTCGGTCAATAAAAAAGCGGGCCATGACTTACTCCGTTTTGGCTGTCGACTGCTTCGCGGTGGGGGCGGCAGAGGAGGTGGAATTGGTTTGAACGGACTCGGCGGCTGGTTGCTCAACAACCTTGACCGGGACGCCGGGTTTAATTTTCTGCAAACCGGCTACAATGACCTGCTCGCCGCTGGAAAGCCCCTGGCTGATCAGCACCTGATCGCCGACATTCTGGCTGGTCTGCACGATTCGGTTTTCAACGACAGACTGTTTGTTGACCACCATCACCGTGGCCTGGCCCTTGGTGTTGCGATTGACGCTGGCCGCCGGCACAAGAATGGCCTCGGGCTTGACGCCCTTGGCGATGCGCGCCCGCACGAACATCCCCGGCAAAAGTTCCTGATCGGGATTGCCGACGATGGCACGCAGGGTAACCGTGCCGGTGGTCTGGTTGACGGTGACGTCGGAAAATTCAAGGCTGCCGGCGTGGCGATACTCGCCGCCGCCTTCAAGCAGCACCTTGACTTCGGATTTGGGTTTTTCGCCGCCGGAAGCAACCCCTGCCGCCACCTCTTTTTTCAAGCTTAGGAGTTCGTCGCTGGACTGACTGACGTCCACATACAGGGGATCAAGCTGCTGAATCGTTGCCAGGGCGGCACTTTGCTGGGCGGTGACCAAGGCACCTTCGGTCACGGTCGACTTGCCGATCCGGCCGGTAATCGGGGCGGTCACTTTGGTGTACTCAAGATTGATCCGGGCGGTTGCCAGGGCCGCCTTGGCTGAGGCCACATCGGCCACCGCCTGCTTCCAGGAGGCGTCCATCTCAATCTGCTCCTGTTCGCTTACCGCTTTGGTGCGCACCAGCACCTGGTAGCGTTCCGCTTTGAGGCGGGCGGCGTGCTCCTGGGCTTCCGCCTTGGCAAGGGCGGCCTTGGCGCTGTCAAAACCCGCCTGATAGGTGTCGGGATCAATCTGATAGAGCAACTGCCCGGCCTTGACTTCGCTGCCCTCGGTGAACAATCGCTTCTGGATGATGCCGCCCACCTGGGGCCGAACCTCGGCGACGCGAAAAGCGGCGGTTCGCCCTGGCAGTTCCACGGCCAGGTTGACGGGTTGCGGCTTCAGGGTAACGACGTTGACCTCAACTGGAGCTCCAACTGGGGCAGCCTGCTGTGCGCTGTCCTTGCAGCCTCCGGCCAGCAGGCCCGTCACGAGAAACGGCAGGAAAACAATGGTGGTGCGAATATTTTTTTTCATGGATGACACGTCCTTAAAAGGGGCTCTCGTTACGAAATAAACACAACGGATAGAGCGAATGAATTGCACAGGCCTTATACATACATTCACGAATGTATGCAAACGTTTTTCAAAAAGCAACCCCTGACGCAAATTTTTCGCATCCCAGCGTTTATCCAGGCTGCCCCCTATCTCAGTTGGCTTGGCCCGAACGCCAAAGGCATGACATGTTTAATTTGCATAACAGCCGCAAAAAATGGGACCACGTCAAGCATCCATGTTCAGTGCCAATCTGAAGTCGCTACTGATGCATTGCGCGCAAACAGCACCCGCCAATTCGACGATCACCCCGATAACCCGTGGAAATTGAACAAGACAAGGACAGACCAAGGGATATTTCGCATGCGAAAACAAGCCCGTGGCAACAAATAGATGGGGGGAAGCATCCCGCTGGGAGCGGGATAGGCAAAAAAAAAGCCTGAGGGAAAATCCCCTCAGGCACAATGAACAAGACCATCAGCGGCGAAAACCGCAGTCGCGGTTATTCCACGGTCACGCTTTTCGCCAGGTTACGCGGTTGATCCACGTCGCACCCGCGCCGATTGGCGATTTCATAGGCGATCAACTGCGCCGGAATGGTGTAGAGCAACGGATTGAGATCCTCGCACACTTCGGGCAGATACAACACATCTTCGGTCAAGGTCGACAGATGCTCGTCGCCGCTGGTGCCGATCAGCACCAGTCGGCCCTGACGCGCTTTGATTTCCTCGACGTTGGAAACCACTTTAAGGTACACCGAATCACGCGGCGCTAGGGCCACGACCGGCATGTCGCGATCAATCAAGGCGATGGGGCCGTGTTTGAGTTCACCGGCGGCGTAGCCTTCCGCGTGGATATAGGAAATCTCCTTGAGTTTCAAAGCCCCTTCCAGGGCGATGGGATAATTAAGACCGCGCCCGACAAAGAGGAAATCTTTGGATTCATAATATCGCTCAATCAGCGTCTTGACCTCGGCCTGCAGACGGGGCAATTCCGTTTCAATCACGCCGGCCACGTCAATCAAAGCGGCGCCGAGCTTGCGTTGCGTCACCGGGTCAATGGTTTTGCGCACCTGCCCGAGATAGAGCGTAAGCAGAAAGAGCGCGGCCAACTGGCAGGTAAAGGCCTTGGTGGAGGCCACGCCAATTTCCGGTCCGGCATGGGTGTAGATGATGCCGTCGGCTTCGCGGGTCATGGTGGAGCCCACCACGTTGCAGACCGTCACCACTTTGGAGCCGAGCTGGGCGGCGCGGCGAATGCCCGCCAAGGTGTCGGCGGTCTCGCCGGACTGAGAAATGGCGATGGTCAGAACCCGTTCATTGACCAGGAGGCGGCGATAACGAAATTCCGAGGCAATATCGACCTCAACCGGAATGCCCACCCATTTTTCAATCCAGTATTTGGCGATCAGGGCCGCATGCCAGGAGGTGCCGCAGGCGACCAGGGCAATGCGCTCGATGTTGTTGACGGCCGCCGGGTCAAGGCCAATCTCCGGCAGATCCACCACGCCGGTGTCCGGAACAATCCGGCCGCTGACCGTGTTGAGAATAGCCTGCGGTTGCTCGAAAATCTCTTTGAGCATGAAATGGCGATACCCGGCCTTTTCCGCCATCGAGGCGTTCCAATCGATCACTGAGATGGTCTTCTCCAGAGGACAGCCGTCATCCACCTTGAGGATGGAGTAGGTCCCCTTGCGCAGCACCGCCATCTCGCAGTCGTCCAGAAAGATCACCTCGCGGGTGTAGGGCAGAAGCGCCGGGATGTCGGAGGCAATGTAGCAGGCGTCGCTGGCCACACCCATCACCAGTGGACTGTGATTGCGGGCCGCCACCAGCAGTTCCGGCTCTTTGGCCCAGAGCACGCCAATGGCGTAGGAGCCCTCGACCCGAGCCAGGGCGGCGCGAACCGCTGCAACCAGGTCGCCCTGCAGGCAGTCTTCAATCAGATGCGCCAGCACCTCGGTGTCGGTTTCCGAGGTAAAAACGTGCCCTTTGGCGGTCAGTTCGTTTTTCAGCGAACTGTAGTTTTCGATGATGCCGTTATGGACCACCACCAACTCGCCGGTGCAATCAGTGTGCGGATGGGCGTTGTTTTCGGTGGGTGCGCCGTGGGTGGCCCAGCGGGTGTGGCCAAGACCAACGCCGCTGGCCACGCCGACGTGTTCGTCAACCACGGCCTCAAGATTGGCCAGCTTGCCCTTGGCCCGATAGCGGACCAATTGGTTGTCAAACTGATAGACCAGCCCAGCGGAATCATACCCTCGATACTCAAGTCGCCTCAACCCTTCAAGGAGAATGGGCACCACCCTTCTACTGCCTACATACCCTACAATTCCACACATTTGATCGCCCTCGCAAATATTTTGAGCCAGACATCGCCAACAATGGATTCAGTATCGTCGAGCCCGCCGACAAATGCAAGCAATACCAGCAGGAAAGCAGCCCTCCTGCCCGGCGCCGGCCGCTCAACAACAGGAAAAAACACCGGCCCGCCAGCTTTTTGTGTGCGGGGGCCCGATTTTCACGGTAATAGTGGTTTCCAAAATGCGCGACTGACAAAAAATTCTTTTGCATCCGCCTCAAAAACGTATACCCTTTTTTTATATTTTTACCAAAATTGGATATTTGCATGAACGAACAACAACGGCTCAAGGAACTGCTCCTTCAAAAATCCTATCGTCAGGGCTCCTTCACCCTGACTTCGGGCAAAACCTCCGATTTCTACGTCGACGGCAAGCAAACCACCCTCGACGCCGAAGGCGGCTACCTCTGCGGACGGCTCCTGTTTGATTTGATCCGTCAGCATCCGGAACCGATTGTCGGCGTCGGCGGCATGACCCTGGGCGCCGATCCGCTGGTCACGGCGGTCTCCCTTGTCAGCTATCTCGAAAAAGCGCCGATCCCGGCTTTTATCGTGCGCAAGGAGGCCAAGGGCCACGGCACCGGCAACTACATCGAAGGCAAGAACAATCTACCCCAGGGTGGACTGGTCGCTCTGATCGAGGATGTGGTCACCACCGGCGGCACCCTGCTGAAAGTCATTGAACGGGTGGAAAACGAAGGATTCAAGGTCGGCCTGGTCGCCACCATTGTTGATCGCCAGGAGGGCGGAGCAGAAGCGCTTGCAGCTAAGGGCTATCCCCTCAAGGCGGTCTTTACCCGCGAACAACTCATTGGCAAGGCTCAGCAAACGTGAAATGCAAAGAATGCGGTGAAACATTACAGGTGCAGCGGCGGTGCCGGCAGGTGCGGCTCCGCTGCACCGGGTGCCAGAAGGAGTATCAGATCCATGAAGTGGCGACTGATCTTGATCCGGAAACCGAAGCGGAACTGGAACGGTTCACCTGCATCATTTACGACTGAACCGGGTGATTAACGGCAATGGCGCATCTCAAGGTCCACGTCCGCGACAACAACACGGCAACCCTTATCTGTCCTGCCTGCGGGGCCGTAAAGCATTTCGCCGCCGACCGGTATCGGCACAGCCGGCACACCATTTCAGTCCGTTGCCGATGCCAGCAGGTGTTCTCGCTGCTGCTTGACTTTCGCCGCCACTACCGCAAACAGACCAGCCTCCCCGGCACGTACGAAATCCTCAGCGAGGGTGGGGTCGGGGGCGGCATCATCCACATCAACGACATTTCCCGAGGCGGTCTCGGTTTCACCGTTTCAGGGCTGCACCGGATTGAAAAAGACCAAGAACTGCAGGTCGAATTTCAGCTCAACGACAAGAAAAAAACCGTGCTCAAACGACGGATGCTGGTCAAATCAGTCCAGCAAAACAGCGTTGGTTGCCAGTTTGAAGACGCTGCTGAAATGGAACGGGCCCTGGGATTTTTCCTCCACAGCTAATCGGTTTCCTCTTCTCCCTCTCCCTCACTGTCCCCATCCTGTTCCTGGTCCGACCAGGCGTCGCCCGCAAGCGCGTCCCGGCGCAGCATATCCTGCGCCCGCGCCAGCAGCGGCTCCAGCGTGCCCGCATCCAGGGCGCTGATCCCCACCCCTTCCCCTGTTAGCGCCAACTGCAATTGCTCTTCCGGCGGGAGCCGATCCATCTTGTTGAACACCTTGAGGCAGGGAATGGCGTCCAGCTCCAATTCAGCCAGCAGCCCCTCCACCACCTCCACTTGCTGCCGCCAGGCCGGGTTAGCGACGTCGATCACATGCAGGAGCAGATCAGCCTCGAACAGTTCCTCCAAGGTCGACTCAAAGGCCTTGAGCAGTTCGGCCGGCAGGTTGCGGATAAAACCGACGGTGTCGGTGATGATCACCTCCATGTCCTCAGGGAAACGCAACCGGCGGCTGGTGGGGTCCAGGGTGGCGAACAGCAGATCCTCGGCCTGGATCTCGCTTTTGGTCAGGGTGTTGAGCAGGGTGGATTTACCAGCGTTGGTGTAGCCAACCAGGGAAATCACCGGCACGTCGCGTTTGCGGCGACGGCTGCGCCGGTGGTAGCGCTGCGCCCCCACGGCCTTCAATTCCTTGCCCAAACGGGTGATGCGGTCGTTGATCCGCCGCTTGTCGATCTCCAGGCGGGTCTCGCCCGGTCCGCGCGCGCCGATGCCGCCGGTGAGCCGGGACAGGGCGTCGTCGCGGGTGGTCAGTTTGGGCAGCAGGTATTTGAGCTGCGCCATCTCGATCTGCAGTTTACCCTCGCGGGAGCGGGCCCGACTGGCAAAAATGTCGAGGATCAGCTGGGTGCGGTCAATCACCCGCAGGTCGGTGTGATCGGTGACCGAACGGATCTGCGAGGGGCTGAGTTCCTGATCAAAGAGCAGCAGATTGGCCCCGAGACGCAGGCTCATCAGCACGATTTCCACCAATTTGCCGCGCCCAAGGATGAACCGGGGATGGATGTGCTTGCGCCGCTGGATCACCTGGGCCAAAACCTCGACCCCGGCCGAGCGGGCCAGTTCAACCAATTCGGCCATGGAATCCTCGGCCTCGCCGCGGCCGCCGGTGGTCACCGAGACCAGGATGGCCCGATCCTTGCCCTTGTCAACTTCTCGCACCGGCCGCTCGCGGACGAACTCCTCTTCCAGAGCCTCGATCAGCTCGATGCAGGATTGGCTTTGATTGGCGGGATGGACCGGCGCCAGGGCGGCCCAGTCGCGGCCGTCGACCTGCAGGGGGATGAGGTGCGCGGCATGGAGCAGATCGGGCAGGCCGTCGCGGATGGTGAGCACCGCCATCAGATCAAGCCGCAGGCAGGCCAGATCCATGACGTCTTCCTCGCTGATTGCCGTCGTTCCCCCGCCGAGCAGGGTGTGCACGCAGCGCAGGCCGCGCAGACGGCCGCCGCTGGCGCCGACGTTGGCCAGGGCCGGGATGGTGATGCGGTCGTAGTCGCCGACAATCACGGTTTCAATCTGGCCGGAGCGATGAATCAGCAGGCCGACCCGACGATTGAGCTCGGTTGAAATCGCGGCCAGGGCGCGGGCGGTTTCGCGGCCGACGATTTCATCGGGCGCGCCCTTTTTTTGCGCGAGCCGTTCCAGGTCCCGCAGTTGTTTGGGCTTAAGTCCGTTGGTGTTGCCGGTGACCGTAGCGATGGCCCACTCCTTGGATTGAAGAAAAAGTTAGCAGGGGGCGCTCCCCGGCGTGCGCGGAAAAGGAATGACGTCGCGGATGTTCTGCATGCCGGTGACAAACTGCACCAACCGCTCAAACCCAAGGCCAAACCCGGCATGGGGCACGGAACCATAACGCCGCAGATCCAGATACCAGCCGTATTGCTCCCGATCCAGCCCGGCCCCCGCCATCCGCGCCGCCAGCACGTCATACCGCTCCTCGCGCTGACTGCCGCCGACCAGTTCGCCGATGCCGGCCACCAGAATGTCCATGGCCGCCACGGTTCGGCCGTCGTCGTCAAGCCGCATGTAAAAGGGTTTGATGTTCTCGGGATAATTGGTGACGATCACCGGCGCGCCGGCCACCTCCTCGCAGAGATAGCGCTCGTGCTCGGCCTGCAGGTCAATGCCCCACTGCACCGGAAATTCAAATCCCCGGCCCGAGCGCTCCAGTTCGGCCACGGCCTCGGTATAGGTAAAATGGACAAAGGGCCGGTCGCGGACCAGGGTGAGTTTGTCGATCAGCCCCTTGGCGACGTGCTGCTCAAACAGGGCAAGATCCGCCGCGCATTCGTCAAGAGCCGCAGCGACCAGGGCTTTGATCATGGTCTCGGCCATGGCCATGTCGCCGGCCAAATCGCAGAAAGCCATCTCCGGCTCAAGCATCCAGAACTCGGCCAAGTGCCTGCTGGTGTTGGAATTTTCTGCCCGGAAGGTCGGCCCGAAGGTGTACACCAAGCCATGGGAGAGGGCGTAGATTTCGGCCTGCAACTGGCCGCTGACCGTCAAACCGGCCCGCCGGCCGAAAAAATCGCCGGCAAAGGGCGCCGCGCCCTGCAGTTGCCCCGGCTCCAGGGCGGTCACGGTGAACATTTCGCCCGCACCCTCGCAATCGGAGGTGGTGATCACCGGGGTGTGCACCTGAAGAAAACCCTGCTGGTGAAAAAACCGATGAATGGCGAAACTGAGCGCGCTGCGCACCCTGGTCACCGCACCCAGGGCGTTGGTGCGCGACCGGAGATGGGCGATTGAGCGGAGGAACTCGAAACTGTGCCGTTTTTTCTGCAGCGGATAGGTCTCGGGATCAGCCCAGCCGATCACCTCAATCGATGCGGCCCGGACCTCCACCGCCTGCCCCTTGGCCGGCGAGGCCACCAAGGCGCCCTGCACCCGCAGCGAGCAGCCAGTGCTCAGTTTTTTTACCTCGGATTCATAATTATCGAGCTGATCTTCGACGATCACCTGCAGATTGGCCAGGCAGGAACCGTCGTTGATCTCGAGAAAGGAGAGCCCGCCCGAGTCGCGCCGGGTGCGCAGCCAGCCGCAGATCGTCACTGTCTCGCCCACCGCCTGTTGCCGCAGGATGTCGAGAATTCGTGTATTGAGGCGCATAACCTTGCTCCTGGAACGATGCTTTTTGTTTTTAGTAGCGCAGATCGCCGTGTTCGTCCTCGCACAGTCCAACCACAACCAGCCCGGCGCGATCCGCCGCCGCAACCATGGCCGCCCGGTCAAACAGCAGCGATTGCCCGGCCTCCACAGCCAGCACCGCGCCCTTGACCGAGGCCAGGGTGTCGATGGTCTTGGGGCCTGTGGCCGGCAGATCAAAACGGAAATCCTGGTCCGGCTTTTTCAATTTGACCACCACCGCTCCGGAGCCGGCCAGTTCCCCGCCCCGACGGATGGCGGCGTCGGTGCCTTCAATGGCTTCCACCGCCAGCACGCTGCGGTCGCGGACCACCACGCACTGGCCGATGTCGAGCCGCCCGACCTCGCGGGCCACCTTCCAGCCGAAACGGATGTCCTCCATCTGCGCGGCCGACGGTTTTTTACGGGTGAGCACGCCTTGCGGAAAAAAAAGGCGGTCCAGATAGCAGGTCGAGGCAAGCACGCGAATGCCCTCCTCTTCCAGGCTGGCGGCCACGGCCCGGAGAATGGAGTCGTCCAGCCGGGAATCAATCTTGTTCCACAGGGAAAGCCCCTTCAGATCCGGCAGGATGTCGTGAAAAATGCGCGTCTTGGTGATGGTGCCGGCGAACACCGTTTCGGCCACCGCCTCCAGACGAAAATACTTAATGATCTTACCGAGTTGCCCCAGCTTCACCCAATAGACGACGTCGGCCTGATCTTCAATCTCGGGCGCCGTTTCGTTGACGTGAGCAATGGCCACCACCCGCCGTCCCCGCGCCCGCGCCGCTTCGGCAAAAAGCAGCGGAAATTGGCCGCCGCCGGCAATCAGGCCGATGGCAGAGGTCGGCGTCTCGTCAATCATCGAGGGTCCGTTTGACCACGCCGCGTTTGGTGGTGCGGAAAAAATCGACCATCTGCTGCACCTCAATGCAGTCCTGCATCTCCTCTTCCAGCTTGGCCAGCGAATCTTTGAGCAGCAATTCCGGCGAACGGAACAGAATTTTGAAGGACTCTTCGAGGTTCTTGATGGTTTCCCGATCCATGCCCGAGCGCCGCAGGCCGATCTTATTGATGCCGGCGATGCGCATTTGATTGCGGGTGCCTTCCATGATCACATAGGGCGGCACGTCCAGGCCGATGCCCGACATGCCGCCGATATAGGCGTAATCGCCAATGCGGCAGAACTGATGCACGCCGACCATGCCGCCGAGATTGGCGTGGCTGCCGATCTCCACATGTCCGGCCAGGGTGGCGAGATTGGCCATGATTACATGGTCAGCCAGGATGCAGTCGTGGGCGATGTGGCAGTAGGCCATGACCATGTTGTTGTTGCCGATCAGGGTCTTGCCGCTGGCCTTGACCGTGGCCCGATGAATGGAGACGTACTCGCGGATCTGGTTGTCGTCGCCGATGATCAGTTCGGTGGGCTCGCCCTTGTAATGGCTGTCCTGCGGCGGCACGCCGATGGTGGCAAAGGAGCCGATAATGTTGCGGGCCCCGAGGGTGGTGTGGCCGGAGACCACTGCGTGGGCGCAAATGCGGGTTTCCGGGCCAATCTTCACCGGACCGTCGATAACGGCATAAGGTTCGACAATCACCGAACCGTCAAGTTGCGCGCTGGGGTCGATGACCGCCGTGGGATGTATAGACATGAATCTTTCCTGGAATGAATATAAAAAAAGCGGCGTCGCAATCAACCGCCCGATCGCGCAGGCTGTAAGCGTCTGCGGAATCCGCCCGAATCAGGCGAAACTTGCCATCAACTCGGCCTCGGTGGCCAGTTGCTCGTCGACATAGGCCTTGCCGGTCATTTTGGTTATTTTGCCCTTTTGCTTAATCAATTCAAGCCGCAGCACCAGCTGATCGCCCGGCCGCACCACCCGGCGAAACCGGGCCTTGTCGACGCCGGCGAAATACACCAGTCGCCCGATCATCTCGGCGTCCGAAAGACAGGCCAGAATGCCGCCGACCTGGGCCATGGCCTCCAGAATAAGCACCCCGGGCATAACCGGTTCGCCAGGGAAATGGCCCTGAAAAAACGGCTCGTTGAAGGTCACGTTTTTGATGCCGGTGATGGATTTCCCTTTTTCCAGTTCGACAATGCGATCCACCAGAAGAAAAGGATACCGGTGCGGCAAAATTTCCATTATCCCTTTGACGTCAATGGGCAGCTGCACATCCATCGTTTGTGTTGTCATGAATTTTCCTGTTGTTGTTCCGTGTTGTCGAGAAGACCGGCAAGCCGATCCACCTCTTTGCGCAGCCGCCGCAGTTCCTTGGCCATCTCGGGCAACCGGCTGTAGACGGCCGTGGCCCGCCCCCAGCTCTTGGCCTCAAAAGCAGGACACCCGCCGACCACCGCGCCCTTGGGTTGGTTGTTGTGAATGCCGCTCATCGCCGCCGCCATCACCTGATCGCCCAGATGGAGGTGCCCGGCAACACCGGCCTTGGCCCCGAGCACCACGTTGCGGCCCAGGGTGGTGCTGCCGGCGATTCCGGTCTGAGCCACCAGAATCGAATTTTCTCCGACCACCACGTTGTGCCCGACCATCACCAGATTGTCGATGCGCGTCCCGGATTTGATCCAGGTAACGCCAAAGGCGGCCCGGTCAACGCAGGAATTGGCCCCGATCTCGACGTCGTCGTCGATCTGCACCGTGCCGACCTGCGGCTTTTTATAATGCACGCCCATCCGGTCAGTGGCAAAGCCAAAGCCGTCGCTGCCGATCACCGCCCCATGGTGAAGAATGACGCGTTTGCCAATGGTGCAGCGTTCCGCCACGGTCACGTTGGCGTGAATGACGGCGTCGTCGCCAATAACCACGTCGTTGCCGATCACCGCGCCGGGGTGAATGGTCACGCGCTCGCCAAGCCGGACCCGGTCGCCCAGGCAGGCCAATGGAGCGATGGTCGTCTCCGAGGGAATGGCGCAGTCTTCGCCCACCACTGCCGAGGGGTGCACGCCCCGGGCGCGAAAGGGCTCGGCAAGCAGAAAGGTGTGAATCCGGGCGGCGGCCAGCGACGGCTGGTCGGTGACAATAACCGGCAGGGTCAGGCAGTCGGCGGCAAGGTCGGTCGGCACAATGCAGGCCGAAGCACAACAGGTTTCGGGCAGCGGCCACTGCTTTTTGTCGAGGATGAAGGTAATCTCGCCGGCCTGGGCATGGTCAATGCCGCCCAAACCGCGAATGACGAGGTTCGGGTCGCCGGCCGCCCTTCCCCCCACCAGATCCGCCAGTTGCTGCAGGGTCGATTCGCGGGACACGGGTGCAAACTCCACAATGAAGGGTTCTATGGCCTCGAAATCGCGGGCTGAGCCCGAGTTCCCAGGGATTGTTCCAAGTAAACTCCAAGTAAACTCCAAGTAAAAATGGAAGGGGCGAGAATACTGCACTTTCGCTTAATCGTAAAGCAAAACAGCGCGCCGCCGCTCCTGGTACTGATCCAGTTCGGCCTGCCAGCCGCGCTCTAACTCCATAATGGGGACGCCGTTTTCCAGGTCCTCGCGGATCGCCCGGTCGCCGATGATCAGGTCCATGGGCAGCCGCTCGAATTCATATTCATAAGGCGGCTGCTTGTAGGCAAACTGCTCGGGATAGAGACGGCGGATGGCCTGCAGCAGGGCCAAACTGGTGCGGTAGGGCCGGAAGGCTTCGGCGTCGATCACGTGAATCTGAAACCCGTTGCAGGCCTGGCCCATCCACTTGCCCGAGGTCGGCTCGAAACGCAGGGGGCGCAAACAGCAGCCCGGCAGTTCGGTGGCCCGGAGGCAATCGAGCACAGCGCCATGTTCTATAAACGGCGCGCCAAACAGTTCAAACGGCAGGGTCGTGCCCCTGGCCTCGGAGATGTTGGTCCCCTCCCAGATCACCTGCCCCGGATAGACCAGGGCCGCCGTAAACGACGGCATGTTGGGCGAGGGAAAAACCCAGGGGAAACCCGTGGCCGGGAATAGCATGTTGCGTTTCCAGCCGCTCATCCGGACGACCTCCAACTCGGCGCCAATCGCCAGTTCCTGGTTGCACAGCAGGGCCAGTTCGCCCAGGGTCAGGCCGTGGCGCATGGGGATGGCGCACCGGCCGACAAAGGACGCGCAATCCTCGCGCAGGACATTGCCCTCCACCAGATGCCCGCCGATGGGGTTGGGCCGGTCGAGGATCATTATTTTCACCCCGGTTGCAGCGGCGGTCTCCAAACAATGGACCACGGTCCAGATGAAGGTATAGACGCGGGTGCCGACATCAATCAGATCAACCAGCAGCACGTCGATGTCGGCAAACATCGACGGATAGGGTTTGCGGGTTTCACCGTAGAGCGAGTAGACCGGCAGGCCGCTGACCAGGTCCTGCCCGTGGCCGGACTCGATCATATTGTCCTGTTTTTCGCTGAAAAAACCATGCTGCGGTGAAAACAGACAGGTCAACTGGCCGGGAAAGGCGGCTGTTAACAGGTCGCGACTATGCACGAATCGGCTGTCAGTGGATGCCTGGTTGCATAAAAGGCCCAGCCGCTTGCCGTCTAAACCAGCGGCGGCGGATCGGCACAACTGCTCAAGTCCTGTCTGCATCAAAAAACCTCCATGAGCTTCCCCGGGGAATGATCGGAATAATCAAAGACCTCCGTTATTTAGCCAACCCAACCAACTTCGTCAAGCGGACAACCTCCCCTGCCCCTGGAAAACGGCGCTGAAGGCCTGCCGCCTGGATGCAACCACCCAGGCCAACCGAGCGGTGCAAATTTTTATTTCTCTATTATTAATAATAAAAACAATGTATTAACCAAAAAATACCATTCACCTGTTCAAAATTTTGTATTTTTTTACGCAAAGCATATTGCAGTCGATGAACTGATTTGTTATAGTTCAATTAACAAGATGCGAGGTACCCCGGCGAACTCGCCAAAGATGGATCGCATCTGGTTATGGATTGTTTTTTTGGGCAATAACGCCCAGGTGTTCATAAAGTCTCACATGTAGGAGAAAGAATATGAAAAAAGTATTGAGCGTCATGGCTGTATCAGCTTTTGTACTGACCGCAGGCGTAGCACTGGCCGGCGGCCCTGGCAAGAAAATGGACGCTGGTTGCCCGGAAGCATGCCAGCAGCAGATCGATGATCTGAACTCTTC
>NZ_JAVBXR010000033.1 GCF_030824455.1 Desulfobulbus sp.
TTATAATTTCATTTGATATCTTGCTATACAATTTCAAATACACGCAAGATTTCCCTTGTGACAAATCTTTTTCAGAGCTCACCTGAAATAAATTAAGAAGCGCCCTATTTGCAGCGACCATTTGAATGTAGGACGCTCTATATTTTTTTAAAAAAAGTTCCGCCGCCAGATACCGGTCGATATCATCGATCGCAAACCCTTCGAGCTCTTTACATTTTTTGCCAACGTCGCTAACGTCGAGCAAGAGCATTGGCAAACTCGAATGTAGAAAAGCTGCCTGATAGCAAGACTCTGTATTAAGCCCTTTCTGTTGTTCACTACTGTTCATACGTGTTTTTTAAATCCGTTCCGAATATATTCGCCGCACAAAGACAGGCTCACCCCAGTCGTGTCCAAATGTGGTTACAGAATTTTTTAACCAATAAGCACTAACGCACCCTCATTCCCTTCACGCCTAGTCACCAACCTTCCATGAAAAATCGTCCCGATATAAACTCCGCAACTGATCACTCCGGTCGATTATATGTGGTTGCCACCCCCATCGGCCATTTAGGCGACCTCAGCCTTCGAGCCATCGAAACATTGACGACCGTTGACATTATTGCCTGCGAAGACACTCGACACACTAAAAATCTCTGCCGACACCTGAACATCACAACCCCGCTCGTCAGTTACTATCGCGAAAAAGAACAGGAGAAAGCTGCACAGTTGCTCACGCTGCTCCAGGAAGGCAAACACATCGCCCTCGTTTCAGACGCCGGCACTCCAGCCATCTCTGATCCTGGCGCCGTGCTGGTCAGCAAGGCCCGTCAGGCCGGCATTGAGATCGTGGCCATAGCCGGTCCTTCCGCCTTAGCCGCTGCATTGTCCGTGGCCGGGCTTTCGCAAACGCCCTTTTTCTTCGGAGGCTTTCCTCCTTCCAACAAAAGCGACCGACGCAAATTCCTGCGTACCCTGGCCCCCTTCCCCTTTACCCTTGTTTTTTACGAATCTCCACATCGAATCAGCGCCTCTCTCGCTGATCTCGAGTTTTGCCTTGGCGATCGATCCGCCCAACTGTTTCGTGAGCTGACTAAAATTCACGAAGAGTGCATGGAAGGTTCGCTTTCCGGATTACGTGACCGGGTCAAGAATGGGGTCAAGGGCGAACTGGTGCTGATTGTTCAAGGGGCGACGCCCATTGCCGCCGAACAGCCCGACAACCTTGATGAACTTCTGCTGTGGCATCGCGACCAGCTTGGCTCCAGCCTCAAGGACGCTGTCGCCAGTATTGCCGCCGACCTTGACCTTCCGCGCTCCCAAGTGTACAAACTAGCGCTTTCCGTCTGGCGGGACGCGGATTCCACGGACTCCCCAATCCCACCAATCGATTAAACCCACCCACCAATTATTATTGCTGATGCACAGAATATCTCACGCTCTTCATCATTGCACCGACGTCACGCGCGGCCAACTCCTGACAGCAGCCTGCCGTGCGGCCCTAGAAGCCGGCCAACTCATCAAAAGCCGTTACACCCAACCTCACGACATCGCCATGAAGGGGGCCATTAATCTTGTCACCGAGACGGATCTCGCCGCCGAGGCCGCGATTTTGGCTTGTCTGGCGCAGGAAGCTCCTGGGATTCCGGTTATGGCCGAGGAATCGGCAAGCACCCATCAACTGACCGACGCCCACCCGATCTGGATTGTTGATCCCCTGGACGGAACCACCAATTTTGCCCACGGATTTCCGCATTTTGCGGTTTCCATCGCCTTGGTCGATCAGGGCCGGCCGCTGGTTGCCGCCATCTATCAGCCGATGCTTGACGAGCTTTTCTGCGCAAGCCTGGGGGGAGGCGCATGGCTCAACGATTGCCCCATCAGGGTCACCGAGACCGAGCAACTGATCAACGCTCTGATTGGCACTGGATTTCCTTACGAAGTAGAGCATACCCTGGCGGACGTCATGCGCCAACTCGCCGCCATGCTGCCCAAGGTCCGAGACATCCGGCGTGCAGGCGCAGCGGCCCTTGACCTCGCCTATGTGGCCTGCGGACGCCTTGACGGCTTTTATGAAATGAACCTGCAACCCTGGGACACAGCCGCAGGCTGGCTGCTGGTCGAAGAAGCGGGAGGCCGCCTCAGCGACTTCTCCGGCGCGCCGTTCTCGCCTTTTGTTCCGCAAACGCTGGCCAGCAACGGCAGGCTGCAACAGGCCCTGTTGCACTTGCTGTGAGATTGCTTGCCAACGGCGCACATCGCGCCCCCTCGCTTGGGTTGCTTCACGGCGCCATGCTGTTGTCGGCCTTTCTCGTCTCCACTTCGTTCACTGTGGGCAAGGCCATCACCCCCTTCATGGACCCGGCGGCGCTCACCTTGATCCGCTTTCTGCTGGCCACCTTGCTGTTTGCCCCCTATGTCCGCCGCACTTTCGGATTGTCTTTTCCAGGCGTTGCTGCGCTGCTGCGTTACAGCCTGATCAGCGCGGCCCTGGTCGGATTTTTCTGGCTGATGTTCCAATCGCTGCGAATCACCAATCCGCTCAACACCGGCGTCATCTTTACCACAGTGCCGGGGATATCAGGACTCTACAGCTGGTTCCTGCTTCGGGAGCGACTCGGCGGTTATCGCATTGCCGCGTTGATCCTGGCTATGGTCGGCGCGTTGTGGGTGATTTTTGAAGGGGATATGGATCGATTGTTGCGGATGCAACTCAACAGCGGCGACCTGCTCTTTTTTGGCGGCTGCCTGTTGATGGCACTGTATATGCCGCTGGTGAAACTGCTGCACCGAGGCGAGCCCATGGCGGTGATGACCTTGTGGGTTCTGGTGACCGGCAGCGCCTGGCTGCTGCTTTTAGCGGCCGTCAAATTGCCCAGCGTGCCCTGGACAGCAATCCCCGCCAAGGTCTGGCTCGGCATCGCCTACCTTGCCCTGTTCACCACCATTGTCACCTTTTTCATCTCCCAGTGGGCGACCTTGCACCTTGGACCGACGAGGGTCATGGCCTACTCTTACCTCTACCCGCCGCTGATCGTGTTGATCGAGTGGGTGCTGCATCGCAGCCTCCCCCACTTGGCGAGCCTCGTCGGCATCGTGATCATCCTTCCCGCGATGTTCATTGTCCAGCGGGGCAAAACCATCTCATCGCCAACAGTGAACACTCACTAACCGGAAACCGATCCGTTTGGGGCTTGTCCGTCAGACCACCCAGCCTCACGCGCCCCATTGCACCACACACTCGCTCACAACGCAATTTCCGCCAGCATCTGATCAATCAGCTCCAGACCGCCCTGCCAGAACGCGGCGTCGTCAAGATCAACGCCAAACGGCTGCAGCAACTCGTAGGGCGAACCATTGCCGCCGGCGCGCAACAAGCCGAGGTAGCGCTCAACAAAGGCCTCACCCTCCGCCTGGTAACGGGCATAGAGCGCCAACACCAGCAGCTCGCCAAACGCGTAGGAATACACATACCCCGGCGTGCCAAGGAAATGGGAGATGTAGGCCCACCAAACGGCATAGTCGTCGCGCAGGGTCACCGAATCGCCAAACATCGGCTGCTGGGTCTCCATCCACAGGGCCGACAGACGCTCCGCCGACAATTCGCCGTGTTGCCGCCGCTGGTTGTGCATCGCCGCCTCGAACCGATTCATCGCCACCTGGCGAAACACGGTGGCAAAAACGGATTCCAGCTTTTGACAGATAAAGGCCCGCCGGGCCTGCGGCGTGTTCAAAAGCTGCATCTGGGCCTTGAACACCAGCAGTTCGGCGAAAACTGAAGCTGTCTCGGCCAGCACCAAGGGCGTGTCGCTGTTGTAGAACCCCTGCCCTGCCGCCAGCACCTGATGCACGCCGTGACCCAACTCGTGGGCCACGGTGGACACGTCGCGCATGTTGCCGGTGTAGTTCACCAGGATATATGGGTTTGCCTCGGGAACACAGGGGTGGGCAAAGGCCCCGCCCCGCTTGCCTTGCAGAATCGGGGCGTGGATCCAGTTTTCGGTGAAAAACCGCTCCGCGATCTCGGCCATTTGCGGAGAAAAACCGGCAAAGGCGTCAAGCACGATCCACCGGCATTGCTCCCAGGGAACCGGAGCCTCATCGCCTCCGGTCACAGGCGCGTAGCGATCATAATCAAACAGCTCGTCATAGCCAAGCAGCTGTTTTTTCAGGATGTAATAGCGATGAACCAGGTCGTTGCGGGAGGTGACCGCCGCAACCAGGGTTTCGACGGTCTGGTCGCGTAACTCGTTGGCCAGGTTGATGGCGCTGTCCCAGGACGGATAGCGGCGCAACCGGTCGTCAATCATCTTTTCCGCCGCCAGAGTGTTGAAAATGTGGGTAAGGATGTGCAAATTGTCCCGCAACCCGGCGGTCAGTTCAGCAGCCCCGTTGCGCCGGACCTCCCTCTCCGGGTGGTGAAGATCGCTCAACACCTCTTCCTCGGTCCGTTGACCGGCGCCAAAGCGCATCTGCCCCAGCAGTTTTTCAAACAACAGGTTCCAGGCGCTCCGCCCCACCGGCCGAAGATCCTGTAACAACTCTTCTTCCTTGGCGCTCAGCTGATGCGGCGCAAACTGCCGCAGGGTCTGCAGATAATGGCGATAGCGATGCAACTCCGGTTGCTGCAGACGCCGCATGGCCGTTGCCTCGTCAAGCTGGTTCCATTCGAGACGGAAAAAGACAGTCAGCCTGCCGACCGCAGCTTCAAGCTCCTCCACCTGCTGGAGCAGGGCCGACCCGCCGGCATCTCCGGTTTGGGTGATGAAATGGAGAAAGGCAAAAGCGCCCAGTCGCGCCAGCAGAGTGTCCAGGGATTCCAGGCGCTCAACCGTCTGGTTGATTGCCCCAGCGTCCAGCTCCGCCACCCGGCCCGCAAACTCGGCGGCCAACTGCTCGGCCAGGCGCCGGCAGCGCTGCATGTCCTGCTGAATCTCCGGCGCATCCGCAGCCGGGTAAAGCGCGCGCAGATCCCACAGAACTGCGGTTGTGCCCAGGTCTTGATTGATGTCTGTTGTCATGGTTCCGGTTGCTCTTCAGTGAAAGGATGAAAGGCGAGTCTGGCCCGCACAGGAAACAGAGCGGGCAACGGTTGGGTGAAAAAGATCGTTTTCAGGAGGATCGTTGATCGTGAACCAGAGCCTTGCCAACGGGGTCGGTGTTGACTGGCCCATGGGAATGGGCCTAGAGGCCCGGCCCCTGCTCCAACTCAGACAAAGGTTTCGCGCTTAAGATAGACCGTGGCCTGACTTTTGGCGACCAGCTGTTGACTATTTTTTCGGTAACCACGATATCGTACAAGGCGGTGGCCCCGCCAAGACGCACCTCTGTTGCTTCAGCGACAAGATGATCGCCGAGTGCCGTGGCCCGAAGAAAGTTGACCGCAACATTGAGGGCCAGCGCGGTTTGACCGTGCGAGTTGCTGGCTGCGGCAAAGGCGATGTCGCCCAGGCTGAACACCAACCCGCCATGGCCCATGCCGTGGAAGCTGAGCATCGATTCGCTGACCACCAGCGACACCCGGCTGTAGCCCGGCTCAATGGTTTCAATGGTCGCACCCAGCCAGTTGGCATAGGGATCTTTTCGAATGTGGGAAGCAATCTCAGGGTTGATCATAGCGCGAATTTGGGATGGGGCAGGTTGGTTGCGCAGGCTCAATGCGCAGCCCGAACGGCGTGGAACACAATCCGGGAAAATGCATGCCCCCGCGAAATTGACCCCGATTACATTTTGGCTTCTCCGGGCACGTCGGTGGGCCATGAGGCGACCACGGTGAAAATAGCCCAGCCGATGCATTGAATCGGCTGGCGCTGGCCATAATTTTGGAATTCAGAAGGCTTCTTAAAAATAGAACTGGGCGGGCACTCAGCGGTGCCCGCCGCAATCAAAAACTTCAATAATTTGCATCCGCAAACGCCAACCAGCCGCCGGCGCCGATCAGTTTTTTGTCAAAAGCATTCAAGCTGAAAGCGCACTCCACCGTGGCGTCGCCGCTGGTTGCGGTCAATTTCTCCGCCGCCAGATCAACCGCCACCGTCACCTGCCCCTTGAGGGCAAAAAGGCGGTCCAAATCAGCCTTGCTCAACTCCACGGCCAGGATGCCGCAGTTGAACATATTCTGGCGGAAGATGCGGGCAAAGCTCTCGCCAATAACCACGTTGATGTCGTTGACCTCAAGCGCCCAGACCGCGTGCTCGCGGGAAGAGCCGCAGCCGAAGTTGGAGCGAGTGATCAGCACCTGAGCCGCCTGCATCACCGCAGAGTGCGGATCAAACTGCTGGCCCTCCAAATGCAGGTCCTCCAGCAGGTGCGGCGCAAGGGCCTTCTTGGTGATCTCCGTCAGATACTTGGCGGGAATAATCTCGTCGGTGTTGATGTCGTTTCTATCGATAAAGGCCGCAGGGCCGCCAAACTGTTTCATAGCAATTCCTTTTTCGGGTTCAAGTCAGGGCATGTTGTTCTGGGAAGACGTCGGTTTGGTCATTTCGAGGAGCGCAGTAACGAGAAATCTCAACCCGGATGGAAATTTCTCGCTGTGCTCGAAAGGGCCGCCTGGAAACACTTGCCAGGCTAAACGTGCTGTCTTAATTCAGAAAACGGCGAGGATCAGTGATCTCGCCGGTGACCGCGGCCGCGGCGGCGCTGGCCGGACTCATCAGGTGGACCATGCCGCCCTTGCCCATGCGGCCGTTGAAATTACGGTTGGTGGTCGAGGCGCAGACCTCGCCGTCCGCCAGCACGCCGCTGCTCATGCCCAGACAGGCCCCGCAGGTCGGGTTGAGCACGCAGAAGCCGCTATCCATAAAGATTTTGATCAGCCCTTCTTCCAGCGCCTGCGAATAGATGGCCGGAGTGGCCGGTACCAGGATGCCGCGCACCGATGCTGCGATGGTCTTGCCCTTGATAATGGCGGCGGCCTCGCGGATGTCCTCGATGCGGCCGTTGGTGCAGGAACCGATATACACCTGATCCACCTTGGAGCCTTCCAGCTCGCTAACGTCCTTGACGTTGTCTGGCTTAAAACCAAAGGTGACCTGCGGCGCCAGGGTGCTGACGTCAAGGGTCAAAACGCGCTCGTAGTGGGCGTCGGCGTCGGAACGCCAGCAGGCAAAAGATTCTGAGGCGGCCTCCGGGCTGGCGTACTCGTCCTTGATAAAGGGCCAGAGGTACTGGGCGGTGGTCAGATCCGGCTGACAGACGCCGGAGGTGGCGCCGGCCTCGACCGCCATGTTGCACAGGGTCATCCGCGAGGACATGTTCATGGCGTCGATCACCGGCCCGCAAAATTCGATCACCATGTCAGTGCCGCCGTTGACGGTCAGCTGCTTGATAATATTAAGGATGATGTCCTTGGCCACCACACCCTTGGGCAGGGCGCCAACCGCCTCAATCTTCAAGGATTTTGGGGCGCGGAAGGCGCACACCCCTTTGAGGATGCCCACTTCCAGGTCGGTGGTGCCGACGCCGGCGGCAAAGGCGCCAAAGGCCCCGTGGGTGCAGGTGTGCGAATCGCCCATGATCACGGTGTTGCCCGGCCGAATGAATCCCTTTTCCGGAAAGAGCGCATGGCAGACGCCGTTGCGGCCGATGTCAAAAAAATCCTTGATGTTGTGCCGCCGCGCCCAGTCGCGCATGATCTTGGCCTGGGCGGCGGTCTTGGAGTCCTTGGGCGGGGTCACGTGGTCAATCACCGCCTTGATTCGGGAGGGATCGCAGACCCGGTCCATGCCCTTTTCCATGAGGTCCATGATGGCAATGGGCGTGGTGATTTCGTGGCACATGATGACGTCGATATCAAGCACCATGTTGCCCGATGTCGGGGTGTCCCGCAGGTGGGCGGCAAAGATTTTTTCAGTGATGGTCTGTCCCATTGAGCAACTCCAGAGTGGGTGGAAACAAAAAAGAGGAAAAACGGGCAAGCAACGGCACACGGCGACTTGCCGGTTCTGGCGATGAAATCGATTTATTACACCTGCCGGCCAGGTTCGTCAATTTTTTTGAGGAATCGCCACGCCGGGCGGCTGGAGGCGGCGGCCACCGGCAGGCGTGGAACAACTGTACTTTATCAAATCGATTGCTTATACTGCCGTGGTTTTCCCCGGCCGCGCGACGTGGCCGGCCGCACTGTCCTTGATCTTCCACACTCAAAGAGCGAAACCATGACCTTCACTCTCCTGGCACAATGTGTCACCTTCTGTTGCCTGCTGCTTGCCGGTCTGCCAAGCTTGTCCCATGCCGCCCATGGGGTCAGCATTGACGGCTCGCTGAAATACCCCAAGGGCTTTGAACGGTTTGCCTACACCTCGCCCCAGGCCCGCAGCGGCGGGACGCTGGTGCTCCACGACCTGGGCGGCTTTGAAAAGATGAATCCGTTTACGCTCAAGGGGTCGGCCCCGCAAGGGCTTTCGCCCTATGTCTTTGAAACCCTGGCCGTGCCGAGTCTTGACGAGCCCTTTGCCGAGTACGGGTTGATCGCCGAAGACATCGAACTGGCCAAAGACAAGAAATCGGTCGATTTTACCCTTAATCCCAAGGCCCGATTTTCCGACGGAACGCCGGTGACCGCCGAAGACGTCAAGTTTTCCCTCGACACCCTGAAAAGCGAACAGGCCCACCCCTTCTACCAGATGTATTTTCACGACATTGAACGGGCTGAAATCCTCGGCGCGTTGAAGGTCCGCTTTCATTTTTCCAAGCCAAATCGGGAACTGCACATGATCGCCACCCAGTTGCCGGTGTTGAGCAAACAATTTTACACCCGCAACCCCTTCAACCCGACCGACGGCAAAGAGGCCATGACCGTGCCTGTGGGCACCGGCCCGTATCTGGTGGCCGAGGTGCTGCCGGGCAAGTCGATCACCTATAAAAAGAATCCGAATTATTGGGCCAAGGATCTGGCGGTGCGCAAGGGGATGTTCAATTTCGAGACCATTGTGATCAAATATTTCAAAGATCCGGTGGTCAGCATTGAGGCCTTCAAGGCCGGCGAGTTCGACTTCATGATGGTCAACATCTCCAAACAGTGGAACCGCGACCTGACCGGCCGCCGCTTTGATTCCGGTGAACTGATCAAGCAGACCTTCCCCCACAAAAACAATGCCGGCATGCAGGGCTTTGCCTTCAACACCCGCAGACCGCTGTTCAGCGACCGACAGGTGCGCAGGGCGCTGGGCCTGGCCTTTGATTTTGAATGGACCAACAAAACCCTGTTTTTCTCCCAGTACACCCGCAACAACTCCTTCTTCTCCAACTCGGATTTTGCCGCCAAAGGCCTGCCCAACGTCGACGAACTCAAACTGCTGAAACCCCACCGCGACCAATTGCCGCCAGAGGTGTTCACCCAGCCGTTGACGCCGCCGTCCACTAATTCGCCCTCCAGCCTGCGCGCCAACATGCAGGAGGCCAAGACGCTGCTGCAACAGGCCGGGTGGACCATCAAGGACGGCCGACTGGTCAATGCCCAGGGGGAACGATTCCACTTTGACATTCTGCTGGCCGACGGCGCCTTTGAGCGGGTCATTGCCCCGTATGCCGCCAATCTCAACAAACTCGGCATCGAGGTGAGCTATCGAACCATTGATCCGGCCCTGTACGCTGATCGGGTGAAAAATTTCGATTACGACATGGTGGTCACCACCTACGGGCAGTCGCAGTCGCCCGGCAACGAACAGCGTGATTACTGGACCTCTGCGGCCGCCGACCGCAAGGGTTCCAAGAATGTGGCCGGCATTAAAAATCCCGCAGTGGACGCGCTGGTGGACGCCGTCATCTACGCCGACACCCAGGAAGCGCTTACCACCGCCTGCCGAGCGCTGGATCGGGCGCTCTGGCACGGGTATTACCTGACCCCGAATTGGTACCTTGCCAACCATCGCCTGGCCTATGCCGCCAAACTCAAACACCCCGAACAACTGCCGCTCTATTACAGCTACGATCAATGGCTTGACGCCTGGTGGATCGAATGAGCCGCGCGGTTTTCGTTGTTTTTTCCGGGCAATTCCCCTAAAGTTGACGGGTTTTCTCCCTTCGCCCCAGAACGACTTTCTTTGAACACTGCATGACGACGTCCACGGAAAAAAGCAACAAAGAGCATCAATGGATCTACCTGACAGGAAAGGAGATCTATCAATTTTACAGCCGGATCAAAGGCCGGCTGCAGGGAATGCACGTCTACGCCCTGGTGGGCAAGAGCGGCACCGGCAAGAGTTTCCGCGCCAAGCTGCTGGCCGAGAAGATCGGCGTGCCCTACATTGTCGACGACGGCCTGTTGATCCACGACAACGCCATCCTGGCCGGCAAATCGGCCAAACAGGAGAAGAACTACATCAGCGCCATCAAAACGGCCCTGTTTGCCGACGACGAGCACCGCAAGAGCGTGGTGCAGATGATCGAGAAAAAGAAAATCAAAAAGATTCTTCTGTTGGGCACCTCTGAGAAAATGGTGACCCGACTGGCCGAGGCGCTTGAATTGCCGCCCATCACCCAGATCATCAAAATCGAAGAAATCGCCAGCCAGAAGGATATTGAAAACGCGATCAAGTCACGCTTCGAAGAGGGCAAGCACGTCATTCCGGTGCCGGCCATCGAGGTCAAAAGGGATTACGCCCAGATCCTTTCCGACTCGATCCGCATCTTTTTCAAGGGCGGCAAGGACAAGGACGGCGTTCGGCAATCCCGTTTTTTTGAAAAATCGGTGGTTCAACCCGAGTATCACGACAAAGGAGTGGGCGGCACCGTGACCATCTCCGAAGCGGCCCTGACCCAAATGATCCTCCACTGCATCGACGAATACGACGGCGAGATCCTGGTGCGAAAAATCAAGGTCAAGCTGAGCCGCTCCGGCTACGGCATTGATCTGTTCATTGACGTGCCCTTCGGCAAAACTCTGACCGGTGAATTGCACGAGCTGCGCAATTACATCCTCAACAACATCCAAAAGTTCACCGGCATCATCATTGACCATCTCGAAATCGCCATCGACAACATCTCGCAACGCAAACAAGAGCCCAAGAAAAAGCCCAAAAAATAGCGCGCCGTTTTGTTGCGCGGTTGCGACTCCAGCGTTCAGAATGTGGTTGTTGCCGTCATCGCGCTCCCTGTTTTCCGCCCTCCCCTTTCCTCCCTATTTTCGCCTGCTCTACGTTTTTGTCGTCTCAAACGGCCCCGCTTCAAATTTGCAGTTGCAGAGCGGCTGAATAGCCCCTCAGCGGAACTACTGCAGGCCTTTATAACGGCTGGCATTTTTACCCTTCTTTTTCTCTGAATGCGCAATTTCCGCAGGTAGTCAACAGGTTCGACTCAACCGAGAGGTTGTGGAGCCGACTCAGCGAATAATTATCGCTTGACTCTTGGCAAACTGTCTTGTTATAAGTCCTGAGTTTTGAGTGGTTTTTTCGGAAGTGGCTGTAGTGAATGTTGTTGTCGGAATGGTTTTAGGGCGTATTTCAGGGCCTCTAGAGCGTATCTGAGGCAGATTTTTTAGCCGTAGGTACGAAATTGCCCCAATACAACTCCCTCCGCCAGACCAGCCGGAAAATCTCTTTCCTTCACTCCCCAGTCCCCTCTGAACATCGCTTGATTCACGTTCTGCCATTTTATGCAGTGGGCAGAGTTTGAGTGGTTTTTTCGGAAATGGCAGCGACATTCGGTGCTCACGGAAGAATCCCAAATTCACCATGCGGTTGGTAACGTATGTTGAATCAGGGAGCCGTACGTTTTCTTTGCGTACAGTCTCTCCTCCGCACCCCTTGTCCTACCTCTCCCGGAAACGTGACTGCTCGTCACTTTCTCCCTAACATGTAACTCGTATCTTGCTGGGCGTTGAACGCCATCATTTTATAAAGTTTTTTGTGGTGTGAAAGGAGTGCACATCGTTTCGGGAGGGTTCTGTAAAAGCGTTTGGAGCTCTAGAGTGCAGACCGGCATCCAGCTGGACCGGCCAGCGAATTTCTTCTTGCTTTTTGCGCAACCCATCCCCGGAAAAGAGTGCTTGTCGCTTGTAGCGCCACGCAGTAACAAATTGTTAGTAAACAGGGACTTGAATTAACATTTTACTTCTCTGGCGGATCGCGCACAACCCGTGTGAGGTTTGCCGCAAAAGGATGCGTCTATGAAAATTCATGAGTATCAGGCCAAGGAACTATTCCGAAAATACAATGTACCAACCCCTAAAGGCAAACTCGCCCTCACCTCGGACGAAGTAGCAAAAATTGCTGAAGAATTCGGCTACCCGGTGGTTGTCAAGGCCCAGGTCCATGCAGGCGGTCGCGGCAAGGGCGGCGGCGTAAAGCTGGCAAAAACCGCAGCCGACGTGAAACCGGTTTCCGATTCAATCATCGGCATGACCTTGGTCACCAAGCAGACCGGGGCCCAGGGCAAGAAAGTAAGAAAAGTTCTGGTTGAGCAAGGCCTGAACATCAAAAAAGAGCTTTATCTCTCCGTTATTCCTGATCGTGAAACCTCTACCGTGACCTTCGTTTGCAGCCAGGACGGCGGTATGGACATCGAGGAAGTGGCCGCCAAGACTCCTGAGCGCATCATTTCCGTCAACGTCAGCCCGGTTACAGGATTCCAGCCCTTCCACGCCCGTAAAATCTGCTTTGGCCTTGAGATCGAAAAAGACCTGCAGAAGCAAATGTCTGCGGTGGCCAAGAATCTCTACGAACTGTTTGTCGCCTACGATTGCTCCATGGTTGAGATCAACCCGTTGATCATCACCGCCGAGGGCCAGATCCTTGCTTTGGACGCCAAGATGGACATCGACGGCAACGCCATGTTCCGCCACCCCGACGTCAAAGAAATGCGGGACATCGAAGAGGAAGATCCGGTCGAGGCAGAGGCCGCCCAGTATGGCCTGAACTACATCAACCTTGACGGCAACGTCGGCAACATCGTCAACGGCGCCGGTTTGGCTATGGCCACCATGGACATCGTCAAGATGGCAGGCGCTTCGCCCGCCAACTTCCTTGACGTCGGAGGCGGAGCAAACGCCGAGGCCATTGAGAACGGTTTCCGTCTCATCATGAAGGATCCGAAAGTCAAAGGCATCCTGATTAACGTGTTCGGCGGCATCCTGCGCTGCGACATTCTGGCCAAGGGCGTTGTTCAGGCCGCTACAAAACTTAAACTCGCCGTTCCTGTTGTTGTCCGCATGGAAGGCACCAATGTCGATGAAGGCCGGAGAATCCTCGCCGAGTCCGGACTTGACCTGATCAATGCCAAAGACTTGGCTGATGCAGCTGAGAAGGTGGCCAAGATCGTTTCCTGATGAAAGATGAGTTCAGATTGACAGCAATTCGTTTCAAGCCGTGAAACTAGGCGCGATGTGCCCGCGTCACGGCTTGAAGCCTGCCTTGAATCGTCAGTCGCGACCACTGGATATTGAAGACTCAGATTTCAGAGGCAAAAAAACTTATACCCAAAGAGGAAGATAATGAGCGTTTTCGTTAATAAAAATACTCGGTTAGTTGTACAAGGCATTACCGGCCAGGAAGGCCAGTTCCACACCCGATCCTGCATCGCCTACGGCACCAACGTTGTTGCCGGCGTTACTCCCGGCAAGGGCGGCCAGAAAATGGACGAGGTTCCGATTTTCAACAGCGTGAAGGACGCGAGAGAGAAAACCGGCTGCAACGCCTCTATGATCCTGGTGCCGCCGCCATTTGCCGCCGACGCCATCCTGGAAGCTGCCGACGCCGGCATTGAGCTGGTTGTCTGCATCACCGAGGGTATCCCGGTCATGGACATGATGCGGGTAAAAAATTATCTGGCCACCAAGACCACCCGTCTGATCGGCCCGAACTGCCCCGGCATCATCACCCCCGGCGAGTGCAAGATCGGCATCATGCCTGGACCGATGCACAAACCCGGCGGACCTTGGGGCGTTGTGTCCCGCTCTGGAACGCTCACCTACGAGGCTGTTCATCAGCTGACCCAGGTAGGTTTCGGCCAGACCACGGTTATCGGCATTGGCGGTGACCCGATCAACGGCACCAACTTCATTGATTGCCTCAAAGCTTTCAACGCTGATCCGGACACCAAGGCCGTGATTATGATCGGCGAGATCGGCGGCAACGCCGAGGAAGACGCCTGCGAATGGATCAAGGCCAATATGACGAAGCCGGTTGTCGGTTTCATCGCCGGCCTGACCGCTCCTCCTGGCCGCCGCATGGGCCACGCCGGCGCCATCGTCAGCGGCGGCAAGGGTACAGCTGAAGCCAAAATCGCCGCCATGAAGGCCAGCGGCGTGCATCACTGCCAGAACCTCGGCAAGATGGGCGAACTGTGCAAGCAAGTCTATAAAGGTTGATAAGCCGCTGAGTGCTGCCGCCGGATGTGCTCCATCCGGCGGCAGCACGGCTCTTTCATAATCGAGCACGGAATTTCTACTGAATTCTGCCGCAAGGAGACAGCATGAGTACAAAGGAAAAATTAGAGCAGTTGCAGCAAAAGCGGGCCAAAGCCTTGTTAGGCGGCGGTCAGGACAAAATAGACAAGATTCACGAGAAAGGCAAAAAAACGGCTCGCGAGCGCATTCATGCTCTGCTTGATCCTGGAACCTTCGAGGAATACGACGCCTTCAAACTCCATCGCTGCTACAACTTTGGCATGGAGAAAACCAAGTTTTTCGGCGACGGCATCATCACCGGCTACGGAAAGATCAATGGCCGCGGCGTGTATCTGTACGCTCAGGACTTCTCGGTACTGGCTGGATCGCTTTCCGGCACGCTTGCTGAAAAGATCTGCAAGGTGATGGACCTGGGCATGAAAAACGGCATGCCGGTCATCGGACTCAACGATTCCGGCGGCGCGCGCATCCAAGAGGGCATCGAAGCCCTTGCCGGATATACCGAAATCTTTACCCGCAACGTCTTGTCTTCCGGTGTTGTTCCCCAAATTTCCGGTGTTTTCGGACCCTGCGCCGGTGGTGCCGTGTACTCCCCTGCCTTGACCGACTTTATTATCCAGGTCAAGATCCAGTCCTACATGTTCCTGACCGGTCCCAAGGTCGTTAAAACGGTGTTGAACGAGGACGTCACCACCGAGCAGTTGGGTGGCGCGTCCATGCATACCACCAAGTCCGGCGTCACCGACTATGCTGCCGAGAACGAAGACGACGCCATTCAGTACATCAAGGATTTGATGAGCTATCTGCCGCAGAACAACATGGAGAATCCTCCTGACGCTCCCTGCGACGATCCGATTACCCGGAAATCTGCACTGCTTAATGAGATCATCCCGGATAATCCCAACGCCGCCTATGACATGAAGAAGGTCATCACCGAGACGGCAGACAACGGCGTGTTCTTTGAAATCAAGAAGAATTTCGCTCCGAACATCGTCATCGGTTTTGCCCGTTACGGTGGCAAGGCAATCGGTATTGTCGCCAACCAGCCGTCCTACTACGCCGGCGTTCTCGACATCGATTCCTCGATCAAGGGTGCCCGCTTCATCCGCTTCTGTGACTGCTTCAACATCCCGGTCCTGACTTTTGTTGATGTTCCAGGCTTCCTGCCCGGCACCGCACAGGAATTCGGCGGCGTCATCCGCAACGGCGCCAAGATGCTGTATGCCTATGCTGAATCGACGGTGCCAAAGGTAACGATTATTACCCGTAAATCCTACGGCGGCGCCTACTGCGCTATGTCGTCCAAGCACCTGCGAACTGATATCAACTACTCCTGGCCGACCGGTGAAATCGCGGTTATGGGGTCCAAGGGCGCGGTCGAAGTCCTGCACGCCAGAGGCGCCAAAGCCTCCGATGATCCCAAGGCCTTTCTGGTGGAAAAAGAGAAGGAGTACAATGAACAATTCTCCAATCCCTATTGCGCTGCAGAACGCGGTTATATCGACGACGTCATCGAACCTGCTGAAACTCGTTACCGCATCATCAACGCGTTTGAGTCGATTCAAGGGAAACGCGACACCATCCCGATGAAGAAACACGGCAATATCCCGCTGTAAGCATTTTCATAATGGCCGGAAACCGTTTGGTCCCGACTAATAGACGAAGAGGACGACATAATGGCAGATGTGAAAAAAAAGATGGCTGCGGCCCTTGCAGCTGTTAATGCCTATATGCAGCAGGAAGAGGAAGCCGCTTATCAGGCGCAGCTGGCTGCCGCCAAGCCCGCCGCGACCGGGCCGAGTTTATGGGCAATCGCCGGCCGTCAGGACATCATGAATTTCCGCCGGCTGATTCAGCTGAAAGCATTCTAAGGCTTTTCCTACCAATAGACGTTTAACGACAACGTACAACAGGAGATATTGACAATGAGCGACCAAGTAAAGATGACCGCCATGAATTACGCAAACGACCGGCCTGCAGCTGAAAATCCGGTCAAGATTATGGACTTGAGCCTTCGTGACGGCCATCAGTCTCTTTTCGCCACCCGCGGGCGGACCGAGGACATGATTCCTGTAGCTGAAATGATGGACGAAGTCGGCTTCTGGGCCATTGAGACCTGGGGCGGCGCCACCTTTGACACCATGCACCGCTTCCTCAATGAGGATCCGTGGGAGCGCCTGCGCACCCTGAAACGCTACATCAAGAAGACCCCTTTCTCCATGTTGCTGCGTGCGCAGAATCTGGTTGGCTACCGCAACTACGCCGACGATTTGGCCACCGCCTTTGTTGATCGCGCCGCCGAGAACGGCATGGACGTTTTCCGTACCTTTGACGCGCTCAACGACTACCGCAACTTCGAGACCGTTGTTAAGCAGATCAAGAAGAGCGGCAAGCATTTCCAGGGTTGTATCTGCTACTCTCTGACCGAACCGCGTCTGGGCGGCGACGTATATGATCTGAAGTACTATGTCGACAGAGCCAAAGCCCTTGACGACATGGGTGCCGATTCCATTTGTATTAAGGATATGGCCGGCTTGATTGCTCCTTATGACGCCTACGCGATTGTCAAGGCCATCAAGGAAGTCACCAAGACCCCGATCCATCTTCACAGCCACTTCACCTCCGGCATGGCGCCGATGAGTCACCTCAAGGCCATTGAGGCTGGTTGCGACATCATCGACACCTGCATGACCCCGTATGCTTACCGCACCGCGCATCCGGCCGTTGAGCCGTTGGTCATGTCGCTGCTTGGCACCAATCGCGACACTGGCTTCGACATCAAGAAGCTGTTCGCGATCAACGAGGTTCTGGAAAAAGAAGTTATGCCGAAGTACAAGCACCTTATGGATGACTCCAAGTGCTCGATCATCGACATCAACGTTCTGCTTCACCAGACCCCGGGCGGCATGCTTTCCAACTTGGTCAACCAGTTGCGCGAGATGGACGCTCTTGACAAGATCGATCAGGTCTACAAAGAGCTGCCCAAAGTGCGTAAAGACCTTGGCCAGATTCCGTTGGTCACCCCGACCAGCCAGATCGTCGGCATCCAGACCGTCAACAACGTATTGTTCGACACCCCGGATGAGCGCTACAAGATGATCACCGCTCAGGTAAAAGATCTGTGCTACGGCCTCTACGGCAAAACCGCTGTACCGATCAACGCCGAAGTGCAGAAGAAGGCTTTGAAGGGCTATGCCCGCGGCGAAACCCCGATCACCTGCCGTCCGGCAGAGGTTCTTGAGCCGGAAATGGAGAAGGCAAAGAAAGAGATTGGCGATTTGGCCAAAGACATCGACGATCTCGTACTCTATGCCATCTACCCGGTCACCGGTAAGAAGTTCCTCGAGTGGAAGTACGGCAAGACCCCGGCTCCGCCTGAAGTTATGCCCATCACCCTCGACGACGTTAAGAAACGCGACGAATTGGTGGCCAAAGCCAAAGCCGGCAAGCTCTTTGAACGGAAATCCGAAGCTCCGGAGAAATCCGCCAATGTCCGTACCTTCAACGTCTTTGTTGACAACGAGTACTTCAACGTTGAGGTTGATCCGACCGGCGACTTCCAGCCTATGGTGTCTGCCGCGCCTCGCGCTGCAGCGCCTGCCGCCGCCGCTGCTCCTAAGGCCGCTGCCGCCCCTGCCGCCCCTGCCGCTCCTAAAGCCGCTGCTGCAGCTGCTGCTCCTGCTCCGGTTGTCGAAGGCGGCACCCCGCTGCTGGCGCCTATGCCTGGCATGATCGTCAAAAACGTCGTCAATGTTGGCGACAGTGTTAAAGCTGGCGACGCAGTGGTCATCCTTGAAGCCATGAAGATGGAAAACTCCTTGGGCGCGCCGTGCGACGGCACCGTCAAGGCGCTTTGCTTCGGATCCGGTGATTCGGTAGCCAAAGACACCGTCCTTGCAGTAATCGGTTAATCTTCTCGTAACCGTTAAGCACTAAGGGGCGCGCCACTGTTGTGGCGCGCCCCTTTTTTATGCGCTAACTAGCGCGGAGAAGATCGTTACAGTAGCCCTATCTGTTTCACACCAATTGCAGATATTTGGCTTGCTCCCAGAGTTTGGAGGCCAGGCGCACCGTCGCTTGATCAACCATCCGGCCTTCAACGGCGATGGCGCCTTTGCCTTCGCTTTTGGCTTGGTTGTTTGCCTCAATAACCTTGGCCGCCAGGGCAATGTCCTCTTTAGAGGGAGTAAACACCTCGTTAATAACCTCGATCTGGGAAGGATGAATAGCCCATTTGCCGTCGCAGCCAAGGGCGCACGCCATCACGGCGAAGCGACGCAATCCGTCTAAATCTTTAAAATTCCCGTAAGGCGCGTCAATGGCCAGCGCGCCGCCTGCTTTGGCGTGCATTACCATGTTGCTGATGGCAAAGTGCCAACGGTGACCAGGATACAACTCCTCTTCTTTTTCACCATGCCCGGAAATGGAAACCAGACGCGCGCCGATGGAGGCAGAATAATCGGCGATGCCGAACACTAGGGTTTTCACCCGATCACTGGCCTGGACAATCTCCGTGGCGCGCAGCAACCCCTCGGCGGTCTCAATCGAGGCCTCAATGCCAATTGCGCTGGATGTCCCAACCTGCATTTCAATCCCGCTTAACATCCGATCCGCAAAATAGACGTCGCCGGGGTGATTCACCTTGGGGATGACAACGGCGTCAATCACATGGCCCGCACGTTCCGCCACTTCAAGGAGATCGCGATGGGCAAAGGGCGTGTCGAGCGAGTTGATGCGGACGGTTACAGTTTTTCGACGCCAATCCAGCGAAAGGAGTGAATCAATGACCTGTTCACGAGCCTTGATCTTCTCTTCAACCGGAACGCTGTCTTCAAGGTCGAGCATGATCACATCAGCTTGGCTTTCGCAGGCCTTGTCGTGCATCTTCTTGAGATGACCGGGAACGGACAAATTGGATCGTCGTGGTTTCATGCAACCTCCTGGGGCAAAGGGTGTGTGGTTGTTAGTGAGCAATGCTTGCTTGAGCAAAACGAGAGACATGCACTCTATCGGCATATCAGCTGCTCAGCCGTCTTTGTTTACCGTATTTTTGGACAAAAGCGAAAAAAATAGATGAGCGCAGCTGCCAGAGGCTGCAACGCCCTTTGGCACGTTACAACCGTGCCATTTTCTCGAGTTGACGGGCTTATGACAGAGAAGCAAATCGAGGAGAAATTACAATCCGGGAGCAAAAGAAGGGAGCCAAACAACCACTGTCATGCTTTTTGGCAAACGTTGTACAATGCCCTGAGAGGGGCCCCCGAGATGCTTGCAGATTGCAAAAAGAGAAGGAAGAATGAGTCCAGAGGTTAGCCGAGCCTTATGCACCGAAGCATAACCACGGAAATTGGGCAATGCGAACAGTCGGGACGGACAACCGTTGGCAAACAGGAAACGCAACAATGGCGGCGCCGTTGACAGGGGCGCTTAAAAGGCGAACCATTTCTTTTTCTTCTTAGAGGAACAAAGCGCCACGCGATTTCTGCCGCCGTTCTTCGCTTCATACAGGGCCGCATCGGCCAACCCGATAAAATCATTCTTTTGAAATTCACTGGCCGCCGGATGCGCACTGGCCACGCCGATGCTGATAGTGACGTGGTAGGTGTTGGCGCCGTCGTCAAAGGGGTACTCTTCGATGGTTTTGCGCAATTTTTCAGCCACGGCCAAGGCCTCGTCCTGTCCAGTTTCAGGGAGGACAAAAACAAACTCCTCGCCGCCATAGCGGGCTATGAGATCGTACTCCCTGATCACCTCTTTCGTCACCCGGCAAAACTCCTTCAGTATAAAATCTCCGGTTTGGTGGCCATATGCATCATTAAATTTTTTAAAGTAATCAATGTCCGCTAATAATAATGAAAGGGTGCGATTGTTGCGGATTGAGCGGTTGATTTCAGCTTCAAGAAAATTTTGAAAAAATCGATGATTGTTGATTTCTGTTAGACCGTCAATATTGGCAAGATTTTCGAGAAGCCGATTCTTTTGCGCCAACTCTTCGGTCAACTTCTCCAACTCCATCTTGGATTTAATCAATTCACGATTCATTTCCTCATACGAGAGGTTGATCAGACTGAGACGAAGATTTGCTTCTTGCAGAATTTCAGCCACCGATTTGACGGGATTGATTTTAAGACCAAAAAATCGCGCCGACTGATCAATAACAACGTCGATCATTTTCAAGACCGTGTTGACGCCTAGCACCTTGAGGCCAAGGAGTTGCTTGGCCTCGTTGCGAAATTGTTTGTGATATCGCTCAGGCGTGTCCGAATAAAAAATATTGGCGAGCAAACCAGCGAGGTAGGCGGCTCGAATATTCTGTTTGAGACGAATGTTCGAGCCCTGATAGGCCTGCGGTTGATGGTGGTACTTGATCGGCAGCAGCAAATTTTCCGGAAGCCCCCACACCTTGGCCACCTCATACCCAATATCGGTGTGGGTGAGGCCAAGCATCTCCTGCTCCAACCGATTTTCCCTTTCCTCCCGGTCGATGCCGGCATCGCCTGGATTGGAGTCCAAGGAGCGCAAAACCTGATCGTACTCATTGTGCAGCGTGGCGGCAAAGACCAGTTGACCAATGTTTTGCAAAAGGCCGCAGGTGAAGGCCTCTTCCGTATCGCTGCTGGACACCTGCTCAAGGATCAATTTAGCGCCGGCCGCTTCCACTAAAGAACGTTCCCAGAACAGCTCAAAATTAAACAGAGAATTTTTTTGTTTCTTCCCCAACGAGAGGAATGAAAAGCTGAGCACCAGACTGCGCACCGCGTTGATTCCGAGAATAGAAACCGCCTGATTGATCGAGGATATCTGTTGGGGAAAACTATAAAAAGAGGAATTGGCCACGCGAAGGACTTTAATCGACAAGGCCATGTCCTGGGAGATGAGTCCAGCGATGTCGTTGAGGGTGGTCTCTTCCCGGGCGGTCAACGCCAGTAATTTGCTCGCAATGACGGGCAAGGTCGGCAGCTCTTTGGAAGCAAGTACGTCCTGTAGGACGATTTCCGGGGACTTGGTCATTGCGAACACCTCGACGTGCACTTCATGGGGTTTGATGCTTTGGCTGGAGCGGGAGGAAGAACAAGTCGGCGTGCAAAATCACGCATGCCTCGATAACTACGATATGCAGCAGTATATAATGTTTTCTTGGTTCATCCAAGGGCGGAGCGGAAAAAAGACTCACGGGTCACGGGAGGATGGTGTTGGGATAGGAGCACGGCAGTTGCTTGTAGGTAGAGAAGTCCAAAGTTTCTCCCAACTTGGCAATATAGTTGGGGGTCAGAGGAATTTTCCCGCCGCCGCCAGGGGCGTCGAGCGCATAGGTGGGCACGGCCATGCCGGAAATATGTCCAATAAGGCTTCGCATAATCGCGACGCCGGTGTCGACGGTGGTCCTGAAATGGCCGGCGCCGCGCGTCAAATCGGCTTGAAAAAGATAGTAAGGTTTTACCCGAATCTGCACCAGACGATACATTAATTGCCGCATGATTTCCGGGGAGTCGTTGACGCCGCGCAACAGCACCGTCTGACAACCCAAAGGAATGCCGGCGTCAGCCAGTCGCGCGCAGGCCCGTTCCGCTTCCGGGGTAATTTCAGCGGGATGATTGAAATGGGTATTGATGTATAAAGGGTGATGCTTCTTTAGCATTGCAGCCAACCGGGCAGTTACGCGGCTGGGCAGGGTGCAGGGGACCCTGGTGCCGATGCGAATCGTGGCGATGGAGGGGATAGCCCGCAAGGACGTTAAAATTTGATCCAGGCGTGCAATCGGCAGCATGAATGGATCGCCGCCGGACAACAACACGTCGGAAATGGTCGGGGTGCGTTGCAGATAGGCTAGGCCGGCGGCAATGGTGGCGTCGTTGACGACCATGTCCGCTTTGCCGACCTTGCGCTTGCGAGTGCAAAACCGGCAGTACATCGCGCATTCGCTGCAAACGAGAAACAGAGCGCGGTCCGGATACTTATGCACCAAACAGGGTACGGGGCTAAGATTTTCTTCGTCAAGGGGATCAACCAATCCACTTTCATCTTCCAGTTCTAGGACGTCGGGGACCGCTTGCTTCCACAGTGGCAGCCCTGTTTTCTTGATCAAATCAAGATAGTAGCGGCTGATTCTCAGGGGATAAACGGCATGCACCGCCTCAAGCGGTTCACGGGGGATGCCCAAGGCCTCGGCAAGTTGCTTGGGCGTTGCAACAAAGGTGTTAGACGGCATGACGGCACTCCACGGATAGCGGACACGGTGAAAAAAAACCGGGCGTCGTCACTCGCTGAATGACGACGCCCGGAGAACTGCCAACGAACAACAGGCTACATCATCCCTAACATGCGCGGCAGCCAAATCGACAGAGTCGGCCAGTAGGTAACCACCGCCAAAAAGACCAGCATGGTCAGCAACCAGGGCCAGACCGCCACCGTGAGTTCGGTGATGCCCATCTTGGTGATGCCCGAAGCCACGTACAGATTCAGGCCCACCGGCGGATGGCACATGCCCACCTCCATATTGACCGTCATCATGATGCCGAAATGCACCGGATCAATGCCGAGCTGCATCGCCACCGGGAACAGAATCGGCGCGAAAATCAGCATGATGGACGAGGGTTCCATGAAGTTGCCGGCAGCCAGCAACAGGATGTTGACCGCCAACAAAAAGGCGATTTCGCCAAATCCTTTGGCAAGCATCCAACTGGCCAGGACTTGCGGGATGTTCTCATTGGTGAGAATGAAAGAAAACATAACCGCATTGGTAATGATGTACAGCAACATCGCCGACATGTTGGCCGAGTTGAGCAACACCCTGGGAATGTCCTTGACGCCCAGATCCTTATAGACGAACACGGCCACAAAACAGGCATAGACCGCGCTCATGGCGGCGGCTTCAGTGGGCGTGAAGGTTCCGGTATAGATGCCGCCCATGACAACGACAATCAGGAACAGTCCCCAAAAGGATTCGCGAAAGGTCCGTAATCGCGTTACCCAGGAGGCCTTGGGCTGGCGAGGATAGTTGTATTTGCGGGCGCGATACCAGGTGACGCCGCCGAGCATGGTGGCCAGCATCAGGCCGGGAACAACGCCGGCCATGAACAGGGCCCCCACCGAGGTGTTGGTGGCCACGGAATACATCACCATGACGATCGAAGGCGGAATCAAAATGCCCAGGGCCCCGGAGGTGGTGATGACGCCGGCGCCGAATCGCATGGGGAATCCGGCCTTGACCATGCCGGGGAGCAAAATGGAGCCGATGGCGACAACCGTGGCCGGCGAGGAGCCGGAAACTGCGGCAAAAAGGGCGCAAGCCATAACGCCGGACAAGGCGAGCCCACCGTACCAATGGCCGACCATGGAGGTGGCGAAATTGATCATTCGCCGGGCCACACCCCCGTGGGTGAGAAAATTGCCGGCAAGAATGAAAAAGGGGATGGCCATGATCTCGAACTTTTCAATGCCGGTGAACAGCTTCAGGGCCACAGATTCCAGCGGCACCTGGGTCATGGTAAAGAGAAAGGAGAGAACGGTTAAACCCAACGAAATGGAAATCGGCATCCCGGTCAGCATTAACGCCAGAAGGATACCAAAGATGACTGCTGCACTCATGCTTGGGCCTCCTTGCGATTGCCTGCGGTTGGGCCGCCGTCAGTCGGCAGTTTTTCTTCCACCACACCGTCGACATGGCCGTGATCATGGTGCGGCAGGTCGCCGGTTTTGATGAATTGCACCGTTACTTGCAAAAATCGAAAACACATCAACGACGAACCAAGGGGCACGGCGCTGTAGACGATCCAGGTCGGCCATTCAAGGTCAGGGGTGGTCGGCCCTTGATACAGATCGCCCATGGTCAGCCCGAGCAAGGAAAACACAGAATAGTGCATGCCGTTTTCCCAAACGAACCGCGCGCCCAAAGTGCCGACAATGGCGGTGAACAGGGCTCCGGCGAGCAGGCCGAAGACGACAAATTTGAAGCGGGTGCGTTTGTTGAGGCTGTTGATCAGGACGTCAACGCCCACATGAATGCCGGTGCGAACGCCATAGGCGGCGCCGAATTTGGCCATCCAGACAAACATGATAATGCACAATTCCTGCGCCCAACTAAAATTAAGGCCCAACAACCAGTCCTGAACAAGAGGAATGGGCAGACCGGCTGCATAGCGGTGAACAACGGCCAGAAAGATAATGCCGGTTGCCCCCCCCATGAGGAATGTAATGAACCATTCCTCAAGATGATTAAGAAATTTCATTGGTACCGTATCCTCCAAACAAAAAAGGGGGCGGATTATTGGTAAATCCGCCCCTCGTGACGCTGCTGCCGGTTGCTCTTATTTGGTAAAGCCGGTGGCCTTGTAGGTGGCCTCAAGGATGTCTTTACCGATCCGGCTTTCCATCTCTTCATGTACCGGAACCAATGCTTTTTTGAATTCGGCACGTTCGGCCGCGTTTAACACCGTAACTTCGGTCTTGCCCGATTTGCGAACCGCCTCGAGATCTTGATCGTTTTTCTCTTTTGCAATTTTGTTGGCGTAATCAGTGGCCTCGATCATGGCAGTCTCAAGCTGACCGCGAAGCTCAGCCGGCAGGCCGTCCCAGAATTTTTTATTGACGATAACGGCGTAGCCCAGGTAGCCATGATCGGAAACCGCCAGATATTTCTGCACTTCGTGCATTTTCTGGGTGTAGAAATTGGAAATGGGGTTCTCTGTGCCGTCAACAACGCCCGTCTGCAAGGCTTGGTATACTTCTGAGAAGGCCATGGTCTGGGGAATGGCTTTCAAGGCTTTCATTTGCGCTTCCAACACTTTGGAGGATTGGATGCGAAGCTTTTTCCCCTTCAGATCAGCAGGGGTTTTGATGGGAGTGTTTGCGGAAAAAGATTTAAATCCATTGTCCCAATAGGCAAGCCCCTTGATGCCCTTGGGCTCAAGCTTGGCGAACAGCTGCTGGCCGACTGCGCCTTTGGTGACGGTGTGTAGCGCTGCATAGTCGTTGAAGATATAGGGCAGGTCAAACAATTCAAATTCCTTGACGCCTAGCGGGCCGAACTTGGCCAATGACGGAGCGAGCATCTGGACAGCGCCAAGCTGCAGGGCCTCCATCTCTTCCTTGTCCTTGTAGAGTTGGCTGTTGGGGTACACTTCCACCTTCACCTGGCCCTTGGTCAACTCCTCGGCGCGCTTCTTGAAAAAGTCGGCCGCTAAGCCCTTGGGCGTGTCGACTGCCACCACATGGCTGAATTTGATCACGATGGGCTCCGCCAGCGCAGCGCCGGCAAAAAAGAGTGAAGCAACCGCCAGCGTAGCCAATGTCTTGGTCATCTTTCCTAACATCATACATCCCCCTTGCGTTAATGGATTAACCTTGCCCCCGTACGCATCTGCAGCTTGAACCCATGCCACGGAAACAACGACTTGAAACCGGCACACTTTAAACTATCGCAAAATAAAGACCAAGCAGAAATGCTCGCGACCAAATGCAAATCGTTGCGAGACAAGCTATTTCGGGAGGGTTTCCGTTATTGGAAGAAAAACAAAGGCGCCACGATGTATGACCATGCAACATTGCGCCAATACTGCAGGAATGAAAAACCAACGCCAGCAACCATGCAAAAAAACAATGCGGCGACAAGGCCTCTGCAAAAATTATCCGACGAAACAACAGCCGGTTAAAATAAAAAAAGGACTGTCGCCAAATTTCAAGGCGACAGTCCTTCTAAAACAACAGATTTCGAAAAGATCAGCGATCAACCATCAATGATCAATGGTGAAAGACGCCTTCAGGAATTCTCTGTTCAAACGAGCAATGTTGCGGATGGTAATGCCCTTCGGACATACATTCTCACACTCGCGCTCGTTGCCGCAGTTGCCGAACCCTTCCTTGTCCATCTGCAGGACCATGGAAATGGCCCGTTTCTTGGCTTCCGGTTCCCCCTGGGGCAGCAGTGCAAACTGCGACACTTTAGCGCCAAGGAACAACATCGGGGTGCCGTTCGGGCAGGCTGCCGCGCAAGCGCCGCAACCGATGCACGCCGCAGCGTCCATGGCCTGCTCGGCCACATGCTGCGGAATCAGGATGTTGTTGCCGTCCTGCGGGGAACCCGTGTTGACGGAAACATACCCACCGGCCGCAATGATGCGGTCAAGGGCAGAGCGGTCAACAATCAGGTCTTTGACGACCGGGAATCCTTGAGAGCGGAACGGTTCGATCACGATGGTGTCGCCGTTTTTGAAGCGACGCATGTGCAGCTGGCACAGGGTTGTTTCCTTGTCCGGCCCATGAGCCGTTCCATTAACAACTGCGCCGCACATACCGCAGATGCCTTCGCGGCAATCGTGGTCAAACGCAACGGGCTCCTGCCCTTTGATGGTGAGCCATTCATTCAACACGTCAATCATTTCCAGGAAGGAACTGTCGGTGCTGATGTCCTTGAGAGCATGCTCCTCAAAAGCGCCTTTAGCCAGAGGACCATTCTGTCGCCAGATTTTTACTATTATATTTATCGATTTCGATGACATAAGCTTTCTTCTGCGTTGTATTTTAAACTTCAGTGATGAATCAGTTTATACAAGAGTACAGATGTGCGTTACTTATAACTGCGCTGCGAAGGTGTAACGTTTTCAAAGACCAGCTGCTCTTTGTGCAACTCAGGGGCAGTGCCCAGGCCCTTGTACTCCCAAACCGCAGAGTAGCAGAAATTCGCATCGTCACGCTTGGCTTCATTTTCCTCTGTCTGGCTTTCTTCTCTGAAGTGACCACCGCAGGATTCAGCACGATTGAGGGCGTCAAGCGCCAGCAACTCGCCAAATTCAAGGAAGTCAGCAACACGTCCGGCCCGCTCCAGCGACTGGTTGAGTTCCTGGCCAGAACCGGGCACCACAACATTCTCCCAAAACTCGGCGCGAATTTCAGGAATCCGCTTGAGAGCCAACTCGAGACCGGCCTTATTACGGGCCATACCGCAGTTGTCCCACATGACCTTGCCAAGTTCTTTGTGGAAGTGATCGACGGTCTGTCCGCCCTTGCCGCTCTTGGTGTTTTTCAACAGTTTGGCGGTTTGCTCGCGAACCTCATTGGCGGCAGCCTCAAAGGCCGGATGATCGGTGCTGGTCGGCACCGGTGGAACCGTGGCCAGGTAATTGCCGATGGTGTAGGGCAGAACAAAATAGCCGTCGGCCAAGCCCTGCATCAACGCCGAAGCGCCCAGACGGTTAGCGCCGTGATCAGAGAAGTTGCACTCGCCGGTAGCGTACAGACCAGGGACGGTGGTCATCAGATTATAATCAACCCACAATCCACCCATGGTGTAATGGATGGCAGGATAGATCATCATCGGCTCTTTGGTCGGATCGCTGTCAGTGATCTTCTGGTACATGTGAAAGAGGTTGCCGTACTTCCGCATGATCACATCCAGACCGTCGCGCTTGATGGCGTCGGAGAAGTCAAGGTAGACGCCGAGTTTGGTCTCGCCGACGCCCCTGCCCTCGTCGCAGGCTTCTTTAGCGTTGCGGGAGGCAACGTCGCGGGGCACCAAGTTGCCGAACGACGGATATTTGCGCTCAAGATAGTAATCGCGCTCTTCGATTGGGATGTCGGCGGCCTTTCTGGTGTCGCCGACTTTCTTCGGAACCCAGACGCGACCGTCGTTGCGCAGGCTCTCGCTCATGAGGGTCAGTTTGGATTGGAAGTCGCCGTGCACAGGAATGCAGGTCGGGTGAATCTGAACAAAACACGGGTTGGCAAAACCAGCGCCGCGCTTGTAGGCGCGCCATGCTGCGGTGACGTTGGAAGCCATGGCGTTGGTGGACAAGAAGTACACGTTGCCGTAACCGCCTGTCGCAAGCACAACCGCATGCGCAGAGTATTTTTCGATCTCGCCGGTCACCAGATTGCGACAGATGATGCCCTTGGCAACGCCGTCAGCCACAACCAGATCCATCATCTCACGGCGGGTGTACATTTTCACCTTGCCGGCGCCGACCTGGCGCATCATGGCGGTATAGGCGCCAAGCAGAAGCTGCTGACCCGTCTGGCCGCGCGCATAAAAAGTACGCGAAACCTGGGCGCCGCCGAACGAACGGTTGGCCAGGGTTCCGCCGTACTCACGGGCAAAAGGCACGCCCTGAGCTACACATTGATCGATAATGTTGTTGGCAACCTGGGCCAAGCGATAGACGTTGGCCTCACGGGCGCGGAAGTCGCCGCCTTTGACGGTGTCGTAGAACAGGCGGAATATGGAGTCGCCGTCGTTCTGGTAATTTTTAGCGGCGTTGATGCCGCCCTGGGCTGCGATGGAGTGCGCGCGGCGTGGGCTGTCCTGGATGCAGAACGATTTGACGTTGTATCCCAGCTCTCCCAAGGTAGCGGCTGCGGAAGCGCCCGCCAAACCGGTGCCTACGATAATGACTTCGTATTTCCGTTTGTTAGCAGGGTTGACGAGTTTGTTGGAAAAACGGCACTTATCCCATTTTTCTGCCAGAGGTCCTTCAGGTATTTTTGAGTCAAGCTGCATAGTCTTTTCTTTTCGCTGTAGGTGAATAGGAATAAAGCTTGTTAAGAAGATCCGTCATAAGCGCAATATCTTTGAAGAATCTTCTAGCGTCTCTTGTCGAACTGTACTGTAATTAGAGCAATTGATTCTGAGAGATGACCATAAGGAACGTAATCAGCAGGAACACCCCGCCCATGAGACCCGCAAGCGCCCAGGTCACAATGCGCAACGGGTTGTCATATTTGGGATGGCTGATTCCATAGGTCTGAAGCAACGACCAAAAGCCATGGCTTACATGGACGAAAAGGAGACACATACCTGCTCCGTAAATAAGGGTAAAGAAGGGGTTGTTCAGAACCTCGGTGACGAAATCAGAAATCGTCTTAACCTCGGTTTTTTCAACAAAATGAAAATTGGCAAGGTGGATCAGGATGAATACAAAAATTGCAATGCCAGTGTAGGGCATGGTTTTGGAGCCCAAGGTGCGGCCGCCGGCGCTGGTTTCAACAGCGTATTTGCTGCCTCTTGCTTTACGGTTTTCAAGGAACAGGATAATTCCGGTGATAACGTGCAAGAAAAAGATGGAATACAGACCGATTTCAAAGATAGGTACAAAAATGCCTAGAGAGTGAAGATGATGCGCGTAGGCATTAAACGCGCTTCTCCCCCAGAAAATTGTACTGTTGCCTATGGTGTGCACGAGCAAGAACCCGCCCAACATAAACCCAGTAAAAGCCATGATGTACTTTTTGCCCAACGATGATCGACAAGTTTGAATGAACCACGACATAATTACCATTCCTGAATGAGAGTTAAAAAGAGTAAAACCGTTGATACGCCAATGAAACCATATTCAGATTTGAAAAAATCAAACTGAACGGTCATTCATTACCAGCCTGCCGTCTTTTCTGTCAAGAAAAAAAAGGGCCTTGTAATTCCAAGCATTTTCGGTAGGTCGCAGTAACGCCCACCTGAAAAAAATAGGCGAATTGTGCAAAATATATTCGGGTCAAAACAACCCTTAGAGGAAAAAGAGCGGGACTTTTTGAAACGCTGTGGAATTATGATCGGCAGATGCGACAATGGGCGCAAAATACAAGTCGCATAGCCGCAACACGCACACTTTGCATAAACATATTGTGCATTTCAGGGGTGACTTATGCCTTCTCGTGCAGGGCGCTCAAGCAACGCCGCCCTTGGCCCCCTGCGGAACCGGAGGGGCAATCCTGGGCTTCACCGTTTTAGCTCAACCCAAATCCATCACTTGGCGCCAAACGCAACCGCGCTAAAAATAATCTCAACAAACCGTGGAAATGCAGCCGCCGGCATAGCTTAGCCGACAGAGCTGCAGCCGATAGAGCGGGAGAAAACCTGGTCAGTTGACAAGGGGCGTCGGCCGCTCGTCAATGCGCTGCAGCCCTTCCATGAGCAGTTTCATGAAATAGCCGATTTCAGGGACGTCGAAATCTTCAGGAGGAAGACCTGGGGTGAATTTGAACCGGCCGTGTTTCTCGCGCAACACTTCGTAGAAGGCGGCCTCGTTCTTGGCACCGGCGTAGGTGGCCTTGATCAGGGCGCCCTGTCGCAGAGAAAATCTGGCGGTTCCTTTTAGCAGCTGGGTAATGGTGAGAATGCCGGTCTTATGGTTGGCGTTCAGAGTTTGAAACAGCGCCTCCGGGGGAATTTCCTCGAGTTTGCCGATCATGCCCGAGGCGTAATCATCGGACCGCACTCGGTTTGAATCGGTCAGGCGCTTGGCCAGCAAGCGAGTGAAATAGTTCTGTAGGGCCGGATGCTTCTGCAAAATTGCCTTGAGGTGATTGTGGCCGATGTAGAGCAGTTGGCATTCGCAATTGGCCTGCACCGTAGCGCCGACGTTTTCTTCGCAAATCAGGCTCATTTCGCCGAAGACCTCGCCGGCTTTCAAGCTGGAAATGGGAATGCCGGCGTCGTTCAAAATATCGACTTGGCCCGAGACAACGACGTAGAAAAAACCGCCAGCGTCGCCCTTGCGAAGGATAAACTCATTTTTCTTGCACGTCCGCACTTTGAAATACTTGACCACGCTGTTCAGGTTGTGGTGGTCGATGCTCTTGAAAAAAGAAAAATTGCCCAACAAATGGAGGATGCCGCCCAATTGATCGTCAACCCCGTCAAATTCCGGCGCGGCAACCATGTGGCGAAAATGTTCCAAACGGATTGAACCCGTGCAGCCGCTGCACGAAATCATGCAGTCGGGAATCTGATCGGCCCGTTCGTATTCGATAATGATTTTGGTCAGATCCGCGTTGAGAATTTTGCAGGCGCCGCGGTGGGGCGGCGAGTGCACCATGGTGGTGTTGATGAAGGAATTTTCCCCATTGCTCTCCATATTGATGGCAATGCCGGAAATCTGAAACACGTCGCCGTAACGGAAGAGCGGGCAGTGCCTGGTCTCGCAAACACGGAAACTGATTTTGGGGAAGCCCATGGAAAACTCCTGGAACAATTTACAAAAAGCGACGCGAGTGCTATTTTCCTTTCTCGACTGCTCTGTATTATGCTCGAAATGGACCATGGAAACAAGCGAATCCTGGAGCCGGCCACTATCCCGCCGCCAACGCTTGCCGCGTTTTCCACAGGAGAAAATCGTATGCTGCACACCTCAGTAACCCCGGAAGGCCGTTTCCGGGTCGGTAAACATGCGCCGTCCTATCAAGTGACTAATTTGCGCGCCCAGGACCATCGCTGCACGCTTGGTTTCCTGCCCAACGACGCCGCCGTCGACAATCAAACCAATTTTCCCGATCACGACATAACCGTAGCCCAGGCGCGCCCCATTTACGAGATTCGTAACCCCCTGCCCTTTCGCGGTTGCACCTATATTGATTCCGGATGGGCCAGCGCCCGCGCCGCCGATCCGGGACTGATTGCCATACCCGCTCCCGAGGCCGTCAGTCTGCGGTCGCTGCTCGGCGCACAGGGGCAAGGCGCCGCAGTTCAGGCGATCATCACCCAGTTGCCCATGCCCCTGCGTTATGCATTGGCGGCGACCTCGACCGATCCAGAAGAGCTGGTCTGGCTGGCCCAGTCCTGCTGCAGCATGCTCTATGACGACCTAGGCGCGCCCGTGGGCTTGCGTTACCGCGAACACAACGGCCGCCGCCAGGCAATAATTGATGATTTTGAACTGTTCGAGACCATTGCCAACAATCCCCATCTGCCCGACCCGTATAAAATCGTGATGGTGCTTCGGCCCGGCGTGCAAGGCGACAGCGAGATCGTCGGCGATTATCGCCAGGACGGCGCTGAAATTTTCGAATATCTGCGCGGCAACTCCTACATCCCCTGGGGGCATTTTGCCGCTAATTTCGCCCACACCTGCATCCGCTACCGCATTGCCGATCTCACCCCGGCCGACATGACCGGGTTGCGGCATCTCTATTATCAACGAATGTATTGCACCGTGGCCGCAAAACTTGGCATAGCCCCGGACATTCGCAGGCGACAGTTGACGCCGGAGGAACTGGAAGACCTCCGATTGCGCATTCACGCAGCACTGACGCGCCAGGACAGGCCCGTGGAAGCGTTGGCCACTCTCTGGGGCTGGAATTTTGGCTACGATTTTTCCGGTTCTGGATACCGACTGCACGCCTCGCATCAAATGATCCATCAGCAGTACGCCATGGCCCCGCAATGGGTGGACGACACAACCGGCGGCAGGACTCCCGCCTACTGCTGCGGCGATCTGGCGGCGGATGTGGCCGAGCGCTATCGGCAGGACTATCACTCGGATTTTTTTGACGATTACCTGAGAGCCATCGTGAGCAATACCCGTACCGACGGAGGACCGGGCGAACAGTCGCTGATTGTCTGGCAGGACGCCAACGCGCTGCTCTTTGTACCCAAGGCGCAGACGTCGCAGTGGGAACTGCAGCTGATGGCCACCGCCAACTGCGGCGACGCGCCGGTGGGCAACGTGTTTGAGGCGGACGCGGCGGTCCGGCGCTCGCTCGACGCCGGCATCCTCAAGGCCCAACAGGTTCTGGCCGGGTTGGGCGCCGCGATGGTGACCTCGATCGAATATTCCAAACGGATCGGAGTGAACAACGGCCAACGGCTTCTCTACGCCTTTCTGCCCAAACTTCCCTGGTCCATGGGCGGCTTCAGCGAGGCGCAGGAGCGCTCCATCCTGGGCCACTATCCCGAAGATTTTGCCGTCGCCTGCCGCCGCCAATTAAAGTGAGCGGAATTTTCCCGGCCGGTCCGCAGAAAAGGACTGAAGAATGGCCGACGACGTGCTACAACATGCGGGTTGGCCTACCGCAGCAAGACCAACCATCAGGCGCGGACAGATCGGCCGCGTCAGGATTAACCTACGGACAGAACAGCAATGAAAAAAGGATATTACGGACAGTGGGGCGGGGCTTTCATACCGGAAGTCCTCCAGGCGACCTTTGCCGATTTGAACCGGGCCTATGAAGCGGCCCGCGCCGACGCCTCCTTCTGGCAGGAGTACGTCGAGCTGATGGGCAACTATTCCTGCAGGCCCACCCCGCTGACCTACGCGGAGAACCTCACCCGTCATCTCGGCGGGGCCAAAATTTATATCAAGCGCGAAGACCTCAACCACACCGGGGCCCACAAGGCCAACAACGTCATGGGCCAGGGCCTCTTGGTCAGACGCATGGGCAAGAAGCGGGTGATCGCCGAAACCGGCGCCGGCCAGCACGGCGTTGCCACCGCCACCATGGCGGCCCGATTTGGCTTGAGCTGCACCATCTACATGGGCGAGGAAGATGTAGCCCGCCAGCGGCCCAACGTCTTCTGGATGGAGAAGCTCGGAGCAACAGTGGTTCCGGTGACCGACGGCTCCCGCACCCTCAAGGACGCCATGAACGAGGCCTTCCGCGATTGGGTGAGTTCCATGGACGACACCCACTACGTCATAGGCACGGTCTGCGGTCCGCACCCCTTTCCAGAGATGGTGGCCTGGTTTCAATCGATTATCGGCATCGAGGCGCACCGCCAGATCCTGGCCCAGCATGGCCGCATGCCCGACCGGGTGTACGCCTGCGTTGGCGGCGGCTCCAACGCCATGGGCATCTTTCAGGGTTTCCTGGACGAACCGGGCGTGGAGTTGATAGGCGTGGAGGCCGGAGGGCTGGGAATCGACACCGGCAAGCACGCCTCGCGCATGGTTGAAGGCAGCGGTGCCACCCCCGGCGTGGCCCAGGGATACAAAACCAGATTCCTGCAGAGCGCCGAAGGGCAGATGCTCGACACCCATTCCATCGCCGCCGGGTTGGATTACGTCGGCGTCTCGCCGATCCTGGCTGATCTCGGCGAAAAAGGCCGGGTGCGCTTTGCATCCGCCACCGACCGCGAAGTGATTGAGGCCCTGAGTCTGGCCATGCGCACCGAGGGACTGATTCCGGCCATGGAGTCCTCGCACGCCTTTGTCCAGGCCATCAAGGAAGCCCCGACCATGCGCCAGGACCAGGCGATCATCATCAATATGTCCGGACGCGGCGACAAGGACATCTTCACCATCGCCCACGCCTTTGACGATCCCTCCTGGAAAGAATTCATCGTCAAACGGGCGGAAGCATACAGATAAGCATGTCGGCAGGCCCGCTGTTGCGAGCCGGACCGTGTGGAACAGAGGTGTGACGTGAGCAGCAATCTGGAACAAGAACTGAAAAATCGACTGAACAGCAAACCCATCCTGCTGATGACCCATCTGGTGCTGGGCTACCCCTCGCTTGCGGTCAACCGCGAGGTGATCCGGCAGATGGCGGCCAACGGCGTGGACTGCATTGAACTGCAAATTCCCTTCTCCGAGCCCATTGCCGACGGCCCGGTGATCCTCAAGGCCAGCCAAGAGAGCCTAAAAAACGGCATCAGCGTGGAGGAATGCTTTACGTTTGGCCAGGAAATGGCGGCGCACTACCCGGCGGTCCGCTTTCTTTTCATGACCTATTACAACATCGTTTTCAAATACGGCGAGGAAGCTTTTCTCCGCCGGACCAAGGACATTGGTTTTTGCGGAACCATCGTGCCCGACCTGCCTCCCGAAGAAGGGCAGACCTATCTGGCAACCAGCAAGGCTCTAGGCTTGGCGCCGGTGCAGTTTTTCACCCCCACCTCGTCCGAGGAACGGATGCGGGAGGTGGCGGCCCAAGGCGCGGGCTTTGTTTACTGCGTGGCCCGACGCGGGGTCACCGGCCAGCAGACCACCTTTGACGACAACCTCGATCACTACCTGGCCCGCTGTCGCAGAGCCACCGACCTGCCGCTGGCGGTGGGATTTGGCATCAGCAACCGCGCCGATGTGGCCCTGTTGGTCGGCAAGGCCGATATGGCGGTGATCGGCACCGCCACGATCAAACTGGTCGACGCCCAAGGGCCAGAAGCGGTGGGACCGTTTATCGCCGGGCTGTAGACGCCGGCGCAACCTTCTTTGCGGCGCGCCTTGCTATCCTTCGAGGCCGCGCCCTTCGCTCGTCTTGTTCAACCCATCGACGCAACCTCTTCCCGAGGTCCAAGAGACAATCCCATGGAAAACGCATTCTCCGACAGAATCACCGACGTGCCCAAGTCCTTTATCCGGGAAATCCTCAAAGTCACCATCGATTCCTCGATCATCTCCTTTGCCGGCGGCCTGCCCAATCGGCTTTTCTTCCCGGTCAAGGCCCTGCAAAAGGCCGCCTTTGACGTCTTTGAAGAGGCTGGCGCCGAGATTCTCCAGTACGCCAACTCCGAGGGGTACCTGGGCCTGCGGCAGTTCATCGCCGACCGGTACCGCAAACAGGAAGGACTGGAGATTCCGGTGGAGGACATCCTGATCACCACCGGTTCGCAGCAGGGGCTGGATTTGCTGGGCAAAACCTTTCTCAACGAGGGCGACGACCTGATCATCGAGGAACCCGGCTACCTCGGGGCGATTCAGGCCTTTGCCATGTATCGGCCCCGCTTTCATCCGGTTCCGGTGAGCGAGGGCGGCATGGACACGGCCGCGCTTGGTCGGGTGCTGAGCGAGCGGCAGCCGAAACTGCTCTACACGGTTACCAACTTTCAAAATCCCAGCGGCGTCAGCTACAGCGACGACAACCGGCGGGCGGTGGCTGATCTGCTGCGCGGCAGTTCCTGCCTGATCATTCAAGACGATCCCTACGGCGATTTGCGTTTTTCCGGGAGCCGCAAGATTTCCTTCAAACACCTTCTACCGGCCAACACGGTCCTGCTCGGTTCGTTCTCCAAAACCGTGGCCCCGGCAATGCGGCTGGGCTGGCTGGTTGCGCCGCCGCTGATCATGGACAAACTGGTGATCGCCAAGCAGGCGTCGGATCTGCACACCGATTATCTGGCCCAGCGCATCCTCCACCGATACCTCTGCGACAACGATCTCGACGCGCACATCGCCGCCATCATCCGCCAGTACGGCAAACAGAAAGAGGCCATGATCGGCGCCATCAAGGATTTTTTCCCGGCCGGCGTGCAACACACTAACCCGGAGGGCGGCATGTTTTTGTGGGTGACCCTGCCCGAAGGGACCTCGTCCATGGCGCTCTTTGAGGCGGCCATCAAAAAGAAGGTGGCCTTTGTGCCGGGCACGCCATTTTACGTGGACCGCAAGGACAGCAACACCCTGCGCCTCAATTTCTCCTGCTCGGACGAACCGACCATTGTCGAGGGCATCAGGCGTTTGGGCGATTCCATCAAAGCACTATTTTAACCACAGGAGACACACAGGATATGCGCGCAAAAAAACTCGTCGTTGCCTTCGCGGGCTTGGCCCTCTGCTTACTGACGCTTTGGGGATGTTCGGGAGATCAAGAGAAAAAACAGGAGAAAAAAACACCGACCGTGCAACAGCAACTCGGTCAAGATGCGGCGCAGTCGGTGCAGAAACCGCTTGCAGAGGCTCGCAAGGCGGCTCAGGCGGAGACAGGGGCAAACCAGGCCACCAAGGATGCGGCCGGCGCCTTGCAGCCAGCGGCCCCGGAAGCCGGCGGCAAGGAAAAAAAGAGACTGGAAGGATGTTGATTGCCGAAAACACCAACGAAGAAACGCGCTGCACGGCGCGTTTCTTCGTTGCACACCACCTGCTGTAAAAGCGTCTGCGCGACGCGTTCTCAACCCTGGGGCAGCGTCCGCGACGCGCCCATCAGGCCCGCTTTCACAAACCCACCTCTGCCAATGCCTTGACCGCCTCTTCCTGCTCAGGAGTGAGGGTTTTGGGGATTCGGACCGCAATCTTCACCAACAAATCGCCGCGATGCCCGATGGGACCCGCCGGCAGCCCGTGTCCCTTGATGCGGAGCTTGGCCTCCTGCTGGACGCCTGCGGGCACCTTGACGTTGAATTTTTTGCCGTCCAAGGTGGCGACTTCAATGGCGGCGCCAAGACAGGTTTCGCTGAAAGGAATGCGGTGCTCCACCACCAGATCGTCCTCTTCCCGCTGAAACACCGGGTGCTCGGCAACATGCACCTTCAGATAGAGATCGCCCGCCGGGCCGCCGGAGGACGAAGGCGCTCCTTTGCCGCTCAAACGCAGCCGCTTGCCGTCCTCGATGCCTTTGGGAATCTTCACCGAGACGTTCTGGGTCTGCCCGTTCTGGCGCAGGCTGACGGTCTTCTCTGTTCCATGCAGGACATCCTCCAGGGTGACGGTCATCTCATAGGTCAGATCGTTGCCTGGCGTCGGTTGCGGTCCGCACCCGCCGCCGCAACCGCCGCGCGCCCCTGTCTGTCCAAAAATATTGTCAAAAGATCCGCCGCCGGTTGAACGGAAGTTGCCGGCGTTAAATCCCCCCGCATTACGAAACCCGCCGCCAAAACCGAACTGACGGAGGATGTCGTTAAGATCGAAGTTGCGGAAGATGTCCTCCTGGGAATAACGCTGGCGAAAGCCCGCCGACCCGTAGGCGTCGTACTGCTGCCGTTTTTCCTGGTCGGAGAGCACGGCGTAGGCCTCGCTGATCTCTTTGAATTTTTCCTCCGCCGCCTTGTCGCCCTGGTTTTTGTCCGGATGATATTTAAGGGCCAGTTTGCGATAAGCCTTTTTTATCTCGTCGGCGGTGGCGGTCTTGGCGACGCCAAGAATCTGGTAGTACTCCATAACGCTCTTGTGTACGAAAAAGTGGTTAGTTGAGAAACAGTCCCTGATGTGGGACTACTATAAGATCAAAGCGCGCATTGTCTATTGAGCCTGAGCCGTGCAGGTCATTTTTCCGTCCCAAGGCGGGAGCGGACACTGACGGTTTGCCGACTTGGCGCCGGCGAAGAGGCACCGAACTGTCGGCTGAGCCGATCCAACACTGCGGCGCGGTTATTGACCTGCTGGTTGAGGAGGACGACAAAGGCCTGGCCGCCCGGGAGGTAGCCGGCAAGATTGTACACCCCGGTCAGGGTGCCGGTTTTGACGGCCGCGCCGCGCTCCTTTTTCAGCAGCTCGAGCTGGGGACGGAAGCGGGTCAGCAACTGGAGCATGGCCCGCGCGGTGACGCGGTTGTCCCGCGACAGGCCGGCCCCTTCCACCTGGACAATCGCATCGGCGGTCGCCTCGCCCAACTGGCTCGCCAACTCCCGGTGCACGGCCTGTTCGGCCTTCTTCCAGGTGGCGGGATAGCCAAATTCCTTGGCCCCGCAGGCCAGAAACATCAGGTTGGCCATGAAATTGGAAGAATACTGCAGGGTGGAACGGCTGACCTCGGTCAGGGTCTGGCGGCTCTGGTGGGTGTAAAACAGGCGAGCCCCCTGCGCCGGAACCGAACGGACTCCGCCCAGCGCCGCCACCGGCGTTCCGCCCTGTTGCAGCAGGGCGCGAAAGAGTTCGCCGGCGTGTTGCGCCATGCGGACATCGGGGTTGCACCCCTGGGCGCAGATGTTGACCCGAAACCGACCCGCCGGGCGACGTTGACCCAACTCAATCATGATCGGCAGGGTCGGCGTCAGGGCTTCGCCGGAGACGATTCGTCCTGCCGCGTCCTTGTCGATCGGCACAGAGTTGAAATTGACCGACAGCGGCCCGACCGGGGCGTCGTAGGGATTGTCGCTGTCTTCCTGCCCTGGGACCTGCGTGGTCAGGGCAAAGGCGGACGGATCGACGTACAGGGTCTGCACCCGGCGCAGCCCCTTCAGGCGCAGTTGCTCGCCAATGGCAATGATCTCCTCGGAAACGAGGGTGGGATCGCCAAATCCCTTGAGATAGAGGTTGTCGCGGTCGTCGAGGTAAAATTCGGTGCGGAAGCGGTGGTCCGGGCCAAGGATGGCCAAGGCCGCCGAGACGGTGGCAATCTTGAGCACGCTGGCCGGAACCAGGGAACGGTCAACATTGCAGGAATCGACGATCTGGCCGCCGGGGTCGGCAACCCCGTAGGCCCCCTGGGCGGACAGATCGGCAATGGAGCGGCAGGTCGCATACCCGACCTGCCGCTCCATGGAACACAACATCGGCAAGAGCGCCAGCAGCCAGAGGAGGATGCGTCCCGCCCCCGGCGTCTGTCGCGCCCTTGCCGCGACCGGCTCAGCCAATCTTGGGCAGACGGGCCAGCGAGGCGTCTATCTGCTCCTGCGGATAGGCGTAATCGCTTAACTTGCCGCTCAGATAGTTGTCGTAGGACGGCATGTCGATCAAACCGGTGCCGGAGAAATTGAAAAGGATGGTCTTCGGCTCGTTGGGATCCTTCATGGCCTCGATGATCGCGCCGCGGATGGCGTGGGTGGTCTCGGGGGCGGGGATGATGCCCTCGGTCCGGGCGAAGAGGATGCCGGCCTCGAAACACTCCATCTGATGCACCGATTTGGGGGTGACAATGCCGTCGCGGACCAGGGCCGAGATGATCGGCGCCATGCCGTGGTAGCGCAGGCCGCCGGCGTGAATGCCGGGCGGCACAAAGTCGTGCCCCAGGGTGTACATGTAGAGCAGCGGGGTCATCATGGCCACGTCGCCGCAGTCGTAGGCCAGCTTGCCGCCGGTCATCGACGGGCAGGAGGCCGGCTCGTAGCCGATAAATTCAATTTTCTTGCCGTCAAGATAATCGGGGACAAAAGGCGCAATCAAGCCGGCAAAGTTGGAGCCGCCGCCGCAACAGCCAATCACCACGTCGGGGTACTCGCCGGCGATCTCCATCTGCTTTTTGGCTTCCAGGCCAATGATCGACTGGTGCAGGACCACATGGTTGAGCACCGAGCCCAAGGCGTAGTTGGTGTCCTTGCGGCTGGACGCGTCTTCCAGGGCCTCGGAAATGGCCATGCCGAGCGCGCCTGGGGTGTTGGGGTCGCGGGCCAGGATCTCGCGGCCGGTTTTAGTGTCCATGCTGGGGCTGGCGACAACCGAACCGCCGTAGGCCTGCATGATGAATTTGCGGTAGGGCTTCTGGTCATAGGAAATCCGGACCATGTAGACCTTGCACTCCAGGCCGAACTTCGAGGTGGCCAAGGACAGGGCCGAGCCCCACTGGCCGGCGCCGGTTTCGGTGGTCAACCGTTTGACCCCTTCCCGCTTGTTGTAATAGGCCTGCGGCACGGCGGAGTTGGGTTTGTGGCTGCCCACCGGGCTGACGCCCTCGTTTTTGAAGAAGATCTTGGCCTTGGTGCCCAGCGCCTCTTCCAGTTTGTTGGCGCGAACCAAAGGCGAAGGCCGCCAGATTTTGTAGACCTCCATGACCTCCTGCGGGATTTCAATGAACCGCTCCTGGCTCATCTCCTGCTCCAGCAGGGCCATGGGAAACACCGCAGCCAGTTTTTCCGGCCCCATCGGCTGGTGAGTTACGGGATCAAGCGGCGGCTGCAGCCCCCCTGGGATGTCGGGAACAACATTGTACCAGCTGGTCGGCATCTGATCTTCGCGCAGAACGATCTTCTTCATGATTACTCCTTTGTTGGCAAATGGTTAAAGGCGTGGCCGCGTTTGTCGGGACAAACGCCGGACTCCTTGGTTTGGTCGCATCCTGATCGTTCCGGGACTTTTTTCGCCGGACAAGGATCAGTCGGCATTATCTACAGCACTCCTGCAAAATTCTCAAGATAGGGACGTCATTTCCTCGACCCCGGTCTTCATTATCCTGACCTGCAGGGCCTCGCGTTCGGAAAAACCCAGCACCTTTTCCAGCATCTCTCGGGGATTGGTTGCCGGTTGGCCCTGGTGACCGAGCAGATCGAGCAGCAGCAGATTGTCCGTGAACTCCAGACGGCTGACCAAGGGCCGCAGATCCAGGTCTTTGTGCCGGTTCTTACGAAAACGATCAATGACGAACGTCTCCTGGCTGAGGAAATGCTTGATCCGCTGGCGCAGGTCGTCCGGGTAGACCTGCGAACTGATGGTGTACTTGAGGACGCTGCTTCTGGCCACGGCGCGCGGCGCAAAGCTGACCCCAGTCACCCGGATGGTTTCCGGCAACTGACTGTTGAGCAGGGCCACGGTCTCTTCCATGGAGGCCAACGGCTGGGCCAAATCCATGTCAAAGGATTCGGCCAGACTTTCGACGCCCACTGGCAGGGCCTGGCTGAAGGAGACCCGGGGCGTGGGGTTGAAGCCGCTGGAAAAGAGCACCGGCAGGCCAGCCCGCTGCAGAACGCGGAACACCATCTGCAATAACTCCAAATGGCCGTAAAATCGGCTGTCGCCCAGGCGCGAATAGGAGACGCGGTAGCTGTGGCCCGGCTGGGGCTGTTTCTGTTCCTCTCGGTCCGACCGGGGCGACGGGACGGCGGGCGGCGGCGCGGAGGACGCGGGACGCGCATGGATCACCGGCTGCACGGTCTTGAAATCGCAGAGTCCGCATCCCTGACAGCCGTGGTTGCGGCAATCCGGGGTGTACTCCCGCTGCAGGGCCTTGGCGTATTCGGCCTCCAGAAAGGCGCGCTCCACCCCGCTGCGCAGATGCTCCCAGGGCAGGGTCTCGCCGACTTCCCGCCGTCGCAGGTAGCCTTCCAGGTCAAGCTCGCATGCGGTTGCGGCCCGCCGCCACTGCTCCAGGCTGAAGTGTTCGGACCAGCTGTCGAGCCGGGCGCCGTCCTTCCAGGCGGTTTCCAGCAACCGCGACAAGCGGCGATCTCCCCGGGAAAACACGCCTTCCAGCAGCGATTGCTCAGGATCGTGCCATTTGAGCTTAAAGCCCTGGCGAGGCAGGAGTTGTTTCAACCGGTTGATCCGTCGTTTCGATTCCTCAAGGCTGATCTGCGGCTCCCATTGAAACGGGGTGTGCGGCTTGGGGATGAAGGTGGCCACGCCAAGATTGACCTGGACCGGCCGCCCTCTGCCCTGCCCGGCCTGATAGCGAGCCTTTTTCGCCAGATGGACAATGCCTTCGACGTCCTCTTCGGTTTCGGTCGGCAGTCCCACCATGAAATAGAGCTTGATCAGCTTCCAGCCCAGGGAAAAGGCGTCGCGGCAGGTGGCCAGCAGGGCCTCCTCGGTGATGCCCTTGTTGATCACTTCGCGCAACCGGTCGGTGCCGGCCTCGGGGGCCACGGTGAAGCCGGTTTTTCTGACGCGTTTGATCTGCTCCATGATCTCTGGTGTCAAAGTTCCGACCCGCATCGACGGCATGGACACGGAAACAAAGTTGTCGGCAAAGCGGTCCATCAGGGCGCCCATCAACTCACCCAGACAGGAAAAATCGCCGGTGGACAGCGACAGCAGGGCCAGTTCCTCGAAACCGCTTGAGGCAATGCCCTGGTTGGCCAACTCCATAATCTCTTCCAGGGTCCGCTCCCGCACCGGGCGGTAGGTGATGCCGGCCTGGCAGAAACGGCAGCCGCGGGTGCAGCCGCGGGCAATCTCCAACCCAAGCCGGTCGTGCACCGGACTGACCACCGGAACCAGAGGCTGATGCAGATAGGGCGCGGCGGACAACTGCGGCAGCACCCGTTTGCGGACCCAAGGATAGTCGGGGCGCAGGGGTTCAATGGCGGTCAGGCGGCCCTGTTGATAATGCGGGCGGAAAAAGGCGGGCACATAAACGCCGGCAATCTGGGCCAGCCGTTCGAGCACAAGGTTCCGGTTCCACTGCTCCACCTTGGCCTGCAGCAGCAGGTCGGCGATTTCAATAATAATTTCCTCGCCGTCGCCGAGCACAATGGCGTCAAAAAAATCAGCGACCGGTTCCGGGTTCAGCGAGCAGGAACCGCCGCCCAGCACCAAGGGATGCTCCTCGCTGCGGGCTGCGGCGCGCAGGGGCAGCCCGCCCAGATTCAGCACGGTGAGAATGTTGGTGTAGCAAAGTTCGTAGGGCAGGGTAATGCCGAGAACGTCGTAGGCCGAAAGCGCGACCTTGGCCTCCAGGGAAAAGAGCGGCAATCCCTGGGCGCGCAGCTCCTGCTCCATGTCCACGTCAGGGGCATAGGCGCGATGGGCGGCGACGTGATCCTGCCCGTTGAGGATATGATAAAGAATCTGCAGCCCCTGGTGGGACATGCCGATCTCATAGAGATCAGGAAAAACTAGGCAGAAATTGAGGCTGTCGGCGTCCATGCGGCCGCTGACCGCATGGAGTTCGCCGCCGACATATTGACCCGGCTTGCGCACCAGAGGAAGAATCGGACCAAGATCAAGGGGTGTAGGTGTGACCATAGGTGTTTTGGGGAGAAGAGGAAAAGAAGAGAAAAAAAAGGATCAATTATAACCGATTAAAATAGCAAGAAAAGCCCGGTAGTACATCTCGCTTGGCCCCCCTTGTTGCACCAGGGAACGCAGTGCGTTACTTTTTATGCAGACCGCATGGAATATCGGTTCGACTCTTGCATCATTTTAAAAAACTGTGCAGGAACGCTTGCACGCCCTTTCCCTCTCTCACCGAAACACCGGAAAGAAACATGAAGAAGCATACCATTGCCTTGATCTCACGCTCGCTGCTTGCCCTGCTGTTCGCCTACGGAATTGCCGCCGCCGAAGAAACGCCTCAACTGGAGAAGCTCAAGTACACGGCGGTCTCGTCTGGCGCCGAGGAGGTGACCCTGCAGCTCAACGGCTCCTATAGTCCAAAAATATTCACATTGAAAGGCGAATCACCCCGGGTGATTTTGGATTTTGCCGACATGACCCACAGCAGGGAGATCAAAAGCATCACCACCACCAACGGCTCAATCATCAAACGGGTGCGGGTGGGCATGCACGCCGACGATTCGCCGAAAACACGGGTTGTCTTTGACCTCGCCACCCTGAAGAACGTCGATTACACCCAAAGCTTTGACGAGAAAACCTCAACCCTGACCCTGCGGTTCACCGGACCGGGCAAGACGGCTGAAACCAAGAAAACCGTAGCCCAACGCAAACAACAAGACAAAGCGGCGGAGCAAGCTGTCACCGCAGAGACCCAAGCCGAAGCCGTCCAGGAAACCCCGGCGACAAGCGCGCCCACGGTTCCAGAAGCACCTGCGGCCACCCAGCCTGAGACAACAACGACCGAACCAGCGGCAAAAACAAGTGCGCAGGAAGAGGCTGTTGCCGCTGCATCCGAGAAGCCCGCCCAACAACAACCCGCCGCGCCGGCGCAGCCCACGACGCCTGCTATCGAGCCGCCGGCCCCAACGCCACCGGCGCCGGCGCCCCAGGCCGAACAAGCCAAACCGCAAACAACGGCTGCTGAAAAGAAGGCGGAGGTCCCGCCGCAACCGGCTGTCCCGGCTCCCAAGGAAACCGCGACCGTTGCCGCCAAGCCGGAGGCCCCAAGCACGCCGCCCCCAGTCGTTGACGCCGCCAAGGAAGGCAAAACAGCACCGACCGCGCCGGCCGTTGCCGACGCGAAGCAGGAAGAAAAAAAGGCTGACAAGACCGCCAAGACTCCGCCGCCGGCAGAGGCGAGCAAAGCCGACGCCAAGGCTGAAAAAGCAAAATCCGAAACGCCTGCAAAAGGCGAAGAAGGGCCGCAGCTGGAATACGTCAAATTTGACCCCAATTCACCCAAGGGCGAGATGGTGCTGTTCAAGCTCAACGGGTTCCATCCGCCTGCGGTTCACGGGGTTGAGGAAGGCATCCCGCGAGTGGTGTGCGACTTTAACAACACCAAGCTGCTTGATTCGGGCAAAAACACCATCAAGGCGAACGGGAAATTCGTCAAGATGATTCGCACCTCAAAAACCAAGAAACCGGAGAAGGTGCGGGTGGTGATCGACCTGGAGCCAAACCGCAGCTACGATCTGCAGCAGGTGTTCTTCAAGGACGACAACCTGTTTGTGATCATCGTCAACACGGTGAAAAAATAGCCTTCAGGGGACTTGCTCGACGGTGAAGTGAGCGGGCGGCGTCAGCCGATACACTGCCGCGCCCTGGGGCGCGTGCGAATACATCTGTTCCACCTGGATGGCGAGGTCGCCAGTGACGGCCTCGCCGCTGATCTGCAGACGCCTGGGCCAGACCACCCCGCTCTTGGCGTCCCTTTGATAGTCGGCATAGCGCAGATCAAGGACCTGCGCTCCCTGCAGGTCGACCAGCAGATGCCGCCGCATCTCGCCGCTTTTCCTCTCCACCAGCACATGGTGGCTGATCGACCGCGCGTCCCGCCAGACGTACCAGAACCCCCCGCTATCCTCATCCTGCGCCGGTTTGACGCCCAGTGCCTCGCCTTCGCGGAGAAAACCGCCGAGAAACGGCAGCAGGTCCTCGGACTCGACCGTTTCCGGCACATAGGATCGCCAATATTCTGAATCGGTGCGCCCCTGGTAGACGTGGCCGCTGCGGTTGTCCACCAGGGTAAAGGTGCGGCCGTCGGAAACGGCCAGAATGAGCGAGCGGCCCAAGGGGTCGGTGGCGGCAAAACGGAGCAGGGCCGGTCGCTGAGCCTGGAGTGTTCCGCCTATGCCGCCCTTGCTGCCGAGCACGTCCCAGCTCAGGCGGATGTCGGCGTCCACAGCGGTCGGTCGTTTATTCTTGAGAAACGCGGACCACAACTGGCTCGCCTCCTGCGTTTCGAGCGGGGAAAGCGGCAGGGTTTTCGGCAGTTTGCCGGCGCATCCGGCGAAAAACAACAGGCAGCAGACTGCGGAGGCCAGCAGCCCACAGAAACTTTGTCGCCGCATCAATAGGTTCCCTGTTTTTCCAGGATGCGGATTTTCTCGACAATCCGGTTCTTTTCCTGTTCGTCGTCCATCGCGTGTTTCAGCGCCTTTTTGTAGGTCTGCAGGGCTTCGCGCACCCGGCCGCTTTCCAGATAGGCGTCGCCGAGATGGTCGAGAATGGCGGGGTCGTCCGGCGACAACCGCACCGCCGCCTCCAACTCTTTGATGGCCTGATCGATCTTGCCCAAGCGGAAAAACACCCATCCCAGACTGTCACGGATAAAACCGTTGTCGGGTTTGAGCTCGATGGCCCGCTGGATGTAGTCCAAGGCCTGATCAAGATTGATCTTTTTTTCAGCCCAACTGTATCCCACAAAATTCAAGGCGGCAGCGTTGTCCGGCTTGATTTCAATGATTTTCTCCATAACCGCCAACGCCGCAGCGTGATCGCCACTGCTTTCCAGCATCAGCCCATACTCATAAAGCAGGTTTTCGTCGTCAGGAAAGGCGTCGATCCCCTGGAGCAGCACCGCCTTGCTCAGGTCGTCCCGCCCCTCCATCTGGTGCAGGGCGGCGAGGGTGACGAACAGCTCGGCGCTGCGCGTGTCAGCGGCCCCGATATGTTCCTCCAGCAGTTGTTTGGCCTCTTCGAGCTTGTTCTGCTCACGCAGGATACGCACCTGAAGAAACAGCGCGTCGCGATATTCTGGGGCCTTGCGATCAATTCGCCGCGCCTGTTTCAAGGCCCGAGCGTATTTTTCCTGCTGCACCAGGAGCACGGCGAGAAAATACCGGGCCTCGGGCAGATCCTCTTTTTCAAGAATTTTTTCGGTCACCGCGACCGCTTTGTCGTAGTGCTTCTGCTTGGCGTAGAGCCGGGCAATGGTCAAATCCACCCGTTGCGGCTGTTCGGCAAAGGATTTCAGCCGGTTAAGCGCGGCCAGGGCTTGCCCGTCCTTTTTCTGCAACAAATACACATGGATCAGGGCCACCTGAGCGCCCTCATTCTGCGCGTCCCGCTCAATGACGGCTTGGTACAGGCTGGCCGCCTCTTCGTAGCGGCCCGCCTTGACGTACAATTCGCCCAGTTCCATCTGCAGCTCGCTGGACCAGTTCCGCTCCAACGCTTTGGTGTAATGCTCCGCCGCCTCGTCGGTTCGCTCCTGCACCTGACGCAGACGGGCCATGAGGATGTGGCCGGGATAGGAGGCGGGATCACGGTCGAGAATGCGGGTCAGCAGGGGTTCGGCCTTGTCGGGCTGGTTGGCGGTGAGGTACATCTCGGCCAGCAGCAGGAGAATGGCCGGATCGTCGGGATGACGGTCGCTGATCAGCTGATACTGGCGCATGGCCTCGGTGTTTTTTTTCTGCCGCAGCAGCACCTTGGCGTAGAGCATGCGCATCCCGGTTTTGTCGGGATGGGTGAGCAGATAGTTGTGCAGCCAGATTGCCGCCTCGTCGGTCCGCTCCAGGCGGAGCAACAGGATCGGCACCTTTTCGCTGATAAAATCAGCCTTTTCGTCACAAATCAGGGCCTTCTGGTAAAACTCCAGGGCTTCGTCAAAGCGAAGCATCAATTCGGCGTGGCGTCCCCAAAGAAAATGGAAGTAGGAGCAACTGCGGTCGGCGTCGCTGTCGCCCGCAGCCGTGACCTGCCGTACCTGCTCGTCGGCGGTCGGCGACTTGTCTTTGGCCTCGCAGCCGCAGATCAGGAGCGCCACACAACTCAGAGCAACCAACTGTCGAAGAGCGGGGAAAAACGTCAGCCAGAGCATCGCACACCTTTTTTTGCAAGCAATTGCCGAACCGCCGCGCGGATGGAGGCTTGCACCTCGGCAACCGGTCGGGCGGCCTGAATGCGCACTATACAGTCATGGGAAAAGGATGCAAAGAGAGCCGCCACTTTTTCCAGTTGCTCCTGTTGCTCAAAATCGTTGAGCGTCTCGCCGCGCAGATTTTGGATCCTGGCCACGCTCTCCGCAGGCGTCTGGACAAGCAACACCACCATATCGGGTTCCGGGGCGAAATCGTGGCAGGCAAAAATAGCCGCAGGATCGCACCCGGCCGCGCCCTGGTAGGCGGCGGTGGAAAAGTAATAGCGGTCGGTGAGCACAATCATCCCTTGACGCAGAGCGGGGTTGACGCACTGCTCGACGTGCTGGCGCCGATCGAGCAAAAACAACTCCAGTTCCTGCTCCGGCGTGACCTGACTGCGGTTGCTGTACAGGGCGCGAATCTGCCGGCCATAGGGGCCGTCGGTGGGTTCCCTGGTTTCAACAACACCATATCCCTCGCCGCGCAGGTAAGCGGCCAGCATGGGCAATTGGGTTGACTTGCCGGTGCCGTCGATGCCCTCAAAGGCGATCAAAAACCCGGGGTTCATGCCCCACCCCATGCGTTACGATGGCCGACGATGGCCTGCGCCATGTCCACCGCCGCCGCCAGGCTCGAAGGATCGGCCAGGTTTTGTCCGGCGATGTCGTAGGCGGTGCCGTGGTCGACCGAAGTGCGCACCAGCGGCAGCCCCAGGGTGACGTTGACCCCGTCGGCAAAATGGAGCAATTTGAAGGGGATCAACCCCTGATCATGGTACATGGCAATCACCGCGTCAAAATGGCCGGCCGCGGCCTTGTGAAAAATTGTGTCCGGGGGCCACGGGCCGCTGACTTCGCCGCAACCGACGCTTTGCTGCACGGCCGGCGCGATCAGCCGGGCTTCCTCGTCGCCAAAGAGACCGTCTTCGCCGCCGTGGGGGTTCAATCCAGCCACGGCAATTCGGGGCGCGGCCACGCCAAAATCGCGTTGCAGGGAGGTTCGCGTCGTCTCGATGCAGTCTGCAATCTCTTGTTGCGTGAGGAGTTCGCCGACTTGACGCAGGGGCACGTGAATGGTGACCAGCACCACCTTCAGACGAGGACCAGCCATCATCATCCGCACCTTGGGGGTGTGGGTGAGCGCGGCCAGCATCTCCGTGTGCCCTGGGTACGGATAGCCAGCTTGATGCAGACTCTTCTTGCTGATCGGACAGGTGACCAGGGCGCTGCAGTGGCCGGCCGCGATCAATCCCACCGCCTCTTCAATATACCGCCCCATGGCCTTGCCCGTGGCAGCGTCGGGCCGTCCCCATGGCGCCGGCTCAGTCCAGGGGGCGCCCACTTGAACCACCGGCAGGGTTCCCGGCTTGACGGGTTTTCCAGGACGCCACGATTCGATCACGAGCGTTTGCCCAAGTCGCGCGGCGGCCTGACGCAAGACCTCGCCGTCGCCGACCACAATAATCCGCCCGGCCCCAGGCATATCGCTGCGGCGAAACAGACGACAAATAATCTCCGGACCGATGCCCGCCGGGCAGCCCATAGTGATGGCCGCCGGGGCTGGCGCCTGGTGTGGATACTGGCTCATTGTTGACCCTACAGGTTAAAATCAAAGGCGTTTTTTATATGCTCAATGGTCGCCGGTCGATTGTCGGGATGGAGAAGCACCGCAATAACGTCAAACCGGGCCGATGCCTCGCCCAGTTGATGGGTGTGCAGATATTCGTGGGCTATGCGCGAGAGCTGTCGCTGTTTGCGGGCGTCCACCGCTTCGAAAGGCGTGCCGAACGCCTTTGAGGTACGGCTTTTGACCTCGACAAAGACCAGGGTGTCGCGGTCCTTGGCGATAATGTCGACCTCGCCGCAGGCCTTTCGATAATTTTTTTCGACAATGGCGTACTGCTGTCCGAGCAAATAGGCGAGTGCCAGGGCTTCCCCCTGATGTCCGGTCGCGGCGGTAGCTTTCTTTTTAAACAACATACTGTGCCGTAAGAAGAGCCGAGGTTGCAAGGATGATCATGGCGTTTCGTCTGCCTTGAAGGCGGCCAGCAAGGCGTCATTGGCAAGATGTTCGCGTACGCCGCGAAACGTGCGGCGATGAAGCACACAGGGACCGTGACGTTGAATCGCTTCACGGTGGCTTTGGGTGGGATAGCCTTGATGACGCGCGAACCCGTATTGGGGAAAACGGATATGCGCTTCGGCCATGATCCGATCACGGGTCACCTTGGCGATAATGGAGGCAGCGGCAATGGAGGCGCTCTTGGATTCGCCCTTGATCAGCGTCCACTGCTCAACAGGAGCCGGCACTTGAAATTTGCCGTCCACCAGAAGGAAATCAGGCGATAGGCCGCCGTGATGCGGAACGCAGGCATCCATAGCCCGATTCATGGCCAACAATGAGGCCTGGAGAATATTGAGCTGCTCAATTTCCTCCGGCCCGGCCATGCCCACGCCAATCACCGCCCCATTTGCAGCAAGAATATCAAACAAGGCTTGGCGACGGCGAGCCGTCAATTTTTTGGAATCTTGAAAGACCGCAAAGTCGCAATCAGGCGGCAGCACCACGCAGGCGGCCACCACCGGCCCGGCAAGGGGGCCGCGACCAGCTTCGTCGACGCCGGCCACCCTGGCGTACCCCTGGATGGTCAGATGACGCTCCAGCGCAAAGGTGTCGGGCAAACGGTCAGGAGCAAGAGGAAGAACAGAAGCGGAGCTATGCTTCATGGCGCCAGTCCATGCAGTCCGGCGAGAATCGGAGAGAACGAGAAAAAAAAGCGGCAGGCAGACGGTGAAACAGACGCCCAGTCATTGTCGCAATGACTGGGCGTCTCCATCCGATCAGAGGTCGAACCTCGCCCTGACGGCAGCAACCGTCCACAGGCGTCGACTCTCGCCTTAGATGATGCCCCGCTCACGGATACGGGCGGCTTTGCCGCGACGCTCGCGCAGGTAGTACAGACGGGACCGGCGAACCCGACCAAGGGTGACCACTTCGATCTTCTCGATTTTCGGCGAGTGCAAGGCAAAGGTTTTTTCAACGCCAACGCCGTGGGAAATCTTGCGAACAGAGAAGGTGGCGTTCATGGTGCCGCGCTTCCGTTTGATGACCACGCCTTGATACACCTGAATCCGCTCTTTGTTGCCCTCGACGATCCGGATATGGACTTTGACGGTGTCGCCCGAACGAAACTCCGGGATGTCGAAACGCATCTGCTCCAGATCGATTTTATCTAAAATATTCATAGCCATATTCATTGCTTTACGGCGGGCTTCCGCTGTTCATGTCGCCCTGCCGAAGGATGCCTCCAAATCATCCGGGAAATAATGTCTAACGCTCAATTTATCGAAGACAGGAGTCCGTTGCCGAGCCCCTGTTCATTGCATTGCCAAGCACAACTTCATCTGGCGCGGCAAGCAGCCGATCCAGGATGATTGAGGCCGCCGAACGCACCGAAAGATGGTTAAATCCGGATGCGCCGCACAGAGGGGGCAACACCCCGTCCGCCATCGCCAATACCTCGGGGCACAGTCCCCAAGCGGTGCCGAACATCAACAACACCGGCTGGTCTCGCCGTATCCGTTCCCGGATTTCGGCGTATCCCAGAGTGTTGGCTTGCCACCTGGCGCAGGTGGCCAACACCAACGGCTTTTCGCCAAATTTCTCAGCGGCTCCGGCCACCGCCTCCTCAACCGTTGAACAGATCGAGACAATCGACAAGGCGTTGCCCCGGTCCGGGTTGACGCTGCCGCCGTAGCCGTCCGTCCAGTGACCAACGATCTGCCCGGCCAACTGTTGCTGCTCGCTGAAGGGCGTGACCACCCAGTAGGTGGAGACGCCGTAGGTCTTGCCGGCCCGGGCGATGTCGTGCAGATCGAGATTGGTGACTGCCGACCCGATGGTCTCGCCAATCCGGTTGACCACAGGATGATGCACCAGCGCTACGTCAACCTTCATGGCGGCTATCATTCCTCTGGCTGTTGACCAGGGTTTCAATGCGGCCAAGCAACCCCGACTTTCGTAAAATTTTTCGTTCATCCGGTGTAAATTGGACGTCATGCAACAGATCGGGGCGGCGCTCCAGGGTCAATTCCACCGATTCAACAAATCGATGGCGGGCGATGGCGGCGTGATCCCCGGACAACAACACCTCCGGGGCCGCCGTTCCTTCAAAAACCCGCGGCCGGGTGTACTGCTTGTGCTTCAGCAAACCGCAACTAAAACTGTCGTTGGGGGCGGAATGTTCGCATCCAAGCACCCCAGGAAGCAGGCGACTGATCGCGTCCAACGCCACAAGGGCCGCCAGTTCGCCGCCGGTGAGCACATAGTCGCCGATGGACAGCTCTTCATCGACGTACTTATCGCGAAAACGCTCGTCCACCCCTTCGTAACGCCCACAAATAAAAATCAACTGTTCAAATTCCGCCAACCGCTGCGCTGCCTGTTGGTTGAATCGTTCCCCCTTGGGCGACAATAAAATCACCCGGGAGGCGGCAGGCCGATTGCCCAAGGCTTTCAAGCAGGCCGCCAAGGGTTCGGGTTTCATCACCATGCCCTCGCCGCCGCCAAAGGGACGGTCATCGGTCATCTGGTGACGATCCACGGCAAAAGCGCGAATGTTGTGAACCCCGACTTTTATTTTTCCCTCCATCAATGCCCGGCGAATGACGCCTTCCTGCAAAGGCGAGGCGAAGAATTCGGGAAAAATCGTCAGAATGTCAAAAATCATCAACCGCCTGCTGGATTTACCGGTTAATGTCAAGCAATCCGGGCGGCAGATCGAGTGTGATTTCAGCCTCATTAATGGCAACGACAAACTCCGGCGCCATGGGCACGAGATATTCTTCCTCGCCATCGCGGATAACCAGAATGTCCTGCCCGCCGCCAGCCAGCAGAGCCGTGACCGTGCCAAGGAACTGTCCGGCCTGTGTCCTAGCTCGTTTGCCGACCAAACTGTGAAGGTAAAACTCTCCCTCGGCCAGGGGCGGCAATTCGCTGGCGGGCAACCAGATGCCCATTCCGGCAAGCTGCTCGGCCCGACTTCGATCCGTGCACTCTTTGAGTTTGAGAATAACCGTGTTGCCGTTGGTCCGGACCTGTTCGTTAGTGAACTCGACCTTTGTTAAATCCCCTTCGGCAGCCAGATACAACCGCCGATACAGCCTGAGATTTTCGGGATGTTCAGTAAAAGGCCGGACCTTTAACTCGCCCCGGATGCCATGTGGTCGACTGACCACGCCAAGCAGGACAAAGTTTTTATCCGGCGTCGCTTCAGACGGATTCACTATTCGACGATTTCAAGCCGGGTGCGCCTGTTGTCCCCGGTCAATGAAACGGCAAGCACCGCACGCATCGCCCTGGCCGTCCGCCCCTGTTTGCCGATCACTTTGCCCAGATCCTCTTGGGCGACCCGCAACTCAATGGTGAGGTTCTCCTCATCCTCCTGTTGCGACACAGTGATAAGCTCGGGCTGATCCACCAGTTTGCCGGCGATGAACTCAATCAGCTCTTTCATTTACGCCGCTACAACCACTCCTGGAACACACTTCTTAATCAGGCTCTCAACGGTTTCCGTCGGTTTGGCGCCCTTTTTCATCCAGGTTTCGAGTTTTTCGTTGTCAATGCTGATCGCCGCAGGATTTTGCATCGGATCATAGGTGCCAACGATGTCAAGAAACTTGCCGTCGCGCGGGGCTTGGCTGTCGGCAACGATGATCCGGTAAAACGGTTGTTTTTTCCGGCCCTTTCTGGTCAAACGAATATGAACTGCCATTATTTTCTATCCTCCGGTGGATATTGCCCCACAGTGCAGACTGCCGGGCCTTGCTTAGTAATAAATTGGGGTTGTTTATCGAACGAGCCCTTTGGGGAGCTTGCGGCGTTTGCCGCCGCTCACGATGCCCTTGCCCTTCAAATTCTTCATCATTTTCAGCATCATGGTGTAACTTTTCAAAACCCGGTTCACCTCGTTGACAGAGGTGCCCGACCCCTTGGCGATGCGCACCCGCCGACTGGCGTCAATAATTCTGTGGTTGCGCCGCTCCTTGAGGGTCATGGAGCGAATAATTGCCTCGGTTTTGACCAATTCTTTCTGATCCGGCTTGGGCGCGTCCTTCAACTGCTTGAGCTTGTTGATCCCTGGAATCATGTCCATGATCTGCTCCAAGCTGCCCATCTTTTTGATTTGCTGGATCTGATCGAGAAAATCTTCCAGGGTGAAGGCGTTTTTCTGGATCTTTTTCGCCAACCGTTCGGCGTTTTTCTGATCGACAACCGCTTCCGCCTTCTCAATCAGCGACAGCACGTCGCCCATGCCAAGGATGCGGGAAGCCGCCCGATCAGGATGAAAGATCTCCAGAGCTTCGACCGATTCGCCGACGCCGACGAATTTAATCGGCTTGCCGGTCACCTTCTTCACCGAGAGGGCCGCGCCGCCGCGGGCGTCGCCTTCCATCTTGGTGAGGATGACGCCGGTGATTTCCAGATCGGCGTTGAACTTTTCAGCCACAGTGACCGCGTCCTGACCGGTCATGGCGTCGGCGACAAACAGCACCTCGCTCAACGAGACGGCCCGGCTGATCTCCTGCAACTCGCCCATGAGGGCCTCGTCAACGTGGAGACGGCCTGCGGTGTCTATAATAACGGTGTCGTACTGATTGGCCGTTGCTTCGGCAACCGCCCGACGGGCAATGTCCACCGGCTTCTGTTCGGTGGTGGAGGCAAAGACCGGCACGCCGACCTGCTCGCCCAACACTTGCAACTGCTCAATGGCTGCCGGCCGATAAACGTCGGCGGGAACCAGGAAAGGCGACCGGCCTTTTTCCTTGAGCTGCCGGGCCAGCTTGGCGGCGGTGGTGGTCTTTCCCGAGCCCTGGAGCCCGGCAAGCATAATCACCACCGGCTGCCGCCCGTCGAGCTTGAGCGGTTGGGCCTGGCTGCCAAGCAGTTCGACCAACTCGTCGTGCACCACCTTGACCACCTGTTGACCAGGGGACAAACTGGAGAGCACTTCCCGGCCAACGGCCTTTTCGCTGACCGCGGCAATGAATTCCTTGACGACGCCGAAGTTGACGTCCGCCTCGAGCAGCGCCGTGCGCACCTCGCCCATGGCTTCCTGAATGTTTTCTTCAGTCAGCCTGCCGTGGCCGCGTAACTTCTTAAACGCGCTTTCAAGGCGGTCGGTTAAATTCTCAAACATGATATACGGTGCTCAATAGGCAATGAATGCAGGCAAACGCCGAAATACGCCCGTCTCTGATTATGCGTTCAGGAAAATTGCGATTAATACCCGACATGCCCCTTCTTGTCAAGCGAGAAGAAAAACATGGTGGTCCGGGCTCTTATCACGCAATCAGCGCCTCGGCGACCTTGGCCAGGGACTCGGGGCTGTCGGCCTGCAGACAGGTAATCGCTGAATTTTTCGGCAAAATTTTCTTCATCATGCCGCTCAGGACATTCTTTGGCCCCAACTCGACAATCACCTCGACCCCTTCGGCGATCATTTGTTCGACAATGGTCAACCAGCGCACCCTGGAGGCAATCTGCCGGGCCATGATCGCCTTCATCTCGGCCGGGCCCTGTTCGTAGCCGCCGGTAACGTTGAACAACACCGGAATCCGGGGCGGGTTGAAAGCGATGCCGTCCATATAGGCGGCAAAGTCGTCGACTGCGCCGGCAACCAACGGACTGTGATTGGCCACGCTGACCTTCAGCGGGATCACCTTGGCGCCTTTGGCGGCGCATTGGGCGCCGACCGCGTCGAGCCCTGCCGCATCTCCAGAAAGCACAATCTGGGAAGCGGTGTTGTGGTTGGCCACGACCGCAACGCCTGGGCCGGAAAACCCCTGCAGCACTGCCTCAACCTCTTCAACGCCCAATCCCACCACCGCCCGCATGCCGCCGGGATGCAAGGCCCCTTCGCGCTCCATCAACTCGCCGCGCTTGGTGACCAAGGACAAGGTGTCCTCCAGGGTCAATACGCCCGCGCCGTGGAGGGCCGAGTACTCGCCTAGGCTGTGCCCCGCCAGAAAAGAGGGTTGAAAGCCGGGCACAAGCTTGAGCAACTGCTGCCAGCAGATCAGATTGATCACCGTCAACGCCGGCTGCAGGTACAGCACCCGGGTAAGGTCTTCCATCGGCCCTTCAAAACAGAGCGCGCGCAGGGGAAAACCGGAAATTTTTTCGGCCAGATCCATCAGGGCCGAGGCGTCCGGATCCTGATCGACGAATTCCTGGCCCATGCCAATAAACTGGGACCCTTGTCCCGGAAAGAGAATTGCTGTTTTTTTCATATTTCGACTGCGAAAGGTTGTTACGCCTGCGCCGGCTGTTGCCGTTCAAACAGGAGATTTTTGATGATAAAAAGAATGACGCCAATGGTGATTGCGGAATCGGCGATGTTAAACGCCGGCCAGTGATGGGCGCCAACGTAAACATCGAGAAAATCGACCACAAATCCGTACCGAATCCGATCAATAAGGTTGCCGATGGCCCCGCCGGCGATCAAGGCCAAGGACAAACTGTACACAACGCTGTTGCGGCCAAAACTCCGCTGTGCGATCCAGATGAACACCAGGGCTGCGCCGGCGGCCCCGATAAAAAAAAGCTGCCGCCACACCGCCGGTTGCCCGGCCAGGATGCTGAACGCGGCGCCGTTGTTGGTCAGGTAGGTGAGATTGAACAGATCGGCAATCACCACCTTGCTCTCATACAGGGAAAAATGGCGCATGATCCATACCTTGGTTGCCTGATCGATAGCGACAACCGCAAGGATCACCGGGAAAAAAGCCGACATCAGGAGGCGGCGACTCATGCCGTCAGCTGCCGAACCACCGCAGCGCAACGGGCGCAGAGCGCGGGGTGCTCCTGATCGTCGCCAACCGAGGTGGCAATGGTCCAACACCGCTCGCACTTGACGCCCGGCGCGGGCCCGACCGCAATCTCCACGCCCGGCAGGGCTTCGGCCTCGACAAAGGCGAGGTTCCCGTCCTCTCCATCTCGGGTCAGACGCAGACCGGAAACGATGCAGAGTTCGCGCAACTGTTCCAGGCTGCCAGAGAGAAAATCGGCCCATTCGCCGTTGACCTTGATCACCACCTCCGCATCCAGGGACAAACCAATGACCTTGTCGCGACGCGCGCCTTCGAGCACGCGGGTAATGGCGGAGCGCAGGATCAGCAGTTTGTCCCAGCGGCCCTGAAACGCCTCGTCTTCAACAATGTCGGCCACAGGCGCGAAATCGGCAAAGAAGATGGATCGTTCCAGGGGCGCGTCCTGGGGCAGGTCATGGAGATGCTCCCAGGCCTCGGCGGTGGTGAAACAGAGGATCGGCGACATCAGGCGCAACAGTCCGTCAAGAATCCGGTAAATCACGGTCTGGGCGGCGCGGCGCTCCGGCCCGGCTGGGGCAGAGCAGTAGAGCCGATCCTTGAGCACGTCCATGTATAAGCTGGAGATGGTGGCCCCGCAGAAATTGTGCAGGCCATGATAGACCGCGTGGAATTCGTAGCGCTCGTAGGCGCTGGTGATGCGCCCGCTCAGTTCGGCAAACTTGGTCAGGGCCCAACGATCCATCTCCTGCAGGGCAGAAGGGGCAACGCTGTCCTTGGCCGGATCAAAATCATAGAGATTGCTCAGCAGAAACCGCAGGGTGTTGCGCATCTTGCGGTAGGCGTCGGAGACGTGCCTGAGAATCTCGTCCGAGACCTTGACGTCGTCCTGGTAATTTTCGCTGGCCACCCACAGACGCAGCACCTCGGCCCCGTACTGATCAATCACCTCCTGCGGCGCAACAACGTTGCCCACGGATTTGGACATCTTCTTGCCCTGGCCGTCGACCACGTAGCCGTGGGTGAGCACGCCCTGATACGGCGCACGCCCTCTGGCGCCCACTGAAGTGAGCAGCGAGGACTGGAACCAGCCGCGGTGCTGATCGCTGCCTTCCAGATAGAGATCCGCCGGCGAGCGCAATTCCGCGCGCTGTTCGAGAACTGCGGCATGGCTGGTTCCGGAATCGAACCAGACGTCAAGGATGTCGGACTCCTTCTTGAACTCATGGCCGCCGCAACCGCAGGTCACGCCCTCGGGAATAAAGTCAGCGGCCTCGTGCTTGAACCAGGCGTCAGCCCCTTCCTTGCCAAAAAATTCGTCAATCCGGCTGCACACCGCCTCGTTTTTTAAAATCTCACCGCAGGCAACGCAGGTCAGCACCGTGATCGGCACGCCCCAGGAGCGCTGGCGGGACAGACACCAATCCGGCCGGGCCTCGACCATGCCGTAAATCCGCTGCTGGCCCCAGGCTGGCGTCCAGCTCACTTCCTTGATTGCCTGCAAGGCCTTTTCGCGCAACTGCAGTTTGTCCATGGAGATGAACCACTGGGCCGTGGCCCGGTACATCACCGGTTTTTTGCAGCGCCAGCAGTGCGGGTAGCTGTGATTGATGGCCATTTCCTTGACCAGCGAACCCTCGGCAGCCATATCGGCCACGATCTGCCGATTGACCTGCGGGACCTGCGCCCCCTCGTACCGGCCGGCGTCCGCCGTGTAACGGCCCTGATCGTCCACCGGCGACAACACCTCCAGGCCGTAGCGCAGGCCGGTGAGATAGTCGTCTGCGCCGTGGCCGGGCGCGGTGTGAACGCAGCCGGTGCCCGAATCGGCGGTGACGTAATCAGCCAGGACCATCAGGGAATCGCGCTCCATGAAGGGGTGGCGGCAATGCTTGCCTTCCAGTCCCGCAGCGGAGAAAACAGCCAGGATCGAATAGTCCTCCAGGCCGAACAACTTCATGCACGAATCGACCAGTTCCTTGGCCAGAATCCATATCTCGCCCTGGACGGCAACGGCGGCGTATTCAAAATCCGGATGAAAGGCGATGGCCAGGTTGGCCGGCAGGGTCCAGGGCGTGGTGGTCCAGATGAGCACCGAGACCTGTTTGCCCGCCAGCTCCGGCGCAACCGCGCCGAGATCGTCCTTCACCGGAAACTTGACGTACACCGACGGCGAGGTGTGATCGGCGTAGTCAACCTCGGCCTCGGCCAGGGCGGTGCCGCAGTCGGCGCACCAGTAGACCGGCTTTTTGGAGCGAACCACGGCACCGGAAAGAAGAAAGGTGTTAAACTCCCGGGCAATGACCGCCTCGTAGCCAAAGTTCATGGTCAGATAGGGATTGCCCCAATCGCCGAGCACGCCGAGCCGCTTGAACTGCTCGCGCTGGGTCTTGATCCACTTTTCGGCGTAGCTGCGGCAGGCGGCGCGCTTGCCCAGGATGGAGATGGTCTGTTTTTTAGCGCCCAGCTCCACATCGACATTGTGCTCGATGGGCAGGCCGTGGCAGTCCCAACCGGGGATGTACGGGGCGTTGAAGCCGGCCATCCGCTTGGAACGAAGGATGATGTCTTTCAGCACCTTGTTGAAGGCGGTGCCCAGGTGAATGTTGCCGTTGGCGTAGGGAGGGCCGTCGTGGAGGACAAACAGCGGCCGGTCAGCCGCCGCCTGCTGCAACTGCGCGTAGAGGTTTTCCTTTTCCCAGCGTTTGAGCGCCATGGGCTCGCGCTGGGTCAGGTTGGCCTTCATTTTAAACTTGGTCTGCGGCAGGTTGAGTGTTTCCCTGTAATCCATCGTTTTTCCTGGTTAAGCAAATGAGAAAGAGACACGGCTGGGCTGTCCACGAAGTGGCAGATTTTACCAAGCCAGCTTGAATGTGCAAGGGAAAAGGCGGAAAAACCGGGTGACTGGAGCCGTGCGCCGCAACCAGGCGACGGCGGGAGGGGAACAACTTCCCGGCTTGTTCTTTTGCCGGCGTCGTTGTATTTTGACGCTGAATAGTGACCGGTTCAGCCTACAATGATTCTTCGTCTATGGAGCAACAGCTTGAAATCCGAGAACAATCCTTCCACCTGCGCGATCTGCGGCCAAAAAAGCGACCACCCTCTGCCGCAGGACGGCCTGTGCCCCGCCTGCGAGGCCCTTGCCAGGGCGGTGCAGGAGCAACCGGAGACGGTGCGGCGGTTATGGCTGCGCTGTCGGAACGAACCGATCCTGCCTGCGGCAACGCCCCGCTCCATCGAAAGCGAGGCGGAACTGCCGGAGGTGCTCGACGGCAAGCGCTACCGGGCCATCGACCGCGACCGCAACAAGTGGTATCTGTCGGTGAGCGAGGTCAACGGCAAGCCGGTGGAGGTGTTTGCTTCAACCGCCTTTGACCGCGACCACGAACTGCAGTCGCGCATTTCCAATTTAACCACCATCACCCGCCTGATCTCGCTGATCCTTCGCCACATTTTCCTCGGCGAGACGCTCACCTTTGACAAATGCCTCAAGCAGATCCAGCGCAGTTCCCGGCAAAAAAACGACCTGCCCGACATGCTCTACGGGGTGCTGAGCCGCTACAACACCCCGGCGCAAACCACGGAAAAGCAACTGTAGACTTAAAGGCACTGTAGACCGACGCGGCGCGATTGCGCCCAACCCGACCGCGCAGGCCGCTCCGGCGACAACGCGTGCAATCAAGCCTATAACTTTTCCATGAATTTTTGGGTGTTGATAACGAAGCGCTCGTGCCGGCCCCGCCCGATCTCGCCCTTTTCATCAAAGGCCAGCAGCTCAAACACCAGCCGCCGGCGATCAACTTCCAGCAGGGTCGATTCACATGTCACCTTCATCCCCACCGGGGTGGCCTTGCTGTGGACGATGTCGACCTTGACGCCCACGGTGCCGTGCCCCTCGGGCAAATACGGCAGCACCGAATTGAGACAGGTTTTCTCCATCAGCGCCACCATTGCCGGCGTGGCGTAGACCTCAACCAAACCGCTGCCGTATTTGGCGGCAGTGTCTTCAAAGGCGACCACCAACTCTTCCCTGCCCTTGACTCCTGCGGGAATCTGGATCTCCATCTCGCGTCTCCTTGCAGGCTCACTATCGGCCCTTGGCTTTTTAATTTTCTGGCGCGCCTCAAGCGGCGCCACACCCAAAAAAACAAGCAAAACGTCTGTTAATCTGGGGTTGTAACAGCATCACCCCTGCCCGTCAAGCGGCAAGGAAACGCGACCGTCATGCCACTGCGTCGGGCCCGCAAATGCGACGCCGAACCTCAGGCAACCAGGTTCAGGCGACTAGGTCCAACTGCTGCATGGTTCCGACGCCGCCCTGTTCAAAGAGAAAAAGCCCGGTGGCGCGCACCTGTCCCTGCAATTCGTTGTTGCCGTCCTTGACGCTGAACGGGGTCTCGACCCGGCCAAGATAAATTGCGCCGACGCCTTTTGCCCCCAGCGCCAGCAACTGGTCTTCGCCGGCGGCAGTTTTGGTCCAGATCCGCAGTTGAGAATAGATGTCGTCGCCCTCGTCGATCCAGCCGTTGCCGTCGCCGTCATAGGCGGCCAGATCGGCAAATCCGTCGCCGCTCTGCGCGCCAAACAACTCGCTGCCGTCGTTCACCAAGCCGTCGTTGTTGGCGTCTAGGGCAATAAAACCGGATCCGGGCCCGACAAAGGCAATCTGATCCTCGCTGCCGTCGGCGTCGATGTCAAAGCTGAAGGTGTCCTGGGTCAGTTGGGCTGCGACTCCGTCAAAATTGATCACCAAGGGATCCTTGAGGCGCGCGTCGCCCATCAGCAGGCTTTCATCCAGAGTGCTGGTGAAGCTGCGGCTCATGTTCAACTCGACTCCGATTTGAATTTCCTGGCCGTCGGCGGTCCGCACCACCCCTTGGGCGGCGAACTGGGTGCTTTCGGATTCGTGATACACTTCGTGGCGTTCATAACGCAATCCCCAGCCGGCGTTGGTTGGGGTCGCTTGCGCCTGCATGGCGTCAGCCGAAGTTGTTGACGGCGCAGCAACCGCCGACTGTTGAGAGGCGGCAAGGTTGTACGTTTTGAATTTCCGGCCGGTGAGTTTTTCAAACAAGGCCTTGAGGATACGCATGTTCAGATCGGTCAGCAGGTCCCCGTCTTCTCCGAGGGCCGCGACTTCGGCTGATTCCGCAGATTCGACGACGCTCGCCGCCTTTTGCTGAGCCTCGGCGGACAAACTGACCTTGGCGGCCTCTTTGGCAAGTTTTTCCGCCTGCTTTTGCAGCGCGTCGTCCTGGCTGTTCTTCTTTTCGGCGCGGACCGATTCTCTCCCCTGACGCCAGACAACGAGCGACTCCCGGCGCTCGGAATATTCGACGGCGGTGTGAGAACTGGCAAGTTGGATGTTCGATTCGGCAATTTTCATGATGTCCCTTCCCTGGTTGTCATTATGGATTTGAAAACAAAGAGTTGCCGCCTTCATCCGTGAGCCGGCATTTCTCCCTTATCGTCTTGTCGGCCAAAGCCGAGGAAACCTTTAGGGCCAAGTAGAGGCATCTTGTGGAATACAAGATTCTATGCTACAGTGTGACCGGTTTTTTCAGAAAAGCAGGCGGCAATCCGGTCGACGGAAGAACAACAATATTTCGGCATTATTCACAATCCTCATAATTGCCTATCATCGATCTTCTCGCAACCCGCAAACAGTCACCCCAGATTCCCGTCACCGATTCCCCAGATAGAGTCTCATGGCAGCGAACAGCACCCCCATTGACCAGGAAGACGCCTCGGCGGCCGAAGCCGCCACCCTCAGTTCCCTCTATTCTTTTCTCGCGCTGACCATGCGCTACCCAGACCCCGCCTTCTGCAACGACCAATTCCTCGACGCCATGGATTCCCTGCTGGCGTCCCTTGAATGGCAGACGGAACTCGACGAATTTCGCGTCTGGCGCGGGGCAACCATCGACTACCTCGACGATCTGCGGACCGAATACACCCGGCTGTTCATCACCGCCGCGCTCCGGGCGACCATTCCGCCCTACGCCTCGGTCTACATGGACGGCGACGGCACCCTGTGCGGCCGAACCACCGAGCGCACCAGGGATTTTTACCGCGAACGTGGTTATGATCTCACGGATGAGACCGAGCCTGCCGATCACATTCGTTTCGAGCTTGATTTTTTGGCTGCATTGGCCGGTGAAGCCAGGCTTGACGATGAAGAACTTTTTCTGCGAACCCTTTTTCGGCCGTGGTTTGAACGGTTTCAGGAAAAATGTATGAAAGAAGCTCGACATCCTTTCTACAAGGCGTCGATACAGTTAATTGATTTTTTCACCAAGGAGGAACAGTAAATGGCAATGAACCTTACCAGGCGGAATTTCCTCAAAACCGCCTCGATTGCCGCTGCGTCCGTGCCGCTGTCCAAGGTGGCGGCTCAAGCAGAATCAGGAGTCGTCAAAACGCCCCTGGCTGCTCCGGGGACTTTTAAAAATACCCAGACAGCGGTCGGCGGCGTGTGCGAGATGTGTTTCTGGCGGTGTCAGCTGATTGGAAAAATCCGCGACGGTCGTTTGATCAAGCTGGAAGGCAATCCGAAATCAATCGACAACGGCGTCTCCATCTGCGCCCGCGGCAACGCCGGCGTCAAACTGCTCTACGATCCGGACCGGCTCAAATACCCGCTCAAAAACGTCGGCAAACGCGGCGCGCCCAAATGGCAGCGCATCTCCTGGGAGGAAGCGCTCGACACCTGCGGCAGCAAGCTGAAGGAAATTCAAGAAAAGCACGGCGCCAAGGGCATCGCCATGTTTCCCCACGGCTCCACCGCCACCTACCCGATGGGCTTTCTTGAAAACGTCGTGGGCACTCACAACGTCTCCGAGGCCTCGTTCTTCCAATGCCGCGGCATCCGCGACACCGCCTACATGGCCACCATCGGCCTGCCGCCCAATGAAGACGTGGACATGGCCAACGCCAAGGTCATCTTTTTCATCGGCAACCATCTGGGCGAGAACGTCCACGTGTCCCATCTCAAGCGCTATCTCAAGGGCTTGGAGAACGGCGCCAAACTGATCGTGGTCGATCCCCGCTACTCAGCCTCGGCGGCCAAGTCGGACATCTGGGTGCAAATCCGGCCCGGCACCGACACCGCCTTCATGCTCGCGATCATGAACTATCTGATCCAGAACAAGAAGTACAACGCCGAATTCATTGAAGCCCACGGCGAGGGTTTTGACAAGATGGCCGAGGGCATCAAGGAATGGACCCTCGAAAAAGCGGCCAAGGAATGCGACGTGCCCGCCGAGCAGATCAAGGAAGTGGCCGAACTGCTGGCCGCCAACATGCCCAATGTCGCCATTCACCCCGGCCGTCACGTGTCCTGGAACGGCAACGACTTCCAGCGCCAACGCGCCCTGGCCTGCCTCACCGGCGTGCTCGGCGCCTTCGGCGTCAAGGGCGGCTTTGTCCAACCCAAAGGGCCCAAGGGCCTGGGCAAGGTTGGCTGGCCAAAAGGTGAGAAACATGAGGAGAGCCTGCGGGAAATGGCGGATGTCCATCATTATTCGCCGCCCGGCACCCCCACCGATCTGATCCGCGACACCGCCATCACCGGCAAGCCGTATCCGATCAAGGGCTGCGTCATCTGGGGCCAGAACCCGATCCAGACCATCCCCAACCAGGAAAAAACCATCAAGATGCTCGAGCAGATGGACTTTGTCATGTGCGTTGACGTCATGCCCACCGACATCACCATGTACGCCGACATCCTCCTGCCCGACACCTCGTATCTTGAGCGGTACGACATGATCAAGAGCGGCACCCAGTGGGATTTTGCCGAGGAGCACAAGCAGTACATTGCCCCTCGCATGCCGCTGGTGGCCCCTGGTTTCGAGCGCAAGGAAAGCATCTGGATCACCAACGAAATCGCCAAACGCATGGGCTACGGCGACAAAATTCCGGTCCAGTCCCAGGAAGAGGCCATCAACAAGATGCTGGCCGGGGTTGAATTGTCGATCGACAAGATCAAGGCCGAGGACGGCATCCACATCCAGCCGGGCAAAGACCCCTATGGCGAGATGGAGATCACCGTGCTGTTCCACAACCCGGAGTTGGAAGAGAACGGCTATCCGCCGATCCCCACTTACATTCCGGTGGAACGGGCCCCTGAAGGATTCATGCGGCTGCTCTACGGTCGCTCGCCGGTCCACACCTTCAACCGCAGCCAGAACAACGCCTGGCTGATGGCGGAAAACGACAGCAACCCCGTCTGGGTCAACGACAAACTGGCGGCCAAGTTGGGACTCAAGGAAGGCGACACCGTCTCCCTGATCAACCAGGACGGGGTCAAATCGCGCACCACCACCACGGTCAAGGTCACCCCCGGCATCCGCCAAGATTCGGTGTACATGTACCATGGTTTTGGCTCGATGAATCCGGAACTGACCCTGGGCGTGGGCAAGGGCATCGACGACTGCAGCCTGATCACCAAGCTGGCGGTCGATCCGGAAACCGGCGCCCACGGCATGCGCAATAACTTTGTCAAACTCGTGAAAGTCAGCTGATCGTGGGCCGCAACATCCCGCAACCGTCAGACACGACCACCTTTGAAGGAGAGTTCCTATGCAATATGGCATGATTATCGATGTCGACAGGTGCGTGGGCTGCCATGCCTGCGTCATTGCCTGCAAGGCTGAGTGGGAGGTTCCCGCTCAGTACGACCGCAACTGGGTCCACCGCCTGGGGCCAAGCCTTACCGCAACCGGCATGGCCGCCACCTACTACCCAGGTCTCTGCAACCACTGCAAAAACCCGCCCTGCGTGCCGGTCTGCCCGGCTGATCCGGTCAGTATGACCTTCAAGGACGCCAAGAGCGGCAAGACCGTAACCATGGACGTAGGGGCCACCTGGAAGGATCCGTTCAACGGCACCGTTCAGGTCGACCGCGAGCGCTGCATCGGCTGCGGCGCCTGCCGCGACGCCTGCCCTTACAACGCCCGCTATGTCGACGAAAGCCTCAAAGACGACAACAGCCTGGGTAAGGTCGACAAGTGCACCTACTGCATGCCGCGCGTCGCCGAAGGCCTGGAGCCTGCCTGCGTCCAGACCTGTTTGGCCCGCGCCCGTATCTTTGGCGATCTTGACGATCCCAATTCAGCGGTGGCCAAATATGTGGCCAAAGGCGCGGTCGGCCTGACCTCCAAGGCGGTCCAGATCGGTCCCAACGGCATGTATTTCGGCAGCAAGAAGGGTGATATGGAACTGCTGATGCAGGTGGCCCCGCAGGAAATGCCCAAGGTTTCCCTGCGCCGCAGCCTGCTCACCAAGATGTCGCTCACCGCCAAAACCCAGATCAGGGAAATCGGTCTGCTGGGCTTGGCAGGCGGCCTGCTGGTCAAATCGCTGCAGGAAGGCGAGAAGTAAGTTTTCCTGTTCGTTGGGTTGTTTGTGCCCCTGTCGCTCCCCTGAGCGACAGGGGCTTTTTTGTGGATTTCTGAGGTCTGCGGCCCACACGCATCAGTTTATGACTTTTTCATACCATTCTGGTACAGTAGCCTTGCATCTCGTGGATACTCTCACAATCTGCTTCTGTTCCGGGCGGAACCGGTCGAAGAAAGGCTATGGAAAACGCATCCAACCCACACGACAGGCCCATTGAGGACAACAAACCAACGGCTGCCGTTGCGCCGTCCCCAAAGAAAACGCCTCTGAACTCCGACTGGCAGCAGTCCTCGCAGCCGGTTTTTGTGGTCGAGGATTCCTTTTACCGCTCGCGCACCCCGCCCCGGCCGGTGCATTGGTCGATTGCCTGGTCGGATTTGATGATGACCATGTTCATCCTCTTTCTCACCCTCTTTGCCCATCTGCGCACCCACCAGGAGATCCTGGCCCACGGCAAACCCAACAAGATCGCCGACGAGACCATGCCGGTGCAGGTCGACAACGCCGCCTCCTCGCTAATTTTCCACCCCATCTCCCAGGACGTCTCGGTCAAGATTTCGGACGCCGTGCAGGAAATCATGCCGGCAGCGCACGAACAGTCCGGGGCCGACGTGCTCATCCGCCACAACATGGCAGACGACAAACCACAGGCCGAACCGCAGGTTGAACCGCTGGCGCCCATTTCCGAGGTCGCGCGCGAACAGCAGCCTCCGCCGCCGCAGGCGGAAACAGCTCCGGCAACGCCGCCCGAACCCGCCGTTACGCCCCCCCAGGAAACAAAACAGGAAGAACTGATCACCAAGATCTACGACCTCTCCAAAGTCACCCTGGAAAAGGAGAAGCTAGAACGGTTCGCCTCGGTGGAACTAATCCCGGACAAAACCATGCGAATCATCCTCACCGGCGACCTACTGTTCGCCTCCGGGCAGGCGGAACTGACGCCCAGCGCCACGGACGCGCTTAAAAAAATAACCAGCATCATCCAGAAAACGCCGTACATGATCAACGTCATCGGCCACACCGACGACCGGCCGGTGAAAAACATGCGGTTTCCCTCCAACTGGGAATTGTCGCTGGCCCGGGCCGGACGGGTCGCCCGCTTCCTCATCGACGACACCCGGTTGCCGGCCACCCAGTTCAGCGTTTCCGGCTACAGCTCCTTTCGGCCGCTGCAGCCCAACACCAGCGAGGCCAACCGCAAGATCAACCGGCGGGTGGAAATCGTGCTGTCCAAGGAATTGCCGCAGGTGCAAGCGGCCACGCCTGCCACTCTTCAATAACGGATTTTCCAGCCATGAAACGACAGAACATCATTGGCCTCGCGCTCTGCGGCCTCATCTTTTTCGGCGGTTTTCTCATCAAGGGCAGCCTGAGCTTTTATTTCAACATCGCCAGCTTGATGATCGTGGCCGGCGGCAGCGCCACCGCCGCCCTGCTCAGCTTTCAGCTTGATCGGTTGAAAATCGTCCAACGCGTGGTCCGCTCTTCCTACCGGGGCCAGCTCAAATCCGAGGCCGAAATTGTCGACATCCTCATCGATCTGTCGATCAAGTCGCGGATGGAAGGCATTCTCTCCCTGCAAAAGGATGAAACCGAAACCTCGATTCTTTTCCTCCGTCGCGGCCTGGGCTGCCTGGTGGACAATTACGAGCCGCAGCAGATTCGCGACATCCTCAACACCGAGATGTATTTTTTCAAGATGCGACGCGAAGACAGCGAGCGCGTGCTGCGCACCATCGCCGACTTCTGCCCGGCGTTTGGCATCGTCGGTTCGGTGGCCGGCCTGATTCCCATGCTGGCCGGCATCGACGACACCGGCATCATCCTCAAAACCGTGCCGCTGGCTCTGACCTCGATTCTCTACGGGCTGATCTTCGCCAACTTCTTTTTCATCCCCTTTGCCGCCAACCTGCGCGAGCGCACCAACCAGGAACTGCTGCTGCAGAAAATCATCATGGAGGGGATTATCGCCATTGAGTGCGAACTCAACCCCACCGTGCTGCGCACCAAACTGCTCTCCTTCCTCACCCCCTCGGATCGCAAGGCCGATCTGACGCCCTTGTCCCTGATCCAGGAACGGTTTCATATCGTGGTCGACGATCAGATGGATCAAGACGACCACGGCAGTCGTCCGGGACCGGCCGTGTTGTAATTCCACCCTGCCGGCGCTGCCCATCGTTCCAAGCGGCCGCCAAGAAATCGGCGATTCGCCCTCGGGTTGCAGGGGCGCATGGCAAGGCTCCGTCAATGCCCGACGACAATCCGAGATCGCCAACCAGCCGCATTGCAACGGGAATGGTTCCTGAAATTCAAGGGTGCAAAAACCTGCCTTCCGTGTAATATACGGCCTGCCTGCGGCCGCCCACACGGCCCCAATCGACCAATCAACCTGTTATTTTCACTCATAAAAGAAAAGAAGAGGTTCTCCATGCGACACTCCGTCCTCCCTGCCTTGCTCTGTTGTTTTGCGCTCTCTGGCTGCGGCCCGACCACTGTCAACTCGCTGGTCAAAGAAGGGGCCACCCAGCTGCCGGCGCGCGAGGTGCTGGAGCTGGTCAAGGGCAACACCCTGGCGCTGCACGCCTTTAGCGAGGACGCCCAGCTCTATTTCGATCCTTCGGGCAAAATCTTCGCCCAGGGCGTTTCCACCGATAAAGACAAAGGCCGATGGGACGTCAGCGAGGGCGGCGAACTCTGCTTCCGCATGGAGAAATGGTGGTACGGCGACCTGCGCTGCTTCACGGTCTACCAAAGCGGCGACAAGGGTAAGGTGCGACTGGCCGGCGGCAGCGGCGTGCTCCAGTATTCGGCGGAACAGGCGGCAGGCGACAGCAAAGGGTTGTACAGCGACAGTGACCAGAAGAAGAAAAGCCAGCACCGCTCGATCCTCAAAGAGGAAGGCAGCCGGGAGGCGCCGCAAAAACCGCAGCTCACCGAAGAACGCCCAAGCGGCGAGGGCGCGGCCAAGGACAACGCCGCCACGGTCGAATTCATGGCCAAGGACTGTCCGGGCTGCAATCTGGCCGGGGTGGATCTTGGTCGGGCCGAGTTGATCGAGGCTAAACTGGGCGGGGCCGATCTGCACGGCGCCAACCTGAGCATGGCTAATCTCCGCCGGGCCGACTTGCAAAAAGCCAACCTGCGTGATGCGGTCCTGACCTATGCCAACCTGCCCGGCGCCGATTTGCGCGGGGCTGACCTGCGCGGCGCCGCGCTCAAAGGCGCCAACCTAATCAAGGCCGATCTCACCGGGGCCAAGCTCGACGGGGCCGACCTGACCGAGACGCTCAAAGAAGGGACCAAGGGGATCAAGTAGGGGGTTAGGTGGGAAGTCTGTGAGCCTGTAGGTTGATCGGGCTCCCGCCCGGTATTGATCGTTCCCATGCTCCAGCGTGGAACGTTTGGGGACGCTCCATCGTTTATGGTTGGCGGAACGAGAGCCCGTAGGTTGGGGTAAGGAACGAACCCCAACATTGTGTCATAGGAACGGAAAGATGTTATACGATGCCGGCGCGCGCGGGTTTAAAGCGGCTTCAATTTTTTCAACGTAAAATGTGACCCAGACGGCTGATTGGAGGCGATTGGGACGCGGATATCTGCGAAATCGATTCAAAGGGCTATGGCGAAAAATCAGGATGGTGTTGGGGTTCGTTCCTCACCCCAACCTACGAGCTCCAGCGTGGGGACGCATTGGGACGCTCCAGCGTCCATGGAATAAGTGTAAACATTGTTGACACACCTCAAAGAATAACATACATGTGTTTATACATTGTATATCTTTCCAAAGGAGCCGTTATATGCAGTTAACAGTGAAAAAATGGGGTAATTCCCTGGGAGTGAGAATCCCTAAAAGTATTGCTGAAACCGGGAAGTTAAGAGTCGATCAAGAGGTAAATATCGAAGCGGTTGGCGGTCAAATTATCATTACCCCGCTCGCTCAGGTCAAAGAATATTCCTTGAAAGAGTTGTTGAACGACTGCCCGTCCGAGTCTTTGGCTTTGGACGATGAAGATCGGGCTTGGTTAAACGCCGAACCGGTAGGCAAGGAAATTGAGTAATGAAACAATATATCCCGAAACGAGGTGATATTGTTTGGACGGACTTTGACCCGACTGCAGGCCATGAACAAAAAGGAAAACGTCCTGCCCTGGTGCTGTCTCCAGAGCCTTTTAACAAAAAAATGTTATTGGCTCTGGTCGCCCCGATCACCAGCCGGGTTCGCGGCCATGCTTTCGAGGTTTCTTTACAGGGCCAGAAAGTATCGGGCGTTGTGCTCTGTCAGCAGGTGAAGACCATTGATTTTGTTGAACGTGGGGTGTCCTTCGCCGAGAGAGCCACTGATGATGTGTTAAGCGATGTGCTTGCTAAGTTCAGGGCAATCATAAGTTAGCGAGCAATAACGCGAACCAGCATGATGAAGATACATTGGAAATATGTGACAGGCATAGCTATCGATTACCATCACACCCAACCACACTCCAACGTGATTCAAAATTCAAGATCTGACCCTAGCAACCTTCTGCGCGGCGGTCTTGGGGAGCAGGTGCGCCACCATTAAACCTTATCATTTCAGAATCCTCTGAATGAAAAAATTTTTCACTGCTCAATCGGCAGCAGCATTTCTCATTGCGGTTTTATCCATTCCATCCCTCAGCTTTGCTTGGTCCGGAAAAGTCGTTTCGGTTTCTGATGGCGACATGCTCAAGGTGTTGCACGACGGGAAAGAAGAAATAATCAGATTGTACGGAATCGACACGCCAGATAACGGACAATCTGCAGGGTTGAAAGCCAAAGAACTCACCAGCGTGCTGATAGCTGGGCGGAATATAGAGGTTGAATCAAAGGATGTTGACAAGTACGGCAGGACGGTTGGCTTAGTGCGTGTTGATGGCGCCGTTCTCAACGAAATGATAATCAGGAACGGATATGCCTGGGTTTACCACCAATATTGCGATGAAAAATTCTGTTCTGGCTGGGTCAAAACAGAAGGCGAGGCGAGAAGGCAGAAGAAAGGGATGTGGAGTGAGGATAATGTCGTGCCTCCTTGGGAGTGGCGAGAACAAGACATTGGTAAAACGTCAGAGGACAAGCCGCCTGAAATCATTACTGGTCCGAATGCAAAGGCGACTTCTGCTGTGGAATTGCAGCCCGCCGTATCGGAGGGAAACACTGCTGCCGTGGAATTGCCTCACGCCGCACCGGAAAGAAAAAGGACCTTTCATGACACTTCAAATAATGAGGCTTGGGAAGGAGGCTCCCGGTTCAAATGTGACGGAAGAACTCATTGCTCTCATATGACGTCATGCGAAGAAGCAACGTTTTTTTTGAATAATTGTCCTGGCACGAAAATGGACGGAAATAACGATGGGGTTCCCTGCGAGAAACAATGGTGCAGGTGAAAAAACGTTCGCAGAAGCTGGGAAGAATTTTGATCGTTCCCACGCTCCAGCGTGGGAACAGCCCCGGGACGCTCCAGCGTCCAAAATGAACGAAAAAATGCATGACCAGAAGCCGCTACGTCATCCACGAACCCGAGAAGCCTCATTTTCTGACCTGCACGGTTGTCGAGTGGCTTCCCGTTTTCACTCGCCCTGATGCTGTGCAGATCCTCCTTGATTGTTGGAGCTATCAACGTGCTCATAGCGGGTTGCAGCTCTTCGGGTACGTGATCCTGGAAAATCACCTGCACTTTGTGGCTCAGGCTCCGCGTTTGGATAAGTGTTTGATCAGCTTCAAGTCGTTCACTGCCGCTCGGATTATCGAATTACTGGAGCAGCATAAGGCGGATCAACTGCTAACCCGCCTGCGACTGACGAAGCCGGCACACAAGATCGACAGGAAATACCAGTTTTGGCAAGAAGGCTCCCATGCCGAGATGATTTTTAGCGAACCGGTGATGCAGGAAAAACTCGGCTATATCCATTTCAACCCGGTGAAACGGGGGTATGTTGACCAGCCTGAACATTGGCGCTACTCAAGCGCTCGGAATTACCTGGGACAATCGGGGCTTATTGAGATTGACCCTTGGTTTTAAACGAAACTGGACGCTGGAGCGTCCGGGGCAGGTTCCCACGCTGGAGCGTGGGAACGATCGAAATGGAAAGCCCGCAACACACCGCAACCTTCACGCAATCTAAACCGCTACAGACTCTCCACCTAAAAAACTAACCAACCTTTCCCTCTATGCCCACACCCTTCATCCATCTTCACGTCCACACACAATACTCCATGCTCGACGGGGCCATCCGCGTCTCCGACCTGATCCAGAACGCCAAGGATTTTGGCATGGACGCTGTGGCGATGACCGACCACGGCGCCATGTACGGGGCGCTGGAGTTTTACGAAAAGGCCAAGAAAGCGGGGATCAAGCCGCTGGTGGGCTGCGAGTTCTATATGGCGGAAAACGGCATGGAACTCCATGACCGCAGCGCCGGCCACAACTTCCATCTGGTGGCCCTGGCCATGAACGCCGCCGGCTACGCCAACCTGATGAAATTAGCATCCCTGGCGCAGACCAAGGGCTTTTATTACCGGCCGCGGATCGACCGGCAAACGCTCTACGCGCATCAGGAAGGGTTGATTGTGCTCACCGCCTGTCTCAAGGGCGAGATTCCCTGGCGTATCACCCACAACGACGCAAACGGCGCCCGCGCCCGCGCCCTGGAGCTGCAGAAGGTCTTTGGCGACCGGCTGTATCTGGAAATCCAGGAGAATGGCATCCCCGAGCAGACCGTGGCCAACCAGGGGTTGATGGCGCTGGCCGAGGAATTGGGCATCAAGCTGGTGGCCACCAACGACTGCCATTACCTCACCAAGCAGGAATCCTACGCCCACGAGGTGCTGCTCTGCATCCAAACCGGCAAGACCATCAACGACCCTAGCCGGTTCCGCTTCAACACCAACGAGCTGTATTTCAAATCCGGCGACGAGATGGCCGCCCATTTTGCTTACTGCCCGCAGGCCCTAGCCAACACCCTGGAGGTGGCGGAGCGCTGCGATCTGCAGTTGGAATTCAAGGACCACCATTTCCCGATTTTCCCGCTCAACGAGGGCGAGACCCTGGACGCGGTCTTTGGCGACGCCTGCTGGAAGGGCCTGAAGATGCGGCTGGACCACCTCCACGAAATGGAGCAGGTCAGCGCCGAAACCGAGGCCACCTACAAGGAACGGCTGACCTACGAGATCGGCGTCATCCAGAAGATGGGCTTTTCCGGCTATTTCCTGATTGTGGCCGATTTCATTAACTGGGCCAAGCAGCAGAAAATCCCGGTCGGGCCGGGGCGCGGCTCCGGCGCCGGCAGTCTGGCCGCCTTCTGCCTGTCGATCACCGACATTGACCCGATTCCCTACGGCCTGCTCTTTGAGCGGTTCCTCAACATCGAGCGGGTCTCCATGCCCGACTTTGACGTCGACTTCTGCAAGGAGCGGCGCGACGAGGTGCTTGAGTACGTGCGCCAGCGCTACGGCGGCGACGACCATGTGTCGCAGATCGTGGCCTACGGATCGATGAAGGCCCGGGCAGTGTTGCGCGACGTGGGCCGGGTGCTGGACATCCCCCTGCCGGTGGTCGACCGGATTGCCAAACTGGTGCCGGAAGAGCTGAAAATCACCCTCAAAAAGGCGATTGAAAAGGAGCCGCGCCTGCGCGAGGCAATGAAGGAGGACGAGGTCCGCGAGTTGCTGACCATCTCCCAGACCCTGGAGGGACTGGCCCGCCACAAGTCGACCCATGCGGCCGGGGTGGTCATCTCGCCCAAGCCGATGGTCGAGTATCTGCCGGTGTGCATCGGCCCCAACAAGGAGATTCTGACCCAGTACGACATGAAGTACACCGAGAAAACCGGACTGATCAAGTTCGACTTTCTCGGACTCAAGACCCTGACCGTGATCGACCGGGCCTTGAAACTGGTGGCCTTTGACCTGGGAACCGAGGTCGACCTGCGCAAGATTCCGATGAACGATCCCAAGACCTTTGCCCTGCTCTGCCGGGGCGACAGCCTGGGGGTGTTTCAGCTGGAAAGCGACGGCATGCGCGAACTGCTGATCAAGATGCAGCCCGAGCAGTTCTCCGACCTGATCGCCCTGGTGGCCCTCTACCGTCCGGGCCCGCTCGACTCCGGCATGGTCGACACCTTTGTCGAGACCAAGCACGGCCGCCAGCCCGCCGATTATCCGCTGCCGCAGATCAAGTCCGTGCTCCAGGAGACCTACGGGGTCATTGTCTACCAGGAGCAGGTCATGAAGATCTCCAACATCCTGGCCGGCTACAGCCTGGGCGACGCCGACATCCTGCGTCGGGCCATGGGCAAGAAGATCCCGGAGGTGATGGAGAAGGAGCGCGGCAAGTTCATGGCCGGGGCCAAGGTCAACAACGTGCCCGAGGACAAGGCCAAGTACATCTTCGACCTGATGGCCAAGTTCGCCGGCTACGGCTTCAACAAGTCGCACTCGGCGGCCTACGCCCTGGTGGCCTACCAGACCGCCTACCTCAAGGCCCATTATCCGGCCCAGTTCCTCGCCGCCCTGCTCTCCTGCGACGTGGAGAACACCGACAAGGTGGTCAAGTACATCAACGAGTGCCGCCAGGAAAAAATCGAGGTCCTGCCGCCGGACATCAACGAATCCTTCAACGATTTCACGGTTATCAACGACCGGATCCGCTTTGGCCTGGCGGCGGTGAAAAACGTCGGCGGGGCGGCGCTGGATTCGATTTTGGCGGAACGCGAAAAAAACGGCCCCTATCGTTCGCTCAGTGATTTCTGCGGCCGGGTCGACAGTTCCAAGGTCAACCGCAAGGTGATCGAGAGTTTGGTCAAGGCCGGGGCCTTTGACTCGATGCAGGGGCGAAGGGCCCAGTACATGGCCATCCTCGATCAGTGCATCGACCGGGCCAAGGCGGTGCAGCGCGACCGGCTCAGCGGCCAGATGAATCTGTTTTCCATTGGCCAGACCGCAGCCAAGCAGACCGCCGCAGTCGAAGTGGAACTGCCCGGTGAGATCGAGGAATGGCCGGAGTTGGAACGGCTGGCCTTTGAAAAGGAAACGGTCGGCTTTTTCCTCACCGGGCATCCGCTTGAGGGGGTGATGGACGACATGCGGCGGGCGGTCGACACCGACATTGCCGGGGCGGAGAAACTGCGCGACGGCCAGGTGGCGCGCATCGGCGGTTTGATTGCCGGCTACAAGGAGCACAAGTCCAAGAAAGGCGACCGCATGGCTTTTACCATTCTGGAAGACATGACCGCCAGCATCGAGGTGATTGTCTTTCCCTCAACCTTTGCCGAATGCTCGCACCTGTTGACCAGCGAGCGGCCGCTGGTGGTGGTGGGCACGGTGCAGCAGGGCGAGCGCGGCGCCAAGATTGTAGCTCAGGAGGTGAAAACCCTGAGCGAGGCCCTGGAACAGTACACCGAGCGGGCGGTGATCACCCTGCGGGCAACAACGACCTCGCGCCAGCACATGATGGAGTTGAAGGAACTGCTCTACCAGCACCACGGGGCCACGCCGGTGCTGCTGACGCTGCATTTCGACAACCGGGGCGAGGTCGACATCCAGGTGTTGAAGGACATGAGCATCCGCCCCTCGTCCGAACTCTTCCACAAAATCACCCGGCTCTGCGGCCCTCGTTCGCTGATGGTGCAGATGCGCAAACCCGAGGTTCAGCAACGCCGCAACGGCAACGGGTACGGCAACGGCCGCAACGGGCATTAAACAAGGCGCGACGGCATAAAAAAAGCGGCGCATCGAGGACGATGCGCCGCTTTTGGTGTTTCCGGGCCGGGCTGAACCGGCCGCCCGGCCTGCCCTGTTGTCAGCGTTCAGGCGTTTTCAAATATTTCGTACTTGGTGGGTTCTCCGAGCAGGTTGTCGATCTGCTCCTGCAACTCGATCCGCTCCTTGCACAGGGTCCATTCCCGCCAGTCGTCGATGGACTGCCAGGTGCTGATGACCATGCTGACGCCGGGCTCATCGAGCCGGGTAAAGGTTTCTCCTGAGATGTAGCCTTTCCTGCTCAGGGTCAAGGCCCTCAGTTTCTTCAGCAGTCCGTCCAACTCCCGAGCCTGCTTGTCCGCAACCTTTCTCTTGATCAGAATTTTAACAGCCATGTGCTCCTCCTCGTGTTGATGTAGCTTTAATGGGACGTACATGAACAACCAGACAGCGAACAGCGTGTTGCACCTTCATTATAAGCTCCCGGAAGACCGGAAGCAAAAAAATGTGCCGACAAAAAGAAAGATTGCGGCCCTCCCGCCGCCCAGAGCAGGCTGCGAGCAAAAAACAGCAGACAGAAGCAAAAGCTCGCCTCTGTTGCCGCCCAAAACCAATCTCAACCCTGACGAATGGGATTAATGACGATGTTCACCCGGCGATTCATGGCGTCGCTGGACGAAATCGGCTGCGATTCGCCGTAACCGATTGCTTCGATGCGTCGAGAATCAACACCTTGTTGCGCCAGGGCGTTTTTTACCGCGATGGCCCGTTGTTCGGACAATTGCTGGTTGTATTGATCGGACCCGCGTGAATCCGTATGGCCTTCAACCCGCAGTGTTGTCTGCGGATAATTGTTGAGCACGTTGGTGATGCGATTCAATTCGTTATAGGCGCCGGGTTTGAGTTGTGCGGAGCCGGAATCAAAGAACATATCGCTTTTGAAGGTCGCGGTCAGCACATCCTGCTCGCGTTTGATGCTGGCGTCGGTCGAATTGCGCAAGGCCTGCTCCTGGTTGTCCATGTAGGCCCCAATCTGGTTGCCGGCAATACCGCCCAGGGCTGCGCCAATACCGGCACCAATCAGCGTGCTGGTGGTGTTGTGCCCAATCGCCTGCCCCAAAATCGCACCCAGGCCGGCCCCGGCTCCCGCTCCCACGGCGGTTCCGGTCTGCTGATTGGTGGCGCAGGCTGTCAACAGGGTGGAGGACAGCACTATCATCGTAGAAAATTTTACCAGTTGATTCATAACAGCTCCTTCTTCTTCATTAATATTGAGCGAGACCTTGCCCTGGCAACCATCCGCCCGGCTCGGTCTTCCACAAAAGTAGGCACAGAACACGTTTCAAAGACATTCCAGGACCACCTCGATCATGCAGAGACCGCCAGCCCTCCTGCATAAAAGAAGAGCCCCGCTATTTTTGCACGAGACGTACAGTTATCGGGTCGCCAGGCGCACAGTCGATCATCGCGGCGGCGCTTGCCTGGTTTGCTGCAATTTCGAGATAGCCGGAGCTGTCGATAAGCACAAACAGCGACCCGGCTGGGGCCTCGTTGTAGGTTCGAACCAATGGGGCGACGCGCTGGTCGCCAATTTCGAGAAAGCCAAAGCTGGTGGGATCAAAACGACCGCCGCCGGCCCGGATGGAGGTGCGCACGTTGCCGAAATGGTCGATGCGCTGCACCTGCCCGTGAAGGCGGCCAGCGGTCGCGACCGTCGACGGCGCAATCGCCATTCGCAGGTCGGCAAGGGCCGCTGCCGGACCAAAATAATCGAGCCCCATCCCTTGAGCCAGGGCCGCCGCGACCGGGGCCATGACGTCCCGGCCGTGAAAGGTCGGGCTGACGGAGGGGGCGAAGAACTCAGCGCGCTCGACCCGATGGACGGCCGTCATCTTGTGATCAAGGATCAGCAGCGAGAGGACGCCGTTGTCCGGGCCAATGAAAAAATGACCGTCGCCGCTGGCCACAAGCACTGAGCGCTGACCGCCGACTCCCGGATCAACCACGATCAGGTGTATTGTGCCGGTGGGGAAAAAAGCGTAACTGGTGCGGATGGTGACGGCGGCGGTAACCACATCCCAGGCGGGGATGGCGTGGGTGAGGTCGATGATGGTTGCAGACGGGCAGCCGGTGAGCAAAGCGCCTTTGAGCTGGCCGGCGTAGGGATCGAGCAGGCCAAAGTCAGTGGTCAGAGTGAAGACGGCTGAGGCTGTACCCATAAAGGCAGGAGAGAGAGAGTCCGCAAGTTGCTGAAGAGGAAGCCGCGCGCTGGCTGGAAGCTCCGGGCCAACCGGATGTTTTCAACAGTGATCCGGGATCTTCCACGCCGCGAGGCCACAGTATTGTCTAAGTATTCTATCATAGGTTGGGCCGCAGTCAAGAACTATGCGGGGTCATTGAAGAAACCCCGCAAGCCCGCGTCAACCGGGGTTCAGGCAAAGCAGAGGCCGCAGTCGGGACAGGTCGCGTTGCTGGTGGCAAAGCGGCAGCCGCAGGCCGGGCACACCGTTTCCGCCGCCTGGACATCAAAGACCTCGCCGACGAACCGGGTGTCGTGGTCCGCAAGCCCGGTGCTGTGCCGATACTCCTCCGCCAGCGCGACCATGACCTCGCGCTGGTCGCTCGCCCGCACCTGGAGCAGCAGTTCGGCGCCCTTGCAGCCGCAGGCGCCGCCGCCCTCTTTGACGGCCAGGGAGGGGATGCCCCGCCGCAGGAGGTAGGCCTGCAACTCCTTGACCTGCATCACCGGCCCCTTGCGCGCGGTGAGCAGGGGTTCGTCGGGATCAATCACCAGGGATCGGGAACGCTGTTGCGCCTGTCGCTCCGCTTGCTGGGCCAACAGTTGCCGGCCGCTGATCAGGGCAAGGCCGCAGTCGGCGCAGGAATGAATGTCGGCGCGGTACTCGTCGTCGCACTGGGGACAATAGTTCAAATCGGGTTCAATGTCGTGGCGCATGGCAATCACAGGAGAATCAGAGAATATAGCGGCTGAGATCGACGTTCTCGGAGATGTCGCTCAACTGCCGGCGGACATAATCGGCGGTGACCGTGAAGGCCAGATCCTCGCGATCCGGGGCGTCAAAGGAGAGCTCGTCCAGAACCCGCTCGATCACAGTGTGCAGCCGGCGGGCGCCGATGTCCTCGGTTTTCTGATTGACCTGCACCGCGATCCGCGCCATTTCCCGAATCGCCTCGTCCTCAAACACCAGACGGATGTCCTCGGTGGCCAGCAGCGCCGTGTACTGCTTGATCAGGGCGTTGCGCGGCTCGGTGAGGATGCGGAAAAAATCGTCCTCGCCCAGGGCGTGGAGATTGACCCGAATGGGGAAACGGCCCTGGAGTTCGGGCGCCAGATCCGAGGGTTTGCACAGGTGGAAGGCGCCGCTGGCGATGAACAGAATGTGGTCGGTCTTGACCGGTCCGTACTTGGTGGTGACCGTAGTGCCCTCGACAATCGGCAGCAGATCGCGTTGCACGCCCTCGCGGGAGACGTCGGGCGATCCGGAGCTGCTGCCGCCGCGTGAGGCGATCTTGTCGATCTCGTCGAGGAAAATAATCCCCGACTGCTCAGTGCGACGGACGGCCTTTTCGGCGACGCTCTCGGTGTCCACCAACCGTTCGGCCTCTTCCCGCTTGAGGAATTCCAGGGCCTCAGGCACCTTCATCTTCTTGGGCTGTTTCTTCTTGGGGAAGAATTTGGAAAAGGCGTCTTGGAGCGAGTTCTGCATCTCCTCCATGCCCGAGGCGGAAAAGACCTCGACCGTGGGGGCGCCGCCGCCCACGGCAACCGACAGCTCCACCATCCGGTCGTCCAACTCGCCCCGGCGCAACATCTCGCGAAACCGCTCCCGAGTGGATTGGCCGCGCAAGTCTTCCTGCCTGCCGTCCGCGCCGCCCTTGTCGTCGTACCCCAGGGAGATGATGCCGGCGTTCGGGGCCGCAGGCATACCCGCGCTCTGGGCCGGGTTGCGCGGCAACAGCAGATCCAGCAGACGCTCCTCGGCCATGGCCGCCGCCTTTCCCTGCACCCCCTCCTCGGCCTCCTTGGTCACCATGTTGACCGCCAACTGGGTGAGATCGCGGATCATCGATTCGACGTCGCGGCCGACGTACCCCACCTCGGTAAACTTGGAGGCCTCGACCTTGAGAAAGGGGCTCTGGGCCAGATGCGCCAAACGGCGGGCAATCTCGGTCTTGCCCACCCCGGTCGGCCCGATCATGATGATGTTTTTGGGGGCGATCTCCTCGCGCAGGGGCGGTTCGACCTGCTGCCGCCGCCAGCGGTTGCGCAGGGCAATGGCCACCGAGCGTTTGGCGTCGGCCTGACCGATGATGTACCGGTCGAGTTCGGCAACAGTTTCTTTGGGGGTGAGCGAATTAATCCCTTTCATATCTTTTCAACAACGATGTTGGAGTTGGTGTAGACGCAGATCGAACCGGCAATCTCCAGGGCGGCGCGGGCAATGGCCTCGGCGTCGAGATCGGAGTGGGCGACCAGGGCCGTGGCTGCGGCCTGTGCGTAGGGGCCGCCGGAGCCGATGGCCAGGATGGCGTCGTCGGCCTCGATCACGTCGCCGGTGCCCGAGAGCAGCAGCGAATGGGTGGCGTTGACCGCAATCAGCATGGCCTCCAGCCGGCGCAGCATTTTGTCCATGCGCCAGTCCTTGGCCAGCTCGACCGCAGCGCGCAGCAGGTTGCCGTTGTACTGCTCCAGTTTCTGTTCCAACCGGTCATACAAGGTGAAGGCGTCGGCGGTGGAGCCGGCAAAACCGGTGATCACCTGATCATGATACAGTCGCCGAACCTTGCGCGCCTGGTGTTTAATGACGGTGGCGCCCAGGGTGACCTGACCGTCGCCGGCCACAACGACCTGGCCCTTGTGGCGGATGGCGACAATGGTGGTGGAACGAATTTTTGGTGTCTGCATAGGTGTCTTGGAATAAAGGTTCAACAGAAGAAAGATGGGGTTGACGTGTAACCACAAACCCAGACAGCGTCAATGCCCGGCCTGTTTTTCGGCAACCGCTCGATTCAGCGGTTGGATCGTTTCGCCTGGGGATGGGCCTGATCATACACCTTGGTGAGATGATCGATGTTGATGTGGGTGTACTTCTGGGTGGTTGACAGGCTGACGTGGCCAAGCAGCTCCTGCACCGTGCGCAGATCCGCGCCCATCTCCAGCAGATGGGTGGCAAAGGAATGACGCAGGGCGTGCGGAGTGACCGTCACCCCGATGCCGGCCCGCAGGCCGTACATCTGGACCGAGCGCTCGACGCTGCGGGCGCTCAGCCGGCCGCCTTGACCGTTGAGAAACAGGGCCTTGCGCTCGGGTTCATGCCCCCGCTGAACCCGGGCCAGACCCAGGGCCTCGCGCTCGGGCAGATAGCGCTCCAGCGCTTCCCGGGCGGCGCGGCCAAAAGGGATCAGCCGCTCTTTGTTACCCTTGCCGCGCACCCGAAGCATCTCGGCGGGGTAGTCGATATCCTCGTTGTTGCATCCCACCAGCTCGGAAACGCGCATGCCGGTGGAGTAGAGCAACTCCATCGCCGCCCGGTCGCGCCGCCAGTAGCGATCCTGGGCGACCGGGGCTTCCAGCAGGGCAAAGACCTCGTCCACGGTAAGAAAGGCCGGGATGTGATGGCCGAGTTTGGGACCGACCACCCCGGCGATGGGGTCTGCGGTCATCAGCCGGGCGCGCTGCAGAAACCGAAAAAAGGTGCGCAGGGAAGAGAGCTTGCGCGCCACCGAGGCGCTGGCGTTGGTGGCGTAGAGCGAGCCGACAAAGGTCTGCACCATGGCCCCGGTGACGGCGTCGGGCTCAGCCACAGGGCCGCACGAGCGGAGGAACTCGCGGACGTCGCGCTCGTAGCCGTCGGCGGTGTGGGGCGAATACCCCTTTTCCGCCAGCAGCCAGGTGACGAATCGCTCGATAAGGTTGGTCATTGCCAAAGAGATGTTGAAACCCACAGGGAGAATGTTTAGTATAGACGATTACCCTTGCTCGATTTATTCGGCAAATAAAATCGTTCTCAGTTCAGGCGGGTGGGGCCGCTTTATGGCTAAAAAGACCTTCGAAAATGCGCTGGCCAGGCTGGAGCAGATCACCGACGAGCTGGAAAACGGCGATCTCAGCCTGGACAAAAGTCTGGAAAAATTCAATGAGGGCATGACGCTGGTGCAGTTCTGCAGCGGCAAGCTCGACGAGGCCAAAAGCCAGGTCGAACTGCTGCTGAACAAGGACGGCAAACTGGCGAGCGTGCCCTTTGCAGAGGAAGACGGTGGAGATCACGACCTATCTGAATGACCAGCGGCAACGGGTCGAGGACCGTCTCGCCGCCCTCATGCTGGACCCTGTTGGCGACTTTGCCAAGCACATCGAAGCCATGCGCTACAGCCTCTTTGTCGGCGGCAAACGCATTCGCCCTATTCTTTGTCTGGCCGCGGCCGAGGCGGTGAACAGCGACGCGGCCGTCCGCCAACGCGCCCTGCCCGTGGCCTGCGCCCTGGAATGCATCCACACCTACTCGCTGATCCACGACGACCTGCCGGCCATGGACGACGACGACCTCCGCCGGGGCAAACCCACCAATCACACTGTGTTTGGGGAGGCGGCCGCCATCCTTGCCGGCGACGGGTTGCTCACCTTTGCCTTTGATTTGCTCAGCAGCCCGGTTTCCGCCGCCGTCGCCGACCCGGCCCGCATCCGCATCATCCAGACCGTCGCCCGTGCGGCCGGCCCCCTGGGCATGGTCGGCGGCCAGTCCCTGGACATGATCTACGAGGGGCAGCAGGTGGGCTATGAAACGCTGCGCAGCATCCACCGCAGCAAGACCGGCGCGCTGATCACCGCTTCAGTGACCTGCGGGGCGATTGTCGCCGGGGCCAGCGTTGAGCAGGAGGATGCGCTGAAGACCTACGGCGATCATATCGGCCTGGCCTTCCAGATCGTCGACGACCTGCTTGACGTCGAGGCCACCACCGAGCAACTGGGCAAGCCGGCGGGCAGCGACGTCAAATCCGACAAAGTCACCTACCCCTCGCTGTTTGGCAAGGACATCTCCCGAACCATGGCCAGAGAAGCGGTGCAGGAGGCCCTTGCCGCCCTTGCCGTCTTTGACCGCCAGGCCGACCCGCTCCGGGCCTTGGCTAATTTCATTGTCGACCGTAAGAAATAGTTATGCTCATTGTGGATTCCCCGACCGACCACCGCAGCGCCCTGCTGGACGCCATTGACTCCCCCCGCGACCTGCGCCGGCTCAGCCTGGCGCAAATGGAAGCCCTTGCCCAGGAGCTGCGGGACACCATCATCGCCACCGTGGCCGAAACCGGCGGACATCTGGCCCCCAGCCTGGGCGTGGTCGAGCTGACCATGGCCCTGCACTACGTGTTCGACACCCCCCGCGACCGTCTGGTCTGGGATGTGGGCCATCAGGCCTATGCCCACAAACTGCTCACCGGCCGGCGGGACCAGTTCGCCACCCTGCGCCAGCACAAGGGGTTGAGCGGGTTTCCTAAACGGGTGGAAAGCGAATACGACACGGTCGAGGCCGGCCACAGTTCCACCTCGATCTCCTACGGGCTGGGCATGACTGCAGCCAAGGCCATCCAGAACGACGACGCCAAGGTGATCGCCATTATCGGCGACGGCTCGATGACCGCCGGCATGGCCTTTGAAGGCCTCAACCACGCCGGCGACCTGGGCCGCAATCTGGTGGTCATTCTCAACGACAACGAGATGTCGATCTCCAAAAACGTCGGCGCCCTGTCGAGCTTCCTCAGTCGCAAGATGACCGGCAGGACCATCCGCCGCCTGCGCGACCACATCGAGGAGCGGTTGCTGGCCCTGTCCTCGGTGGGCGAAAACATCCTCTCGGTGCTGCGCAAAAGCGAAGAGAGCCTGAAGGGCTTCTTCACCCCCGGCATGCTGTTCGAGGCCTTGAAATTCAAGTACATCGGTCCGATCCCCGGCCATGAACTGGAAGACCTGATCGCCACCCTGGAAAACGTCCGCGACCACAACCACGGCCCGGTGCTGGTGCATGTGATCACCACCAAGGGCAAGGGCTACAAACCAGCCGAGACCCACCCCGGCGACTACCACGGCATCGGTCCCTTTGACGTTGCCACCGGCGCCCCGAAGAAGAACAAAACCGCCGCTGTTTCCTACACCAAGGTGTTTGGCGACACCCTGTGTCGCCTGGCCCGACAGGACAAGCGGGTGGCGGCCATCACCGCCGCCATGGCCGGAGGCACTGGCCTGCTGCCCTTTGCCGGCGAGTTTCCCGAGCGTTTTTTTGACGTCGGCATTGCCGAGCAGCACGCGGTCACCTTTGCCGCCGGCCTGGCCCTGGAAGGCATGCGGCCTTTTTTTGCGGTCTATTCGTCGTTCATGCAGCGCGCCCTGGATCAATTGATCCACGACGTCTGCCTGCCCAATCTGCCGGTGACCATTGCCCTGGACCGCAGCGGCGTGGTCGGCGCCGACGGCCCCACCCATCACGGCGTCTTTGATCTTTCTTTTCTCCATTTCATCCCCAACCTGACGGTGATGGCGCCCAAGGACGAAAACGAGCTGCAGCAGATGCTCTACACCAGCCTTCAGCACAACGGACCGGTGGTGCTCCGCTACCCCCGAGGCAGCGGCGAAGGCGTCGCCCTTGATTCTTCGTTCCAGAACCTGGAAATCGGCAAAGGGGAAGTGCTGCGGGAAGGCAAGGACCTGCTCCTCCTGCCGGTGGGCAACCGGGTGTATCCGGCCCTGGCAGCGGCGGCTCGGCTGGAGGAACAAGGCGTCAGCGCGACGGTGATCAATCCCCGGTTCCTTAAACCGTTGGACACGGAACTGATCGCCGCCTGGGCCGCGCAAACCGGCCGGGTGATCACCATCGAGGACAACAGCGTCCTGGGCGGATTCGGCAGCGGCGTCCTGCACCTGCTCAACCAACGCGGCCTGCATGTGCCGATCACCCTTCTCGGTTATGACGACGCCTTTGTCGAGCACGGCCCGCAACCCACCCTGTGGCGCAGTGCGGGCATCGACGCCGACGGCATTGTCCTCGCCGCCACCGAACTCATGCGCCGGTAGCCACGCGCCCCCCACCCCCGCGGACTCGCGCCTACCCCGCCATGGACACCATCAGCCCGGAAAAACGCAGTTGGACCATGGCGCAGGTCAAAGGACGGGACACCAAGCCGGAGTTGATCGTGCGCGGCCTGCTCCACCGCCTGGGCCTTCGCTTCCGGGTGCAACGCAAAGATTTGCCCGGCAAACCGGACATCGTTCTCCCCAAACACAAAACCGTTATTTTTGTCCACGGCTGTTTCTGGCATCGTCATCCCGGCTGCAAACGGGCCTCCACCCCTGCCGACAATGCGGGGTATTGGCAGGCTAAATTCGCCCGCACCGTTGCCCGCGACGCGGCTCACCAGATCGCGTTGGAACAACTCGGCTGGCGGGTGCTGGTTGTCTGGGAATGCGAATTGCGCGACATGGAAACTCTGGCCCAACGTTTGGTCGACGCCTTTCACGCGCTTCACCGGCCCGCGCCGCCCGCCGCCTGACGTCGTCATGAACGCCCCAAACCTCTCCCCCCGTTCCTCCCGCCCAACTTTTACTGAATTCTTTGCAGGCAGCGGTCTTGTCAGCCTCGCTCTCGCGCCTTTTTTCCAACCGGTTTGGGTGAACGACATCTGCCCCAAAAAAGCGGCGGTCTACCGGGCAAACCATGAAGGGGCTCCGTTTAGGTTGGAATCCATTGTCGATGTGCGCGGCGCCGACCTGCCTGCCGCAACGCTCTCGTGGGCCAGTTTCCCTTGCCAGGATCTGTCGCTGGCCGGCAACGGCGCCGGCATTCGGGCCAAGCGCAGCGGCCTTGCCTGGGAATGGCTGCGCGTCATCGACGAGATGCGCCACCGCCCGCCGGTGCTGGCGGCGGAAAACGTGGCGGGTCTGGTCTCCGCTCACAACGGCGGCCATTACCGCGCCCTGCACCAGGCCTTGACCGAACGCGGCTATCTGGTCGGCGCCATGCTGCTGGACGCCGTGCGCTGGCTGCCGCATTCCCGCCCCCGGGTGTTCGTGGTCGCGGTGGACAGACGCGCCGCCATTCCCTCGTCCTTGCTGGCGGATGGACCGACCTGGGCACACAACCCCGCCGTCTGCCGCGCGGCTAACGGCTTGGAACATTGGGTGTGGTGGCGCCTGCCCGAACCGGCGCCGCACCGGACAACGCTTAGCGATTTGCTTGACCTTGCCGCACCCTGCCATGACGCCGCAACGTCCCGCCGCAATCTCTCCCTGATCCCCGAAGAACATCTCCGCCGTCTGCAGCAAAGCCCTCTGCCGGCGGTTCCCGGATACAAACGAACCCGCCATGGCCGCCAGGTGCTGGAGCTGCGTTTTGACGACGTCGCCGGCTGCCTGCGCACCCCAGCCGGAGGCAGCAGCCGGCAAATGCTGGTTGTCCGCCGCGACGACGCCTGGCATACCCGCATCCTCACCCCGCGCGAGGCGGCGCGACTGATGGGCGCGCCGGACTCCTTCCTTCTGCCGGGAACCAACAGCGACGGCTACAAGGCCATGGGCGACGCTGTGGCCGCCCCGGTTGCCGCGCACCTGGCGGAACATCTCCTCGTCAAGCTGGCCCAGGCCTGCGCCGGCCTGGATGCACCACAGGCGTCAGGGGCCAGTTCACCTGCATAGCGCCGCCCGGGTGTTTCCCCGGTTCCTTTGTGCTCATACCAACCAACCGCCTGAATCTGCATTAAAATCTTCCCTGGCATAAAAAGGGGAAGGCAAACCGGCGCAGACTCCACGGACACAGGCACTGACATCGCCGCAAATCGCGCCAATCAACAGAATGTCACCCGCCAGCCGGCGCTGAACGGTTCCCAGGTAAAGCCGAATAAGGGTCTGCAGCCATTTCTCTTTGGTGAATCCTTAATGAGCAGGTATACAAAAAACAGCACGCCCTCACCGGCATCGTATTGTTGAACGAGTTCCCCCCATTCACCGGGGTGGCAAGAGCTGGGATTTGCGATTGCAACGAAAGCAGACTTTGCCGCCCGAGGAGGCAAAAGATGTTGCCAACGATTTTGACAACCAAGGTGCGCAGTGGTTCGGCGAACAGAATCAATGTGTGGGCTGTCCTGTTCATGCTGGCCTCCCTACTCTTGCCGCTGCACGCTTCTGCCTGGACCCCAGGCCTCAAGGAGGCTGCCGAAGCAGTGGCCAGAGGGTCGGCTTCAGCGGAGCAGCAGATGCTGGTTTTCCTCAAAAACGAGGAGATCAACCTCATGGGGATCAAAGGGACCGTCTCCAAGGATGTCTATGCCTCCTGCCAGTCCAATTTCGAGTCGCTCAACACCAAATTTGCTGGTCAGGCCGTTGAAGAGGCAGGATTCCAGACCGACTTCAAGCAGCGCTCGGCCCAGGCTAAAATCAATCCCGGCACCGACACCGATGTCAATTTTCGCGCCCCGGCGGGCAAGAAGATCGGGCTGGAGGATCTGAAAAAGATCGAGAGCAACTATCAGCGCATTGCCCGCCAGCATTTCGAAGGGCAAAAACTAAACGTCCCCGAGGGCCGGATCAATACCGACACCGATTTTTTGCCCGATCCCGGCCAGATGTCGCCCCAGGAATTCAAAAAATGCGCCGAGCATATCAATGCCAACGGCGGCACGGCCTACCAGAGCCCGGAAGCGGTCAACGCCCAGATGAAGCTCGACGGCAAGTCCACCGCTCCCGTTGATTTGGACGAGGCCATCTCCTTCACCACCGAAGGCAAGGCCCTGGCGCGACATAAACTTTCCGAAGCTCAAGCGCTGCGCCAAGACGCGGCCGCCATCCGCAAGGCCAATCCGGGCCTGGCGGAGAAACTTGAAGCCCAGGCCCAGCTCTACGAATCCCAGGCCTCGAAATACGTCAGCCGGATTGAGGAGGTGAACAACAACCTCCGTCGAGCCAATGGTCTGCCGGAAATTCCCAAAAGCACGGCCGTTGACGGCGAAGACCTCCTCCAGGGCCTCGACAAAGCCCGGGACAACATCAAATCCCTTAACCGGGGCACCCAAACCGCCACCGATGCATCGGCCATGCGCGCCCTGGAAGAGCAACTGCTGCAGAAGGCCACCGATCAGACCATCGACACCCTGGCGGAGATTGCCAAGCTCGATCCGATGAAGGCCAACCAGGCCCGCCGGGCCATTGCCGCCGAACTCAACAACCTGCCCCCGGCCAAGGTCGGCGAGGCCCTGAAACGGCTCGAGCAGACGGTGGGCCCCAACTTCACCAAGAGTATTGCCAACGAAAGCCGCAGATTGGCGGAGCTCTCCAAACCCGTGACCCGCACCATTGATGAAGTCGGGCTCTCCGCGGCGGATCGGGCGGTCGACAAGTTGGGCAAGACCGGAGTCAAGGCGCTCAAGGTCGGCATCATTGCCGGCGGGGCGTATTTCATGGGCAAGGACGGGGTCTACCACGCCCTGGAACAGACCGAGGCCACCGATACCGAGCTCGACTTCTTTTATAAAGTCTACAAAAACGCCGCCTGGTACGGGACCGGCATCGGCTACGCCTACGAGGAGGCCGAAAAAGAGGAACTGGCCAGCTACATGCGCGAGGTCGAGGCAGGACGCAATCCTGGGATGAGCAAACACGTCATCTTCACCATCCTCAAAACGCCCTTTCTCATGGGTCGAGACATCACCGTGGGCATCCTGTATGCACCGGATGCACTGATCGAGGCCATCACCGGCGCCAAGGAGGCCGAGGCCAAGGAGCGGGCCGCCAAGGAATTTCTGGCCGCGGTCCGGCTGGCGGTGCTCAATAAAAAGGAAACCGACCGGGCCAAAAATCTGGCCAAAGAGATGGGGGTGCGCCCGGAGGATGAAAAGGCCTTTCTCGACTGTATGTGCCGGGCCTGCGGCGGCTCCCTGGGCGGTTTTTTCAACCCCGCCTGCACCTCGGATATCGGCCATGGCCCCTGCCAGTGCAACGGCCCGTTGACCATCTGGAAGACGCCTCTGCCCATGGGTTCCAATGACCTCCAGTACACCTGCTTTAACAACGTCACCCAAATGCGTCACAACGAGGCCCAGGCCATCTTTGAAAAATGGCGCCAACGGATGCGTGAGGAAAATTTCAACAGCGCCAAGGAAGACGTGGCCGCGATCAAGGCGCACCTTGAAAAGGGCGAATTTGTCGAAGCCGCTGATCGGTTCAAGGGAATCAAGGACCTGATCGACGGCTCCATGGCCCCAGGCCCCGGTGACGGCAGCACGAGCAACCTCTCCTACGAACTGAGCACCCGCATCACCAACGGCCTGCTGCAACAGGCCCGGGAAAACGCCGCAGATCCGAATTTGGCCAACCCGTTGGCCCAATCGGTGCGCAAGGCCGAGAAGGCACGCGAGGTCAACCCGAACAATGCGGAAATCACCAAACGGGTCGCTCAATACAAAGACTGGGAAAAGGCTTGGAGCGAGGTGATCGGCAAGCAGGCGCCGGAGATCAAACGGCTGGTCGACCAAGGTTATATCAAGACCGCCACCGAACGTTTTGGCCATATTCAGACCGGGATCAACCAGGAACGGTTGCCGCCGCGACACAAGGACCCGCAGATGGTGGCCCTGGAGGAACTGCTGCGAAAGAAGCGGCTGCCCGAGGCCTATGCGGTGACGCTCACCGAACCGGCCGCGCAAGGACCACGCCCCAAAATCTGGCAATGCCCTGCCGCCGACAACTGCAGCATGGTCGAGGTCGGCGCGCACACCTTTGTCACCCAGGAACCAATCATCCTCCGGGCCGATATCACTCCTGGGGTCGACAACATGTTCTATGTCTGGAACGTGGAGCCCTTTCCGTCCGGCAGCCCCAACTGCAAAACCGAAATCGTTGACAACCGAATGACCCTGCGTTGCCCGGCTCGAGGCAACTATCTCGTTTCCGTCCGTGGTCAGAGCGGCGACACCTCGATGCTTGGGCACGCCTCACAACAGGTTGCGGTTGGGGTGGAGACAGATGAAGTCGACCGGGCCAAGCAACTCAAAGAGGCCTACGAGGCGGCGCGGAAACCCGGCGCCGCCCAGTTGCATCTGAGCGCGACCACGGTTGCACCCAAAGCGGCCGTCCCCCTCAGGTGGTCGGCGACGGGCAATATTGCGGATACGGCCTGGATCAGTCTGACGCCAGGGAGCACCTCCCACGACGATATCCGCGGCAATGACCGCTTCAGCATCACCTCCCGCCGGATCGGACCGGAGCGGTCCGGCGCCATGCAGTTCATCGCTCCCGAGAAACCGGGCGCCTATGAGCTGCGATTCAACGATCCAACCTCCGGCCGCGAACTGGCCACGGTTGCATTCACGGTCGAGACGAAAAAGCAGGTGGAAAAACCGACCTCTCCCCCGGTGCAGGCAACGCCAACATCCGCCCCGTCTTCGCCCCAAACAGCGCCTCAAACCGCGACCACCATCCCCTATGGCCCAGCGCTTCCACTGGCCGGAGAATGGCAGGTTGATTTCAACGGCTGGAAAGGCACCCTGACCTTTGGAACCGACGGCACGGCCGTGCTCCGCCTGCCGACTACGGCTGAACCACTCCGCAATATCGGGTACAAGACGACCGGCGAGGTGACCTTCACCCGTCCCCTGCCGGGCAAAAATCAACAGCAGGTGTACACCGGTCTGGTTTCCGGGAACACCGCCAAAGGAAAATTCGACTGCACCACCAGTGGCAACGGTTTTTCCTGGACAATGACGCGCACATCCGCAAAAACGACGCCGCCTGCCGACTCCAAACTGGCGGAGGCGCCGTCACCCGGCCCTGTGGAACCTTCGACCAAGCCGGCAACCAAAGCCGTCGCCGCCACGGCCGAGTCCGCGCAGACGCCTCTGCCGTCCAAGGCCGTTGCCGCAGAGAAAACAGCATCTTTGCCCAGCGGCTGGAAGCAGATCACCCTCGGCTATCTCCAATTCGGCATTCCCGCTTCCTTCCAGCACAAAACCAGCTCAGAATCCTGGGTGCAAACCCTCCATCTTTACTGGCAGGGGAACTTTGACATCCCGGATCACGGAATCACCTGCGGCGTGGTCACCAACTACAACAAGGCCAAGGAGGAAATGGGCGGCGGCAGCGCAACCACCGTTGCCGGGATGCAGGTCTTACGTGCAACCGACAACGAAAGCGAAACCCTGCTTTTCCCGCCAAAATCCGGGACTCAAGGGGTTGTTTTGATGTTTTTCACCGGCAACGGATCAAACTCGCCCAAGGCGGAGATCATCAATAGCATTCGTGAAGTTCGCTGATGCGATGTGGGGGAATAGGAATGGTGAGCAAGAAAAAAGGTTGGCCTGGACCTTGACGGGTGTCAGTCAGACCGCTCATTGTTGGGAACAAAAACAAGGTATAGGCGAAAGAAAGCAGCGCCTTAATCTGGTCGGCCGATGAAGTTCGGAATGTATATCAAGCCACTTGGTGCGATACGGCTGTGATACAAAAAAAGAAAAGCAACAAGCGTTAGCTTGTTGCTTTTTTATAGAGAAAATTGGTGAACGAGGCGGGATTCGAACCCGCGACCTTTGGCTTCGGAGGCCAACGCTCTATCCAGCTGAGCTACCCGTCCGTGCAAATGCGATCTAGCTATCGGTGCAGCCAGCACGAGCAGAACGCTTGAGCTGACTGATTTTCCTTTTTACCAAAAAGTTTTCCCAATTACCATAACATTGTAGGCTTTCTCCCTGCTTTTCAGCGGCGCCGCCACGCCGCTCTGCAAACGCTATCGGGAAAAGCAATGACGCACCGGCAAAAAGTCCGGGCCTGGGCTGGGTGGACCGGCAAGGCGCAACCTCACACTTTGTAATAGCCCCGATACCAGTCGACGAAATTCTTGATGCCGGCTTCGATTGAGGTCGCCGGTTTAAAGCCAACCGCCTCCACCAGATCCGTCACATCGGCGTAGGTGGCCGGCACGTCGCCGTCCTGCATGGGGAGGAAGTTCTTGCGCGCCTTCCGCCCCAGGCACTCCTCTAGCACCTCGATGTAGCGCATCAGCTTTTCTTTGTTGTTGTTGCCGATGTTAAAGACCCGCCAGGGGCAGTAACTGGTGGCTGCGTCGGGACGGTCGCCGCTCCAAGCGGGGTTGGGCGCGGCCACATGGTCAATCACCCGCACCACGCCTTCGACGATGTCGTCGATGTAGGTAAAGTCCCTCTCCATGTTGCCGTTGTTGAAGACGTTGATCGGCTGATCCTCGAGAATGGCTTTGGTGAATAAAAACAACGCCATGTCGGGCCGCCCCCAGGGGCCGTAGACGGTGAAAAACCGCAGTCCGGTGGTTGGGAGTTTAAACAAATGACTGTAGGTGTGGGCCATCAGTTCATTGGCTTTTTTTGACGCCGCATACAAGGAAACCGGATGATCAACGTTGTCGTGCACTGAAAAAGGCATCCGGGTGTTGGCCCCGTACACCGAACTCGACGAGGCGTACACCAGATGCTTGACCCCGTTGTGACGGCACCCTTCGAGCAGATTGACAAACCCGACCAGGTTGGTGTCCACGTAGGAGTGCGGATTGATCAAGGAGTAACGGACGCCGGCCTGGGCCGCGAGATTGACCACGGCGTCGAATTGCTCGTCGGCAAACAGAGCAGCGGTGCGCTCCCGGTCCGCCATGTCAAATTCGGCGTTGCGAAAGCTCGCGTAGGCCTGCAATTCGGCCAGACGGTCCCGTTTCAGTTGCGGGTCATAGTAATCGTTGAGATTATCCAGCCCGACAACCGTCCGCCCCTCGGCCAGCAACCGAAGCGCCAAGCCGTGACCGATAAACCCGGCCGCGCCGGTAATCAATAATTTTTGCATTCGCCGCCGCCCCTGTTACGATTGCTTTTCGAAAATAATATCATAATGATGCTCTCTGCGCTCAATCGTCAAAATTGCCCTGCGGCCCCTTGTCGGTTGCCTGGCTTGCAGCCCGCTCTCTGATTCTGGCCTCGGTCCACTGTTCAGGCGACTCGATCCGACCGGTTTTGGGGCCGATATCGTAGGACCCGGCCTCAAGAATCGCCTCAACCCCAAAGCGGGCGGTGTCGGCGGCATTGAACACCTCAACCAGCAGGGTGTAGATAAAATTTTCCACCCGCCGCGCCATCCGCTCGCGCACCGCCCGCGGTTGCCCCATGATCTTGTTTTCAAACGGCAGATTGAGGCTTTTGTAATCGCCCTTTTTCCAGCCTTTGCTCTCGGCGTAGGCGCGCATCTCCTGCCACAATTCTTCGGTCACGCCTTCGCCGGGAATCTTGATGAAGTCGCCGTTTGCATCGAGCGCGGCGTTGCCGTAATCGTTGACCGCCAGTCCCCAGGAGACCATCTGCAGGGCAGTGGCCACATTGGCCTTGGTGGTGTAGGTCTGGGCGGCGATAGCCCGCAAGCGGTCGGAGTTGTTGCCCGAAGTGCCGTGTTGGGCGCCGGAAACCGCATATCCGGCCAGGGATTTGTGAATTTCGGCGGTCAGTTCCACCTGAATGCCCTGGGCCGAGGCCTCAATGCCGTGGGTGGTGCCGTTGTTCAGCGCAATCCAGTCGGGAAAAACATCGTGGGCGTTCAGCCCTTGAATCATGAACAGGGCCTCTTCCTTGGTGGAAAGCCCAAGTTTGCCTTTGATTTCGCCCACCTCGGTTTCCATCCCGGCCCACGAGGGGATATATTTGGCCAACTCGACGCTGGCCAGCAGGTTGTCGGCATCGGCCATGTGGGAGGCGTCGATGGCAATCGAGGTGATGCCGGCCTCAAAAATTGTCGGAATCTCAACAACCGCCGCCGGCACGTCCGCAGGCTTTTTGATGCCGTAATGATCGGCGTGAACCGCCACCGGCACGGTAATGCCCAGCTCGTTGCACAGGGCGTCAACCTGGCGGGCGATGTTCCAGTAGTTGACCGGGCAGTAGGCGTTGGCCCCGCCTTCGGAACGGGCGATCTCGATAATAATTGCGGCATGCGCCCGTTGCGCCGCCTGCAGGGCGCCGCGAATGATCAGGTTGTTTCTGCCGTTGGCGGCAATGGTCATGGCCCCGCCCTTGGCCAGCATGGCGCGGTCAATGACCTTGCCGCTGACGATCAACGCCCGCGAGTTGGGAAACAGGGTTCTGATGTTCGGCGGCCGGCCGACTTCCAGGGCTTTTTCAAAATCAGCGAGATAGGACATTCTTTCCTCCTGTTGACAAGCATTCGGGTCATTCGGTTGACGGCGACAGGCGGCGATGCGCGCGCGACCGATCCATACCGGTAAATATCACAAAATAAACGAGTTGTTACCTGATCGGCAAGGACAAAAACACAGACGTCTTGCTCATTCCTGCTCGCCCTCAGCAGCAGCGTCGCCCTCGCTGGCCTCGGATTTTGCCGGAAAACCAGCCAAGGTTTTGCGGGCGAAAACCGCCACCGCCACAATGCTGATCTCGTAGAGCACGATCAACGGCCCAGCCATCAGCAGTTGGTTGACCACGTCCGGGGTGGGGGTGAGAATGGCGGCGACAATAAAGGCAATCAACAACGCATACTTCCGGTTTTTCACCAAAAAAGGCTTATTGACGATCCCGATCTTGCCGAGGAACACCATGAACAGCGGCAGTTCAAAAATGACCCCAAAGGCAAAAAACAACCGCAACGCCAGGGAAAAATACTCGTCGACCGAGGGCATAGGTTCGAGGAAGGCGCTGGAATAGCCAAGCAGAAAACGAAAGGCCGGCGGAAAGACGACAAAGTAGCCAAAGGCTGCGCCGCCGATAAAGCAGAGGGTGGAAATCACCGTAAAAGGGACCAGCACCCGCTTTTCGTGGTGGTACAGGCCGGGGGAAATAAATCGCCAGATTTGCACAAAGATGACCGGGCTGGCGAGAACCGCGCCGCAGACCAGAGCGAGCTTTAGATAAAAAAAAACCCTTCTTGGTAGGAAGTGAAAATCAGTGTTTTGCCTTCGGGCAGAACCTTGATCAACGGGCGAAGAAACCAGTCGGCCAAGGGTTGGACCACGCTGTAAGCGACTGCAAAACCGGCGGCCACGGCGGCCAGGGAAATCAGCAGACAGGAGCGCAACTCGGCCAGGTGCTCGGTCAGGGTCTGTTGATCAAATTGTTCCTGTGCGTCCACGTTGTTCCATCCAAGTTCGTGATTCGAGAAAATATTTGCTCTGCTTTTTACCCCATCGCCGGGCTAAAGTAAACTGGTTATGGATAATGTTTGACTTCAACTTCATCTTGCGGATACACTGGCCAATATGTCCAATGGTTTGATTTGCAAGGATTTTTACAAGGATGAACATGGCTTCCATTCTCGTTGTCGACGATGAGCTGAGCATGCGCGAGTTTCTCAAGATCCTGCTTGAGAAAGAGGGGTACCGGGTAACGACAGCGGCCGAGGGCAAAAGCGCGCTCGCGCTCGCCGAAAAGACCCCTTTTGACCTGATGATCTCCGACATCCGCATGCCCGGCATGAGCGGGTTGGAACTCCTGGCGCGGCTCAAACAGCTGCAAACGGATATCGGCGTGATCATGATCACCGCCTTTGCCTCGCCCGACGACGCGGTGGCGGCAATGAAAAACGGGGCCTTTGATTACATCACCAAGCCCTTCAACGTCGACGAGATCAAGAATGTGGTCCGGGCGGCGCTCAAGAAAAGACCGCAGGCTGAACATTGCATCCCCTGCGGCTTCCCCGAGATTATCGGGCAGAGTTCGGAGATGATGAAAATCTTTGAACTGATCGCCAAAATAGCGCCCACCCCGGCCAATGTGCTCATTTACGGCGAATCAGGGACCGGCAAGGAATTGGTGGCCAAAGCCATTCACAATCGCTCACGGGTGGCGACCAACCCTTTTGTGCCCATTACCTGCAGCGCCATTCCCGAAAGCCTGCTGGAGAGCGAACTCTTTGGCCACGTCAAAGGTTCCTTTACCGGGGCGATTGCCGACAAGGCCGGACTCTTTCAACAGGCCGACCGGGGCACCGCCTTTCTCGACGAGATCGGCGAGCTGACGCCGATCATTCAGACCAAACTTTTGCGCGTGCTGCAGGAGCGGGAGTTCATGCCGGTGGGCTCGACCAAGACCCGCCAGGTCAACGTGCGGATCATCGCCGCCACCAACCGAATATTGGAGCAAGAAATTATCTCGGGAAAATTCCGCGAAGACCTCTACTACCGTCTGGCGGTGGTGCCCATCCGGGTGCCGCCGCTGCGCGAGCGCATCGGCGACGTGCCGCTGTTGGTCGACCATTTCCTTAAAAAATACTCAACCCTGCTCGGCAAAGAGGTGCAGACCATCAGCTCCTACGGTATGGAGGTGCTGATGCAGTATGATTTTCCCGGCAATGTTCGCGAATTGGAAAACATCATTGAACGCGGCGTGGCTCTGGAGTCGTCCAATATCATCCTGCCGGAAAGTTTGATTTTGTCGCTGCACCGTCAGGAAAAAAACAAGCCCACCACCGCAGGCGCGCACAGCCAGGCCAATGCGCCGCTGTTTGTGGCCGCAGCCGACGAAAACGAACTCTTTGAGCAGGGGCTGGAAGAGATCCTGCAACGGGTGGAGAAAGAGATGATTCTCCACGCCCTGGCCAAAGCCGACCATTCCAAGATGCGCGCCGCCGACCTGCTCAAACTCAGTTTCCGCAGCCTGCGCTACAAAACGAAAAAACACGGCCTCGACTGAAACCGCAGCCTCCCGCAGGGGGCTGTCCCGCTTTCCATCAAATGCAACCGGCACGCCTATGTTTCGTTTTATCTCCCGTGCATTCATTCCGGCCGCTGACGGCGAACAGGAGACCAGAAGGCATATTTTCTGGTGGCTCCTGATCCGGGTGGCGCTGTTCTCCTTTCTCCTCAGCATCACGTCGTATTTGCGCGGCAAAGGACATCCGGTCATCCTGCCGCCTCTTTCGGCGACCACCCTGTTTCTTCTTGGAGTGTACGGACACTCCATAGCCTCCGTCCTCCTCCTGCAAAAAAAGGTTTGGCGGGCGCGGCGCTTTGGCGTCATCCAACTCCTCTCCGACCTCGTTTTTTATGGGCTGTTCGTCTACGCCACCGGGTGCAGCCAGTCCAATTTCACCGCCCTATTGATCTTGCCGGTCATCGCCGGCGGTTTGATCCTCTATCGAATAGGCGGCCTGTTCCTGGCGGCGTGCGCCACCTTCCTCTACGGCGGCGTGCTGGCGCTTGAACTGTCCGGCTGGATTCCCTCGTATTTCTGGACAGCGTCGTACAAACCGCCTGCCAATGTGCTTGTGGGCGTCAATCTTTTTGCCATCTATGGCCTGATTTTCTTTCTTGCTGCGATCTTGAGCGGGCAACTGGCCAGACGGCTGCGCGTCATTGAGGAAAAGCTGCGGAGGACGTCGCTTGAATATGACCGGCTTTCCATCCTCTACAAACAAATTTTCGACGACATCTCAACCGGCATCATCACCACCGACTGGGGCGATTTCATCACCTCCTACAATCAGACGGCGGAACGAATCACCGGCTACGGCCGCGAAAAAATCCTGGGACAGCCGTTCAATCGGGTGTTCCCCGACATTCGTCTGCAGGAAAAACAAGGGCGGAGCGTGTGCGACTTCCAAAAAAACGACGGGGCTCGCATCCGCATCGGTTACTCTTTCTCGTATCTCAACATGCCGGTACAGGAGGCCCAGACGGAGCAGACGGGCAAGTGGAAGGTGATTACCTTGCAGGACATCAGCCAGATAGAGCGGATGGAACAGCAGGTGCGGGAAGCGGAGAAAATGGCGGCCATCGGCGAGTTGAGCGCCTCGATTGCCCATGATTTCAGGAATCCGCTGGCGGCAATTTCAGGATCGGCCCAGATTCTGACCATGGAGCAAAATCCGCTTGAGACGCTGGACGCCGCAACCTTTAAAACCCTGCTCGGCATCATTTTGCGGGAATCCAACCGGATGGCGAAAACCATCACCGATTTTCTGCAGTTTGCCCGACCGGCAACAATCCAGCCCGAGTGGTTCGATTTCAGCCGACTGGTAGACGAGGTGATTGCGCGCTTGCTGCAAAACGCCAACACCACAGCGGCCGCGACCATCCGCAAAGAAATTCCGGATCATTTGCACTGCTGGGGGGATCGCCAGCAGATGCAGACCATTCTGAACCAACTGCTGGAAAACGCCTGCAACGCGGCAGGCGGCGGCCAAGGGAGCATCGTGGTTGTTGCCCGCGAGACCAACGCAAAGGGCGCCGGGGCCTTTTGCCTGGAGGTAAAGGATCAAGGGCCGGGCATCCCGTCTGAGTTGCGCGACAAGGTGTTCACCCCCTTTTTCTCCACCCGCACCGACGGCACCGGCCTGGGCCTGGCCATTGTCCGGCAGATTGTGGAAAACCACCAAGGCACGATTGAAATCGGCGAGACAGCATCCCAGGGGTGCGTCATGCGGCTGTGCCTCCCCCTCCCGCAAACTCCTGCGCCCTGACTATTCCCTGATTTTTTGCACTCTGCCGCCCAGGCCGCTTAACTTCTCCACCATGTTTTCATAGCCCCGTTCAAGGTGATAAATCCTTGAAATCTCGGTGACGCCGCTTGCGGAAAGTCCTGCAATCACCAGTGAGGCCGAGGCCCGCAGGTCGGTGGCCATGACCGGCGCGCCGCAAAGCTTGTCGCGGCCAATGCCGCGCACCACGGCCCGGGAACCTTCGATGGCGATGTCGGCCCCCAATCGTTTGAGTTCGGCCACATGCATGAACCGATTTTCAAAAATCGTTTCGTGGATAATCGACGTTCCGTCGCCCTGGGCCATCAGGGCCATGAACTGGGCCTGCAGATCCGTGGGGAAACCGGGGTACGGCAAGGTGGTGACGTCAACGCTGCGCAGTCGGCAGCGACTCCGGCCGTCGACCTCAGGACAGGCAATCGTCAAGGT
>NZ_JAVBXR010000097.1 GCF_030824455.1 Desulfobulbus sp.
CACACACTCATCGTGCATCAGAAAACCTTCGATTATTCAAAGGCTTTTCAGGTTACGGCTTGACAATTCCCTTTAACGGGCATTTCGACGAGCACAGCGAGGAGAAATCTCGTTATGGCGAGAGATTTCTCACTTCGTTCGAAATGACACATCTTTGTCGACGAGGTTTTGCTCTGTGCATCATGCTTCGCTTGATTGAGAAACAAAATTAGACGGCGTGGCGGAGCACCTTGGAAGCATAAACGCCGGCAATATAGCGCCGCGTCGCCGGTTCCAGACCGATAAACATCAGACCGGCGGTGTATTCGCGGTCGCGCCGCTGCACATGGCGAACCTGGGCGCTGGCTATGATTTTCTCGGAACCGAGCAGCAGCCCCACTTTGATGTTCTGGCGCTCGTCCAGCCGAGTTCCGAGGGTGACGGCCAGACCGCCCTCGCACAGATCCCGCAGCGAGCCGCTGACCGTGGCGGTGGTAGTGGCTACTCGCACCTCAATCGGCCGGTCGCCAAACATCTGGGCCAAATCCTTGGTGGTCATGCGCTGAAAGGCGCGCTTGCCGTCGGCGTTGCGCGGCTGATAATCCCATTCCATCTCCAGACCTTCCAGAGAAGGAATATCGCTCCACTGCTTCTTTTCCATGCTCAGCCCCCGAAAGACGCTTCGACAACGCGCGAAAACGGTCGACAATCCGTTTATTTCTCTCCAGATTGTCAACCTGATTGATCCATACCCAACAATCGGCGCTGACATTATTGTAGCGCTCCTCCGCTTGATGCGCAAGCCCGCTTGCAGGCGCGACGAGGAGTCTACCAGGGTCGGAGAAAAATCCGCGCGGCCCGACCACGGCGACGCCGCAGTCGGGACCGGGACCCATTCACCAGCCTTTGCAGCCGATGATGTTTTTGATCGCCTCTTCGGTGCGCTTTTCCACCAGCAGCATCTTATGCGCCTTGGCCTCTTTGATCTTGGCGTTCAAGGCCTGAATATCGATGGGCTTTTCGAGGAAATCCAAGGCCCCGAGCTTCATTGCCTCAATCCCTTTTTCCACGGTGGCGTGCCCGGTGAGGAGAATGATCTGCAGGTCGGGATTTTTTTCCCGCAACCGGGTCAGGGCCTCCAGGCCGTTCATCTCCGGCATCATCAGATCCAAAATGATGGCGTCGAAGTTTTCTTCGTCCGCCTTGTCCAGGGCCTCCACCGCCGACGTGGTGGTCGACACCCGCATGCCCCGGTCGCGCATCCGCTCGGCAAGCACATCCATAAAATCCTGTTCATCGTCAATCAGCAGCACTCGTTCGTCCATCGGGACCTCCTTCCAGCAAAGTGTTCTTGGCGTTTGTACAACTCCGGCCATTGCCGGCCGTCATCCAGCCAGCCTCAAGCGAGGCTTGCCGGCAGACGCAGGGCAACGGTTCCCGGCAAGGCCTGCAGGTCTATCTTGAGCCGCTCCATCAGCGCCTTTTCCTGCGCTCCAGGAAAGACGTCGTCCTGAATCAGCGGCAGCCCGGCCGGATTGACCAGCCGGATGCACACGGTCTCGCCCTCGGCCGCAACCGCAATCTCCACCGATTCCTTGCGCGGCAGGACCTCAAGCGCATGCCGCAGCAGCAGGTAGACAAACGATTCCAGGTAGACCAGACAGGTGCTGATCATGGCGGCGTCCGGGGCAACGGTAAGCACGGTTTCCCGCATCGCCGCCTGCCGTCCGGCCAGATCGACCATCAGGGCCACGGTTTCGGCGACGTTGCCCTGGAGCAGCGGCGCGTCGGTGGTGTGGGCAAAGCGGTTGAGGTTTTTCAGCACCGCATCGCCGCGCTTGACCTGTTTGAGCATCCGGCTGGTGGCGACGTTGAGCCGGTCCAGGGGGATTTCACCGCCCTTGGCGGCGCGCAGGGCCAGATCGTCGAGCAAGCCGGCGTTTTCATTGACGATGGCCAGCACGTTTTTGAGATCGTGGGACACTGCGGCGGAAATCTTGCCAAAAACCTGCAAACAGGCGGCGTCGAGCGTGTCGTTGAGCGGTTCCATTTACGCCTCCCCGGCGTCAAAGGAGGCGTGAATTTTCGCCACCAGTTCCTGAATGTTGACCGGTTTGATCAGATAGTATTCGTCGCCGGCCTCCGAGGCCCCGGCCTCGAAATCCTCTTCCGAACCGTGACCGGTGAGAAAAATGAACCGCATCGCCGGCCACTGCTTCTGCAGTTCAACCTTGAGCTGCAGGCCGTTCATCTTCGGCATTTTCATGTCGAGCACCGCCAGGTCATAGCGTTTGTCCGCCGCCATGCGCAGGGCGTCCTCGCCGCTCAGCGCCCAATCGGCGTCGATGTCGCGGATGGACAACCGTTCGGCCAGGGTGACCACCAACTCTTCTTCGTCGTCTACCAACAGTACTTTCATCCTTTACCCCTTGTTTGCCGTCATGGTGAGCGGCAGCGTGATGATGAAACAGGTGCCCTTGTCTTTCTCGCTGGTCACCCGAACGGTTCCGCCCATTTCGCTGATCAGGCTGTAGGTGATCGACAACCCAAGCCCGGTGCCGCCGCGACCGCCCTTGGTGGTGAAAAACGGCTCAAAAATTTTGGCCAGATCCTCCGGCGGAATGCCGCAGCCGTCGTCGCGAATCCTCAACTCCACGCCTTGACCGTCCTTGGCCTTGCGGGCGGCAATCGCCAGGTGGCCGCCGTCTTCCACGGCGGCAAAGGCGTTCTTGATGATGTTGAGCAACACCTGCTGCAACTTGCCCTTGTCGCTGACGATGTCGTCAAGGCCGTCTTCAATGTCGATGTTGATGGTGATCGAGCGGTATTCCGGCTCCTTGCCCAGGAAGCTGAGCACCTCGGTGATGATCTTGCGCAGGTTGATCCGGGTGACGTTGGCGTCGGACTGCCGGGCGAAACTGAGCAGCCGGCGAGTGATCACCGAACAGCGCTCCACCGAGGAGACGATGGAGGCGATCAGTCCCAGCAGTTTGGTGTCCTGCTTGTACTGCTCCTTGATGAAAAACAAATCCTGGATCAGCCCGGCCTTTTCATTGATGATGGCCAGCGGGTTGTTGATCTCGTGGGCAATGCCCGCCGCCAACCGGCCGATGCTGGCCATTTTCTCGGAATACTCGATCTCGTGGAGCATCATCACCCGCTTCTGATCGGCGGCGTAGATGGCGTTGACCAGATAGGTAACCACCCCGAGCAGCACCACCAGAATCATGCCCACGGCGCAGCTGAGAAAGACGAGAATTTTCATTCTGGTCTGTCGCCACTGCAGCATCAGCTCGTCCTTGGGGCTGACCAGCATGAGGATGAAGGGCGAATTTTCGACATAGGCGTAGCTGACCACCAGGGTGCCGTTAGCCGCCTCTGCGGGCAACGGTTTGGCGCCGCCTTCCCTGGAAATGGAGGCCATTCGGCTCCCAATGTCCGTGAGCTGATAGCCCTCGGTGTGATCGGAAAACTCGGGCACGTTCAACGGCGCCAGGGTCAGGATGTCGCCGAAATAGCGCGAGGGGGTCTGCAGCACCCCCTGGTGGTTGATAAGAAAGGCGTCGCCCACCTCGCCGGTCTGTTCGTTGGAAAGAATTTCGGTGAACCGTTCAATGCTGACCGAGGTGCGGAGCACGTAGAACGATTCGTCGGGCAGGGTCTTTTTCACCGCAATAACGATATGGGGCAGATTTCTCAGCCCCATGAAAACGTCGCTGATGAAGATGCCCCGGTTCTGAATCTCCTTGAACCAGGGCTGGCCGGAATAGTCCGCGTTTTCAAGATGGAAAGGCCCCGAATAGGCGCGCTGCACGCCGGTGGCGTCGATCACCCCGAGATCGGCAAACAAGCCCAGACCCCGGTTGAGGTTTTCCAGCAGCGCGGTCAGGCGCTCCGGCTGCAGCAACTGCTCGTAGGTGTTGTCGTGGATGATGAATTCCAGGGCAAACCGCTTTTTGGAGAGCAGAAAGGATTCGGTGCGCCGGGTCTTGGCGACAAAACGGGTGGAGCGGGCCAGGGCCTCGGATTCAAAGGTCGCCTTGGTGACCTTGTATTCGTAGGCGGTCAACAGCACCAGCGGCAGAAAAACGATCACCACCGAAATGAGGGCCGTCTTTTTCCACAAGCGGCGATAGTTGAACAGCTGCTTGTACAGGCCGGAGGCGTGATCGTCCTTCCAAAACACAGGTTTCAGCTTTTCAAACAGAGACATACCGCCGCTCCTTTCCGTTGCGAGGGCTCAGCGCGCCGCTGGCGGCCCCGGTTGCGCTCATGCCGCCTTGTTGTCCTGAACCTTGACGTAGGCCTGTTTCAGGGTGGCGCTCAACTCGTCGATGTCCACCGGCTTCTGCAGATAGGCAAAGGCGCCCAGCCCCATGCACACCGCCCGGTCTTCCTCCGAACCGTGGCCGGTGAGGATCACCACCTCGACGTTGGGGCGGGTCTCCTTGGTCTTGCGCAGGACTTCAAAGCCGTCGATGCCCGGCATCTTGAGGTCAAGGATCATCACTTCCGGATCGTCGGTGGCCATCAGGTCCAGGGCCGATTCGCCGTCATACACCACGGCCGAGTCAATGTCCCGCATCGACAACCGTTCCGACAGGGTCTGGACAAACTCGCGCTCGTCGTCGACCAGCAGCAGTCTCGGGGTCTCGAAGTCGTATTTGCGGTAGATGTCGGTCTTGTGGAAGCCCTTGCCCAGACGGGTTTCAATCGACACCACCCCGTCCACGTCGCCGGCGATGGATTTCAACTCTTCCTCAAGCCGGCTGAGCAACAGCACATTCTGATGGATGGTCAGGGTGACGGCGCCGTCGCGGGCGGAAACGCTGACAAAATGGCCGTGTTTGGTCAGGGCCACCTCGACCTGGGCGGCGAGAACGAAATCGTGCTCCGCCTTCTTCGAGGCGCCGGTGGGACGAATGACCTCGCTGCGCAGATTCTCGACCACCAGTTGGACCGCTTCCTCGAGTTTGATTTTGTCCACCGGAATCACCAGATCATACAACGAGGCGCTCCAGGGGTCGGGCTGGCCGAACAGGGTGTCGGTCCACGCGGCCTTTTCCTTGTCCTGCTTGTGGATCAGACTCACGGCCTCTTTTTCGCTCATCTGGGTTTCCCGGCCGGCCTGGACCAGCCGATAGCCCATGTCGGCAATTAGACAGACGCGGAGCACATGGGTGATCTCGTCGGGCACCAGATGACCGGTCAAACCGGCGATGAGGGTGTTGTCCGCCTCAAGCAGGGTCTCGGCCATGGCCAGCTTGAGCCAGGCCAGCGAGCGCTCCTTTTCATGGGTGATGTTGTTAAAAATCGAAGGTTTGTTGATCAGGATGTTCTCGATCTTCTTCTTGCTGATGGCCGACATGTCGGCGGCCTTGGCCACGATGTCCTCGTCGGTGATGACGGAATACCGCACCTGTTCCTTGAGCATGCTCACCAATTGATCGCTCAGGCAATAACTGCCGCTAAATAAGGTTATGACGGACATGCGCTCCTCCTGGAGAAGTAAATTTTTGCGTGAGGTTGTTGCGGCGGCGGCAATCACAGCGCGCCTGCGGATGTTCGCAGGAACCGTGCTCCCGGCGCGCCCGCTATTCTGTCAACGGCGATCCGTCGACCCGTCAGGCGCTGCGCGCTGTTTGCCCTGCCCCTGTGTCAAAGCAAGATGCGAGCCACAAAACAACAGCACGACTTTACAGCAATTTAGCGCTCGGAGCGGCGGGTGTGCCGCCACAGGCGCGAAACGCAACAGAACAGGGCGAAACAGGCGGGATGGATCGGAACATTCTGGAACGACGGGCAAAACTATGCTCCGGGCCCGGAACCGCCAATCCATGAACCGAGAGGGAGCGATCAGTTCTTCTCCCGAAGCTGGTGCAGTTCGATCTGGTATTTGTTGATTTTGTCGTACAAACTTTTGCGCGAGATGCCCATCAGCTGGTGGGCGGCGCTGACCTGACCGCCGACTTTGCGCAGGACCTGCTCCACATACAGCCGCTCTTGCTGGTCCATGTATTCCTTCCAGGGCAGGCTCACGGTCTCGGGTTCGGCAACCGGGGCCGCAATCCTCGCCGGGGCCGAATCGCGCTCGCCGAGCACGCAATACCGGCGGACAAAATTGCGCAACTCGCGGATGTTGCCCGGCCAGTCCTGGACCATCAACTGGCGGATCAACTCCGGCGAACAGGGACGGGCCTCGTTGTTCTGGCCGCCACAGTATTCGTTCCAGAAATAATCGACCAGCAGCGGGATGTCCTCCTTGCGCTCGCGCAGCGGCGGCAGATGCACCGGCAGGACGTTGAGGCGGAAGTACAAGTCCTGACGAAAGGTCCCCTTGACGATTTCACTCTCCAGGTCGCGGTTGGTGGCGGCGATGATCCGCGCCTTGAGCGGAATGGCGGCGTTGCTGCCCAGGCGGGTAAACGAGCGCTCCTCCAGCACCCGCAGCAGTTTGGACTGCAGCTGGGCCGGCATCGAGCAGATCTCGTCGAGGAAGAGGGTGCCCTCGCCGGCGTATTCAAAGGTGCCCACCTTGCGCTGGATCGCGCCGGTGAAGGCCCCCTTCTCGTGGCCAAAGAGTTCGGATTCGATCATCTCCGCCGGAATCGCCCCCATGTTGACCGCCACATAGGGAGCGGCGCCCCGGCGGCCGACGTCGTGGACGGCCCGAGCCACCAATTCCTTGCCGGTGCCGGTTTCGCCGACGATCAGCACCGGATCGCTTTCGCTGGCAATGGCCTCGATCAGCGAATACAGGCCGAGCATGGCCGGATGGCTGCCGACCAGGCCGTAAAACCGGGACCGGCTTTCGCGGCTGGCAATCAGTTGCCGCTCCAGCCGTCGATTCTCCAGCACCAGTTGCCGCCGCTCGATGGCCCGCGACAGCGAGGCCAGGATGATGTCCTCGTCCACCGGTTTTTGCAGGAAATTGTAGGCCCCTTTCTTGACCGCCTCCACCGCCAGACTGATGTCGCCGTGGCCGGTGATGAGGATCACCGGCAGATCGGCGTCCTTCTCGAGAATGCGCTCCATCAGCTCCATGCCGTTCATCTCCGGCATGCGGATGTCGGCCAGCACGGCGGAAAAGGTGTGGCCCTCGATGCTGGCCAGGGCCTCGACCGGGTTGCCAAAGGTGCGCACCGCATAGCCGTTGAGGGTCAGGGTCTGCTTGATGGCCACCAGCAGGTAAAGGTCGTCGTCGACGACCAGGATCTCGGGGACGGGCTCGACCGCGTCCGGTCCGCTCATGCCGTCTCCCCCTGTGCGCCTGCTGTCGCCGCCTCAGCCCGATGGTGGGGAATGTAGACCGAAAAACAGGCCCCCTTGCCGGGCACGCTCTCCACCTCGATGTAGCCGGAAAAACCGCGCACAATCCGGTCGACAATCGACAGCCCCAAGCCCATGCCGGCCCCGACCTCGCGGGTGGTGAAAAAGGGATCAAAGATTTTTTTCTGCAGCTCCTCGGAGATGCCCTCGCCGTTGTCGGCCACGGTCACCAGCACATAGGGCTCCTTCTGCATGGTGGTCAGGTTGAGGCAGTTGGTGATGCGGCTGGTGATGGTCAACCGGGGCACAACCACCCGGCCCATGGCCTGCACCGCGTTCTGCACCAGATTGAGAAACACCTGTTCCAGCCGGACCTCGACCCCCAGCACCTCGCAGGGGTGCTCGGCCAGGCGCAGATCGAGGAATATTTCGCTCAGACGCAACTGCGCCTCCAGGAACTTGATAATTTTGCTGATGATGGCGTTGAGATCGACCGGCGCCCGCTCCTCCTCCACCTTGCGGCCAAAGCTGCGCATGGTGGAAATGATCGAGGAGGCCTTGTTGACCCGGTCGATGATGATGTGCAGGTTCTCCCGCATCATCTCGCTGTGATCCCCGGGCGTGTCCAGGGCCTTGAGGCAGTTGCGGGTAAAGAGGAGAATGGCGTTGAGCGGCTGGGTCAACTCGTGGCCGACGCCGGCGGCCATCTCCCCCAGGCTGGCCAACCGGCTGGAATGGATCAGCTGTTTCTGGCCCTCCTGCATCTGGGCCATCAATTCAAAGAATTCACTGCAGTCGGTGCAGATCAGCATGTGCAGCACCCGGCCGTTCTGGGTGACGTGGGTGGACCCGCGCATCTTCACCGGCAACTGGCCGCCGCCCCTGGTCAGCAGCTGGGCCTGCAACTCCTCGAACTCCTCGTTGGCCAGAATCCGTCGAATCTCGGCCGCCTTGTCGGCCTCGAACAGATCCTCCAGGGCAAGCGGACGCTCGGCAAGCGGCGGATAACCGGTGCGTTCCAGGAATTCCCGATTGGTCTGGATAACCTGAAAATCGCAGTCGAGGAGAAGAAAAAACTCGGTGATGCCGGCCAGGATGCGTTCGGTGAAAAACCGGCCGGCCTCCATTTCCTCGTGCTTCTTCAGGACGCGGACCACCAAGTCCTCCCGTTGCCGCTCCAATATCTGGATTGTTTTCTGCTCCATGCGCGCCTCCGTTGTCACCGCTTTTGCACACATCTTACCTGAGCCCCTGGCGGATGTCACCCAATTTACACACCCGAAAAAATACGGCTATTCCAGATAGATGGAGAAACAACCCGTATTCTCTGTCACCCGTTTTACACATCCCCAGTTTGCCCCGCCCCGTCCGCGAACAGGCGCCCGACCCGGTCGCATCATCGCAATCTATTGTTTTGATAAGAAAAATTTAAACAACGTCTTTTGTGGCACAAACTGGCCCCTTTCCTGCTGTAGAGAAGATGCCGATGTGAACGATTTTTTCCAACCTTTTGGCATGACTATGACCAACGGACTGAAAAAAATGCTCAACCCCGACGATCTGGAATACCTGAGTTTTGATCAGGCGGCTTCCATTTGCTGCATCTCGGAAGAGCGGTTCGCCAAATGGATCGAAAAGGGTCTGGTGCCGGTGATCGACGTCAAGGGCAAGCAGCTGATCCGCTCCCACGACCTGATCCAGCACCTGGTTCGCCACAACATCCGCATTCCTGACCGTCTGCTCCAGGGCAACATCAAGAAGATCCTCTTCATCCTGATGCAGACCGAGATTCCACCGGCCATGACCTCCAAGATCATCTGGGCGCTCTACCGGATCAAACAGCAACCGTCCTACATCTTTGACTTTATCGAGTTCGACGCCACCACTGAACTCAAGATCATCACCTTCGATCCCGACGTCATCTTCCTCCTGCAGCAAGAGGCGGACTCTCAAGCGGCGGAGCAAAGCATCAGCAAGATGCTCGGCAAAAACATCCCGATCCACAGCTTTTCAGTGGAACGGGAGATCGACCTCGACGCGTTGCTAGCCGATTGAGCGAAAGGAGAATCCCCGTGGCAGACAAGCAAAAACACTACACGCATCTGACCAAGCTCATGGCGGCGGGATTCTTCATCTGCGGCATCATCCCCATCCTGATCATCGCCACGTCCTCGATCTACAACTCCAAGCAGGTGGCCCTCAAGGACATTGAGATAACCGCCGGCCAGGTGGCCCAACACCGCCAGGACGTAATCCACAAATTCCTTGAACACCAGATTGATCTGCTGAGCACCCTGATCAGCCTCTACCCCCTCGACTATCTCAACAACCAGGACAACCTCAACCATCTCTTCCTGGCGATCAGCAAAGCGGGCGGGATGGTCGACCTGCAGCTCATCGACACCAACGGCGAGCAACTGGCCTATGTCGGCCCGTATCGCGATCAAGTAACCGGTAAAAACTACAAGGAGCAAGCCTGGTTTTCGGAAGTGCTGGTGCGCGGCACACATGTGAGTGATGTTTTCAGCGGCTACCGCAAGATCCCCCACTTCGTTGTTGCCCTGACAGACCCCCTCAAGCGGTATGTGCTGCGCACCACCATTAATTCCAGCGTCTTCAACTCGCTGCTCCACAGCGCCCAGATCGGCTCCCACGGCGACGTCTTCATCGTCAACAAAGACGGCGAGCTGCAGACCCCAAGCCTGCAGTCGAACATGACCACCCTGGGCGAGCACGAGAAGCAACTGCTCCGCCACCACAGCAGCCCGGAAATCACCCTGGAAGGCGACACCCTGTACACCGCCGCCTGGCTCAACAACGACACCTGGCTGTTGATCCTCAAGATCCAGACGCCGGACATGCTGGGCGCCTACCGTCAGCACCTCAACCGCACCTTGATGATCATTGTGATCACAGCCTCTCTCTTCTTTGTCATCGCGGTCTTCCTCAGCCGCTTCATCGTGGCCCACGTCGCCAAGGCCGACCGCGAATCCGCGGCGCTGGATCAGCAGATGGCCCATATCGAGAAGATGGCCAACATCGGCCGTCTCGCCGCCGGCGTGGCCCACGAGATCAACAACCCGCTGCAGATGATCCTGGCCCAGGCCGGCTGGATCGAGGAACTGCTGCCCGAGGAAGACCCGGCCGCCCTCAAGAACCTCGACGAGTACAACGAGACCATCAAAAAGATCAAACACCACGTCGAGCGCGCCGCCACCATCACCCACCGCCTGCTTGGCTTTGCCCGCAAGATCAGCGCCGAGCAGGAGAGCGTGCAGGTCAACGAGGTGGTCGAGGAAACCCTCTCCTTCCTGGAGAAAGAGGCCAAACACAACAACATCGAGATTGACCTCCACCTCAACCCGCAACTGCCGACCACCATGACCGAGGGCCATCGGCTGCAGCAGATCCTGCTCAACCTGATCGACAACGCCCTCGACGCGGTCGGCCACGACGGCAAGGTGACCATCACCACCAGCAACACCCCCACCGACATCGTCATCGAGGTGGCCGACAACGGCCCCGGCATCCCGCCCGAAGTGATGAAAAAAATCTGGGACCCGTTCTTCACCACCAAGGAACAGGGCAAGGGCACCGGGTTGGGACTGTCCATTAGCCAGAACATCATCCGCACCCTGGGCGGATCGATTGAACTGCAGAGTAAAGAGGGCGAAGGCACGGTCTTCACCGTCAAAGTACCTATAACCCAATCAACGCAAAATCAATAAGGGAGAACACCATGGCGCGCTATGACGTACTGGTAGTGGACGACGAAAAGGATTTCAGAGACATCATCGTCAAAAAACTGGAAAAACGGGATCTCAAGTGCGACAGCGCGCCCGACGGCGCCACCGCTCTGGAGATGGTCAAGGCCAAGAAGTACGACGTAGTGCTGCTCGACGTCAAAATGCCCGGCATGGACGGGATCGAGGCGCTGCGCGAGATCAAGAAAATCGAGCCCATGGTCGAGGTGGTGATGCTCACCGGCCACGCCTCGGTGGAGTCGGGGATCAACGGCATCAAATATGGGGCCTTTGATTATCTGATGAAGCCCATGGACATGGATCCGTTGATGGAGAAACTCGACGCGGCCTACGAGCGCAAACGGATTCAGCAGGACAAGATTGAGATGGCTCAGATCAAAAAGGATATGGCGCTGCCGGGCTAAGGGGGGCGGAGCCTTATTTATACACCAAACGACGATGCGTCATTGAACCAAAAAAGGAGAAAACAATGAAATTTTTTCGTCAGTTGAACCAATTCATGATAGCAGGGGCCAAGGCCCAGGCGCAGTGGGAATTGGAGATGTCCACCAACATCCTCAAAAGCCGCAAACGACTGATGGTGCTGGGGCTGTTGCTGGTGCCCATCGCCATCGGCGGCATCTGTTTTGCCGATCAGGTCAGCAGCGCCATTCCCGGCTTTATCGGCGGCAAGACTGCCTACGGACCTTCCCACTACACCAACCTGATCTTCGGCGCCTCGGTGCTGGTTGGCGTCTGCGCTGGTTTGATCACCGGCTGCATCGGCGCCGGCGGCGGGTTCATCATCGCTCCGGCCCTGATGAGCGCCGGCGTGAAAGGCATCCTCGCGGTCGGCACCGACCTGTTCCACATCTTCGCCAAGGCGATCATGGGCTCGGTTCTGCACCGCAAGATGGGCAACATCTCGGTTTCGTTGGCCGTGACCTTCCTGGTCGGCGCTATTGCCGGTTCAACGCTCGGCGGCTACATCAACCGGACCATTTACGATAAAAACCCGGTGCTGAGCGACACCTTTATCACCGGCATCTATGTCGTCATCCTCGGCTTTCTCGCCTTTTACGCGATGAACGACTTCCTCAAAAGCCGCAAAAAAGCTGTCGTGATAGAAGCAGGCGCCACGAAAATCGCCGAAGAAATCCCGCCCATGGGCAAACGGATTCAGGCCATCAACATCCCGCCGATGCTGACCTTTGACGAAGGCGTGACCCCCGGCGGCCGCAAAATTTCCGGCGTCTTCCTGGTTATCGCTGGTTTCATCGTCGGTATGGCCGCCTCGATCATGGGCGTGGGCGGCGGCTTCCTCACCTTCCCCATCTTTGTCTATGGTCTGGGCGTTTCCTCCATGACCACGGTCGGCACCGACATCTTCCAGATCGTGTTCACCGCCGGCTACGCAGCCATCGGTCAGTACGCCATCTACGGCTTTATCTTCTACACCCTGGCCATGGGCATGCTGCTCGGCTCCCTGATCGGCATCCAGGTCGGCTCCATCGTCACCAAGGTTGTTCCGGGAACCACCATCCGCGGCTTCTACGCCGTCACCGTTACCGCCGGTTTTCTCAACCGTCTCTGCGCTCTTCCCGGAAAATTGGTCAAGATGGGGTACATTGATATCCCCAAAGGTGTATTGAACATCGTCGACCTCATCGGCAATGTCGGCTTTTTCATCATCATCACCGTCTTTGCCGTCTGGGTGTTCTACAGCTTTTTCTCAAACCTCAAAGTTCTCACCGCTGAGGAGGCGCATTAATCATGGCTAGCTCAACACAACTGAAAACACGCGGATTTCTTCTGATCGCCTCGTTCTTCGCGGTTCTGGTCGCCATCTTTACGCCGCTCTTCCCCGGCGTGCACGGCGGCAAGGTGAACGGCTTGGATTATCTCGACAACTTCTTCAACCAGTTGTCCAAAGGCTCGGCCTACTACATTGATCAACAGCTCGAAAAAGTCAAAAAAGTGGCTGGTCAGGAATTTGCGACCAGCATGAAGATGAAGACCCCGGAAGAAGCGGCCACCACCGCCAAACTGTTCACCGTCAACGGCTTTGCCGCCAAGGTGGAGGACGTCAAGGTGAGCGTCAAGGGCGATTTCGGCGCCATGCTGACCGTGATGCTCAAGGACGCCGACCTGATGTACCACAACGACGGCGCAGCCATTGCCGCCAAGTACGGCATTGACGAGCGTTTGGCCCTCAACGCCTGGTATCTGGCCCTGACCGCCATGGAAAAGGATTTGACCAAGACCAAGCAGTTCGACCAGGCCAAGCTGGTGAAAAACTGCATGACCAAGGCCATCGAACCAGCGTATAATTACTACAAGGTCGAGGCGAAGTCGGTAAAAGCGGAGATGTTTATGTTGATTGCCGCCCTTGCCTTCTACGTGATCTACACCATGTGGTACGGTTTTGGTTTGTTGTTCCTCTTTGAAGGCATGGGGATCAAGTTGGAGCATTGATCATTTAATTGCTCTTTCAGACGATGCTGCAGTAGGGGGAACTCTGCTGCAGCATTTTTTTTAGGGACGGCGATGATACAAAAACTGTGGAGCGGCATCAAAGAGGCCTTGGGCATTTACATCCTGCCCACCCTGAGCGCGGACGAGCTGCAGCGTCTTTTCACCACCAAGTACCGCTGTTTCCGTGAACTCTTGACCGCCAACAACAACGCCCTGGAGGCCATGTCGGAACTGGAGACCGCCCTGCGTGACGGCCGCACCTTTTCCATGACCTTCATCCGCTCCAAATCGACGGTGGTGACCGTCAACATCTTCAAAATGATTCAGAATCTGCGCAAGATGGGGGACGGCCGCTACCTCAACTTGGAAAAATCCTTCAGCCGCATCCAGGAGCAGATTGATGCGGTGATCGACAAAGAGATTATCCCCGTGGAGGGGGACTGGTTCATCCCCATCACCCGGGTCAACCGCAGCATGGTCGAACAGACCGGCGAAAAAATGGCCAATCTCGGCGAGGCCGGCTCCCTGTCCGGCATCAACATCCCGCCCGGCTTTGCGGTCACCGCCTCGGCCAGCCGTCTGTTTTATCTGGAAAACAACATGTACCCGGCGATCAACCGCATCTTCCAGCAGACCGACGCGCACGACATCGAAGACATGCTGCGCCGAAGCGAAGAGGTGCAGCAACTGATCATCAACAGCCCGCTGCCGGCCGAACTGGAGCGGCAACTCTGCTATCAGTTTGATCAACTGCTGGAAATGACCGACCACGACGTCAAGGTGGCGGCGCGTTCCAGCGCGCTCGGCGAGGATCTTGGCCGCGCCTCCTTTGCCGGCCTCTATCACACCGAACTCTTTGTTGACCGCGACCACCTGATCCAGGCCTACAAAACCGTGCTCGCCTCCAAGTATTCCACCCGGGCCATGACCTACCGCCTGGCCAAGGGCTACCGCCACGAGGACATCATCATGTGCGTCGGTTGCCTGGCGATGATTGAGGCCACGGTCAGCGGCATTTGCTATTCCCGTTCCATCGGCGGCCGGATCGGCACGCTTGACGTTTTCTTCTCCGCCGGCAGCGCCAAGGGCATTGTCGACGGCACCAAGAAAACCAACCATTACACCGTCGAGCGCATGGCCCCGCACCGGATTGTCGACAAGGCGCTTGACGCCGACGACGCCGGCGCCCCGCTCAGCGACCAACAGGCCGTGGAACTGGCCCAAATCAGCATGAAACTTGAGCGCCACTTCGGCTCGCCGCAGGACATCGAATGGTCGATTGATCCGACCGGGACCATCTATGTGCTCCAGAGCCGGCCGATCTCGGTGCATCTGCTCGCAGCAGGCGCCGAAGAGGGCGTTATTTTTGAGGACGACCGGCTGCTGCTCCACGGCGGCGTCACCGGCTGCCCCGGCGCCGGCAGCGGCCCGGTGTTCATCGTCCGCACCAATGAAGACATGGTGCAGTTCCCCAAGAAAGCGGTGCTGGTGGTTGAGCATCCCCTGCCCGAATGGGCGCCGCTGTTGAAGCGCGCCGCCGCCCTGGTCGCGGAAACCGGCAGCGAGGCCGGCCACTTGGCCACCATCTCCCGTGAATTTGGCTTGCCCTCGCTGCTGTCGCTGGATCAGGCCACCCACAAGCTTGTCAACGGCGAGACGATCACGGTCGACGCCGCCAACCGCGCCGTCTACCGGGGCCGAATCGAGGAATTGCTCGAACAGCAGGGCAAACGGCCCAACCCCATGGACGGCAGCCCGGTGCAGCAGACCCTGACCGAGGTGCTCAAACTGATCACGCCGCTCAACCTGACCGATCCAGCCTCGCCCTACTTCAGGGCGGCCCTGTGTGAAACCATGCACGACCTCACCCGCTTTTGCCATGAGAAATCGGTGATCGAGATGTTCGATTTCGGCAAGCGATACCACTTTGCCCAGGGCGCGGCCAAACGGCTGGTGGACAACATGCCGCTGGAGTGGTGGGTGATCAACCTCTCCGACGGCTTTGCCCCGGAATTCGATCCGGTCAACAAATTCATCAACGTCACCGAGGTGGTGTCGACGCCGATGATCGCCATCTGGCAGGGCATGCACGCCTATCCCTGGGAAGGGCCGCCGTCGGTGAGCATGCGCGGCATGGGAGCGATTTTCCTCCAATCGACCATGAATCCGGGGCTTGATCCGGCCGTGGCCTCGAACATGAACCAGAAAAATTATTTTTTGGTGTCTCGCAATTATTGCAATCTGAGTGTGCGGCTCGGCTACCACTATGCTATGATTGAGGCGTTTATCAGCAGCCTGCGCACCGAACGGTACGTCACCTTCCGCTTCAAAGGCGGGGCGGCCGACGAGTCCCGCCGCGTCGGACGCATCGAGCTGCTGGCCGAAATTTTGGCGCGCTTTGATTTTCGTGTGGAGTTGACCGGCGACGCGCTCAACGCCCGGGTGGAAAAACGGAAGCAATCTTTTCTTTTTGGGCGACTGAAGGTGCTGGGATATTTGATCATCCACACCCGACAGATCGACATGGTCATGGCCGACCCCCAACAATGCCAACGCTATCGCCAAAAATTCATCCAAGAAATTGAGGAAATGTTGAGCAATGACAAATGAACGTGCTTTCAAACTCGAAGCAGCCCTGAAAATCCATCTCCTGCTGGTGGACGACGAACCGGATTTCAAGGAGATCATCCTCAAGCGGCTGACCCGGATGGGCATCCAGCTCAGTCTGGCCGACTGCTGCGCCGCCGCCCTGGAAACCCTGGAAACCCAGCCCGTTGACGTGATCATCATGGATGTGAGCATGCCGGGCCTCGACGGCATCCAGTGCCTGAAGAAGGTCAAGGAACGGTGGCCGCTGGTGGAGGTGATCATCCTCACCGGGCACGCCTCGGTAAAATCGGGCATTGAGGGCATGCAGGGCGGGGCCTTTGACTACTGCCTCAAGCCCATCGACGTGCTGGAACTGCTCGAAAAAGTGGAACTGGCGGCGCAAAAGGCCCTGCTCAACAAGGAAAACGCCAAGGCCTGAACCGGCCACGGCGCAAACAACAACGAACATCCGGAGAACACACCCCCATGCGATTGCTTCACACCACCCTGCGGCCCCTGCTGCCTTTGCTCTGCGGCCTGCTGCTGGTCGGCTGCGTCAGCGCCGGCAAGGATTTCAACGTCCACATGGTGCCGCAGATTCAGCTTCACAAAACCACCCGCGCCCAGATCGCCGACATGTTCGGCCCACCCTGGCGCACCGGGGTGGAAGACGGCCGCCAGACCTGGAGCTACGGCACCTACAAATACGGAGTGAGCGACACCCTCAGCCGCGATCTGGTGGTGCGTTTCGACGCCAACGGCACGGTGGCCTCCTACACCTTCAATTCCAACTATCCCGAAGACAAGCAGCTGTAAACCGTCCCGCCGCCGCAACGACCTGGAGCGCATTCGCTGTTGCCCCGGCCG